>JBAYRO010000206.1:0-2533 GCA_041676645.1 Burkholderiaceae bacterium | reverse complement strand
GGTTCAGATAAGGGGCGAGCCATCCATAAAGGGGATCTCGGCCGCCTGATCGGCCGCACGAAAGGCGGCATGAACACCAAGTTGCATGCCGTCAGCGATGCGGACGGGCGGCCCTTGAGCTTCAGCTTCAAGGTGCCGCGCTCGACATTGATCGACATGCTGAAGCGGACCGGATGGGCTGGGGCCGGGACGGCCGACAAGCCCGGCTGAAGGAGCGGATCGCGGGCATGGCCTTCCTGGACGCTCAGGCGCGAGCGGTCCTGTTCGGGCCTCCCGACACCCACGAAGAGGCGCTGGCGCGCTATGCGCTCACGCCGGAGGACGTCGCCTTCGCCAGGCGTCGTCGCCGATCGCACAACCGGCTGGGCTTTGCGGTGCAGCTGGCGCTGGTGCGCGATCTCGGGCGGCCGTTGCGCTCGGGCGAGACGATCCCGGCTGCCGTCCTGGATACGGTCGCCGACCAGATCGGCATCGATCCGGTCGTGTTCGAGCTTTACGCCCGGCGTGACGAGACCCGCCGCGAGCACCTGGCCGAGATCGTGGCCCACCTGGACCTGCGCACGATGCGCGAGCGGGATTACCGATTGTGCATCCGCGCGGCGGCGACAGGTGCTGTCGCCACGGAAAAGGGTGAACCGATCGTACTCGCCGTGATCGACGCGCTGAAGGCCGCGCGCATCGTCGTCCCGGGCGCGGGCCTGGTCGAGCGACTTGCGCTGGCCGGTCGCGCCATGGCGCGACGACAGGCGTATCGGCACCTGATCGCCGGACTTGCTCCGGCCACGCTCGCCAGCCTGGACGAGCTGCTCAGCGAGCGGAGCGGAGAACGAACCCTGCTCGGCTGGATCGCCGATGCGCCCGAAGGCGCCAGACCGAAGAGCCTCAAGGCGGTGATCGCCCGGCTCGAGGTCGTGCGCCGCGCAGGCATCACCGACGAACGGCGAAAGACGATCCACGCCAACCGCTACGGCGTCATCGCCAGGGAAGCGCGGATCCTTCACGCCCGCGCGATGCAGCGCTTCTCTGCCGATCGCCGCTATGCGACGCTGACCGCGTTCGTGATCGAGCGCCAGGCCGCGCTGACCGATCTGGCGATCGACCTGTTCGGCAGGCTGCTCGGCACCGCCCGGCGTAAGGCGGAGTGGAGCCGCACCGAGCGACGCCTGCGCGAGGCCGATATCCTGGCCCGTGTCGCGGTGGACCATGTGCGGCTCGGCCAAGCGCTACTAGCGGCGCGCGCGAGCGGCGCTGATCTCTCCGCGGCGGTCACCAGCACACTCGGATGGGAGGTGCTGGAGACCAGTGTCGCGGTCGCCTCGGGTCTCGTTCATCCCGACCGGCACGACGAGTTCGACGAGCTGGTCGATCGCCAGAGATCGTTGCGTGCCGTCGCCAGGCTCGTGTTCGCGGCGTTCAGCTTCCGGTCGTTCCGCCCGACCGATCAGATCCTTGCGTCGATCGAGCTGCTGCGGGCGGTGTATGGGGGCGGCAGGCTGCCGAAGACGGTGCCGCTGTCCTTTCTAACCCGCAAATGGAGACGCCGGGTTCGCTCAGGGAGCGGCGATCTCGATGTCCGCGCCTGGGAGGTCGCGGTTCTTGTCTATCTGCGCGACCGGTTGCGTGCCGGCGACATCTGGGTCGAGGGTAGCCGCGCCTGGCGCAGCTTCGAGGATTATCTCCTGCCGCGGCCGACCTTCAACCTGATGCGAGCCGAGGGTCGCCTGGGGCTCGCCGTACCGGACAGCTTCGATGCATGGCGCAAGGAGCGTACCGTGACGCTCGATGCCCGGCTGAAGGCAATCGCGCAGGCGGCGGCGGCCGATGCGATCCCTGACGCCACCCTTACCGACAAGGGGCTTTCGATCAGCCCGATCGGCGAGGATGAGCGTGACCGGATCAACGCGCTCAGCCGTCGTCTTTATACTCTCGTGCCCCGCGTCAGGATCACCAGCCTGCTCGCCGAAGTGCACCGCTGGACTGGTTTTCTCGACAGCTTCACCCATTATCGCAGCGGAGAAACCGCGGGCGACGAAGCCGCGTTGATGGCCGCCATCCTCGCCGATGCGACCAATGCCGGGGCCGAGCGCATGGCGGAGAGCTCGCGCGGCGTCACCATCCATCAGATGATGCTGATGATCGATCGCCACCTTCGCCCCGAAACCTATGCGACGGCAACCGCCGTGCTGGTCGATGCGCAGCAGGCCCATCCGTTCGCGGCGATATGGGGCGATGGCCATGTATCCTCGTCCGATGGACAGTTCTTCCCCGCTGGTGGTCGCGGCGAGGCCAGCCTCGACTATAACGCCAAATACGGCAAGCGGCCCGGTGCCTCGCTTTACGGGTTCCTTTCCAACCGGTTCGCCTCCTTCTTCTCCCGGCTGATCTCGGCCTCCGAGAGCGAAGCGCCCTATGAACTGCCCCGGGTTTACCGGAGAGTAGAACACTCGAAGGGTGAGTCCTATGAACCAGAAGAGATATACCCCCGCCTATCCTGCCGAACTTCGCGAACGCGGTGTTCGGCTTTTCCGCGAGC
>JBAYRO010000205.1:0-2576 GCA_041676645.1 Burkholderiaceae bacterium | reverse complement strand
TGGCGAGGCCCATCGCGCAGGGGCAGGCGATGATGAGCACCGCCACGGCATTGACGAGCGCGAACGTGAGCGCCGGCGACGGACCGAACACCAGCCAGACGAGGAAGGTCAGCAGGGCGGCGGTCATCACCGCCGGCACGAACCAGAGCGTCACCTTGTCGACCACGGCCTGGATCGGCAGCTTCGAGCCTTGCGCCTGCTCCACCAGGCGGATGATCTGCGCGAGCACGGTCTGTCCGCCCACCGCGGTGGCCCGCAGCGTGAACGCGCCCTGCTGGTTGACGGTACCGCCGACGACCTCGCTCCCGGACGTCTTCTCGACCGGGACCGGCTCGCCGGTGATCATGGATTCATCAACGAAACTGCGGCCCTCGACGAGCTCGCCATCCACGGGTACCTGTTCGCCGGGTCGTACTTCGACCATGTCGCCGGCCACGACTTCGTCGATCGGCACATCGACCATGCGCCCGTCGCGCAGCACATGCGCCACCCGGGCCTGCAGGCCGACCAGGCGCTTGATCGCCTCCGAAGTGCGGCCCTTGGCGCGCGCCTCCATGTAGCGCCCGAGCAGGATCAGGGCCACGATGACGGCGGCGGCTTCGTAGTAGACGTTGACCGTGCCCGCCGGCAACAGCCCGGGCGCAAAGGTGGCGACCACCGAGTACGCGTAGGCGGCCAGGGTGCCGACCGCCACCAGCGAATTCATGTCGGGCGCCCCGCGCAGCAATGCCGGAAAACCGGTGGTGTAGAAGCGCCGACCCGGGATGAAAAGCACCAGGGTAGTGAGCACGAACTGGAGATACCAGCTCTGCTGGATGCCGATGGTATCCGCCACCCAGTGATGCATGGCGGGCACCATGTGCGAGCCCATCTCGAGAATGAAGACCGGCAGGGCGAGCAGGGCGGCCAGCCACAGGTCGCGCATGAGCTGCGCGCGTTCCGCATCCTTCCGGGCCGCGGCTTCATCGGCCGCATCCAGCGCGAGGGAGTCGATCGTGCTGGCCTTGTAGCCCACCTTGTCGACCGCTTCGAGCAGGGCCTCGATCGATGCGACGCCGCGCACGCTCGCGCTCTCGGTCGCCAGGTTCGCGGTGGCGGCGGAGACGCCGGGCACGGCCTGCAGCGCGCGTTCGACGCGTGCGATGCAGGATGCGCAGGTCATGCCGTCGACCGCGAGCTCGACGGTGCGCTCGGGAACATCGAAGCCCGCCTTCTCGACGGCGCGCACCAGGGCCATCCGGTCGACCGGACCGGCGAAGCGGATATCGGCCCTCTCGGTGGCGAGATTGACCGCGACGCTGTCGACCCCGTCCACCCTGGCGAGCGCCGCCTCGACCCGCCCCACGCAGGATGCGCAGGTCATGCCCTCGATGGGCAGGCTGGTCGTCGTGACGCCCGGCGCCGTGCCCGTCCGGGCCAGATCCTCGAATTTCCCCGGTGCGTTCATGGCTGGTTTCCTGATACTCGCGTTCATCATGACGCCAAGCATAGACCTTGCCATCATGGGAAGGTCAAGCCGGTCAGCCGGGTCGGGGAGGCTCCTGCGGGGCGAGTCGCTGCGGATGGCTGTACACCACATGCCGGCCCGGGCGCACGAAGCCGGCCAGGGTGAGATTGCTGGCGCCCGCCAGCTCCACCGCCAGCGCGGTGGGGGCGGAAATCGCCGCCAGCAGACCGATGCCCAGCCTGGCGGTCTTGATCACCATTTCGTAGCTGGCGCGGCTCGTGACCAGCACGAAGCCGTCGCGCGGGTCGAAGCCCTCGCGGCTCAGCGCCCCGAGCAGCTTGTCGAGCGCATTGTGGCGACCGACATCCTCGCGCACACGCAGGATCTCGCCCGCGGGCGAAGCCCAGGCCGCCGCATGAACCGCGCCGGTGGGCGCATTGAGCGGCTGGCGTTGCGCCAGCGCGGCGCGTGCCCGTTCGAGGGCATCGGGTGCGAGCACGGGGCCGTCGGGCACCGGTGGCGCGGGCCGCATCACATCCTCGAGGCGACGGTTGCCGCACAGGCCGCAGCCGCTGCGGCCCGGCATGAGGCGGGCGGGTTCCGGTTCGAGGACGGCCGGGACCGCGCTGGAGACAGTGATGTCGAGGACATGGCCCGGGCCGTGCTCGTGCACCGCCACCCCGAGAATGTCGCCCGGGCCGGCCACGCGATCCTCGCTCAGGGAGAAGCCCCAGGCGAAGTCCTCCAGATCGAGGGGCGTGGCCATCATCACCGCGAACGCGGCACCGTTGTAGTACAACTCGACCGGGGATTCCTCGACGAGCCAGTCCTCGCCGTGCCGGGCGCTGCCTTCCTGGTGGATGGTGACCTCGCGCCGCGCGAGCCCGGCCGAAGCCAGCGACGGCGAGCGCGGGAGCCCTTGCATCTCAAAGCCCAAAAACACCTCCCGATCGCCTGACAGGGAACACGGTTGCTCAGTGCGCCTCGCCGGCCGCTGCGTGCGACCCCGACAGCCGCACCGGCACCGACTTGTAGCCGGGCGTGCCCGAGTGCCGGTCGTGATCCTGCAGTGCGATCAGCGCGTTGCCTTCCGGGAAGTACATCGCCACCGAGCCGCGGGCGATGTCGA
>JBAYRO010000204.1:0-2588 GCA_041676645.1 Burkholderiaceae bacterium | reverse complement strand
GGCGACAAGGCGGCCTACGCGGCCTGGAACGCCAATGGCGAACGATGGATCTACGGCGTGGAGCTGCGTGACGCCGACACCGGCCGCCTGCTCACCTCGGCTTCGCGCAGCGCCCCCTGGGCCGCGGGCTCGCTGGGCTGGCGCGGATACGGGGCGGCCTATCTGCCGGACAACGGTGTTCCGATACCGGAACGGGTGAGCATCGGCTGGTGGTTCGACGAGGCCGCGGCGAGGCAGCGTGATCCGGCCTTGCGACAAGGCCCCTATATCGTCGCCCTGCGTAGTCGTCTCGGCGAGCGTGCCCTCGAAGCCGCCATCCGGGGCGAGCGTGGCTTCCTGCTCGAGATCGGCATCGGCGGCGGCGTGGTACCGCCGATCCTGCGCTGGCATCTGTCCGGCCGTGACTCGCGCGGTTTCGGCGGCTTCGTGGTCGAGCGCGGCGGCGACGAGGTGAACTGGCGTCCCACCTCCTGGCGGTGATGCCCGCGCCGGGTTTGTTGCGCACGGCCCTGCGGCAGCGGGGTTCCCGGGTCGGTGCTATCCTCGGCCGGCCCGCGGCCCACCGGCTCTCGCACGAACCACGGGCGCGGACAATCCCCGTAGCGCCAGCCCATGCCCTATTCCGTCCTGCGGCTCATCGCCGCCGTTGGCCTGATGACGATCGGGTCCGGCGCGATGTACATCGTCGTCGTCGTCCTGCCGATGGTGCAGGAGGAGTTCGGCGTCGACCGTGCCGGCGCCTCGCTGCCCTATACCCTGACGATGCTCGGCTTCGGTTTCGGCGGCATCCTGATGGGCCGGCTCGCCGATCGCGTCGGGGTGTTCTGGCCGGTGCTGATCGGCGTCGCCGGCTTGTCCTCGGGCTACTGGATATCGGCGCAGGCCGACAGCCTGCTGGGCTTCGCGATCGCGCATGGCCTGCTGCTCGGCCTGGTGGGCAGTTCGGCGACCTTCGCGCCGCTCGTCGCCGATATTTCCTTCTGGTTCGAGCGCCGCCGCGGGATCGCCGTCGCGATCGTCGCCAGCGGCAACTACATCGCCGGCGCGATCTGGCCGCCGATCATCCAGCATTTCTCCGCCACCTACGGCTGGCGGGCGACCTATACCGGTTTCGCCGTGTTCACGCTGCTCGTGATGCTGCCGCTCTCTCTCCTGGTGCTGCGCCGGCCGCCGTCGCTGGCCGGGGACGGTCCGGCGCCCACGGCAGGCGCCGGTACGAGTCCGCCCGTTTTCCGTCCGCCGGAGCGTTCGCCTCGCGAACTGCTCGGCATCTCGAGCGGCAGCCTGCAGACCCTGCTGCTCATCGCCGGGGTGGCCTGCTGCGTCGCGATGTCGATGCCGCAGGTCCACATCGTCGCCTATTGTGGCGACCTCGGCTACGGCAGCGCCGCTGGAGCCCGGATGCTGGCACTGATGCTCGCCTGCGGAATCATCAGCCGGCTGGTCTCCGGCGTGATCTGCGATCGCATCGGCGGGCTGCGTACCCTGCTGCTCGGCTCGGTGCTCCAGGGCCTGTCGCTGATGCTGTTCCTGCCCTTCGATTCGCTGGTTTCGCTGTACCTCATCTCCGCGATCTTCGGGCTGGTGCAGGGCGGGATCGTGCCCGCCTACGCGATCATCGTGCGCGAGTTCTTCGATTCGCGCGAAGCGGGAGTCCGGGTCGGCCTCACGCTTACCGCGACCCTGGTCGGGATGGCGCTCGGCGGCTGGCTCTCGGGCAAGATCTTCGATCTGACCGGCAGCTACGAGGCCGCCTTCATCAACGGCATCGGCTGGAATATCCTGAACGGCTCGATCGTCCTGTTCCTGCTGCTGCGACAGCGTCGCTGGCGGGGACTGCAGGCCGCCGGCCATCCGGCCTGACGCAAGGTTCCGGAACCGGAGCATCACCGCGTGAACAGCGAAGAAGCCGCCCGGCGCGCCGCTCTCTGGGGCATCCTGCTGCCGGCCGCGGCGATCATGGTCCTGACGATGGGCACCCGCCAGGTCACGGGCCTGTTCCTGTCGCCCATCAATACCGCGACCGGTATCGGCGTGGTCGGCATCAGCTTCGCGATGGCCGTCGGCCAGTTCGTCTGGGGTGCTTCGCAACCGGTCTTCGGGGCGCTCGCCGATCGCTGGGGTCCGGTATGGGTGATGGTCGCCGGCGGGGTGATACTCGCCCTCGGTTTCGCGCTGACACCGTTCATGACGAGCGAATGGGGCCTCGTCTTCTCGCTCGGCCTGCTGATGTCGGCCGGCGCCGGCGCCGGCAGCTTCTCGATCCTGATCGGCGCCGCTTCGCAGCGCCTGCCGGCCGAGCAGCGCTCATGGGCCGCCGGCTTCATCAACGCCGGCGGCTCCTTCGGGCAGTTCCTCTTCGCGCCGCTGACCGAAAGGGCGATCGCGTTTGCCGGATGGGTCAACGCGATGTACATGCTGGCGGTCGCGGCCCTGCTCACGCTGCCGCTCGCCCTGCGCCTGCGCTCGAAACCGCGGGCGGCCGGCGCGGCGGGCGCGACGCCCGCGATCGAGGCCGGCACGATGGTGCAGGGCGGCCTGCGCCAGCAGGTGAAGGTCGCGATGCGCGACCGCAGCTATCTCTGCCT
>JBAYRO010000203.1:0-2657 GCA_041676645.1 Burkholderiaceae bacterium | reverse complement strand
GCGCACGAAGCCGGTGCGCCAGCTGCCCACCTACCCCGACCCGGCCGCTCTCGCCGAGGTCGAGCGCGAGCTCGGCCGGCGGCTGCCGCTGATCTTCGCCGGCGAGATCGCGCTGCTGCGCGAACGACTTGCCCGGGTGGCGCGCGGCGAGGCCTTTCTCCTGCAGGGCGGCGACTGCGCCGAGGCCTTCGATGATCTGAGCGACGAATCGGTGCGTGGCACTTTCCGGGTGATGCTGCAGATGGCGGTGGCGCTGACCTTCGCCGCCGCCTGCCCGGTGGTCAAGGTCGGTCGCATCGCCGGCCAGTTCGCCAAGCCGCGCTCGGCCGATACCGAGAGCCGCGGCGGCCTGACGCTGCCCTCCTATCGCGGCGACATCATCAACGCCAGCGCCTTCGATGCGAAGTCGCGCGCTCCCGACCCGGCGCGCTTGCTGCGGGCCTACGCGCATTCGGCCTCGACCCTGAACCTGCTGCGCGCGCTCGCGCGCGGCGGCTACGCCGACTTGCGGCGGGTGCATGGCTGGAACACCGATTTCGTTGCCCGCAGCCCGCAGGGCGAGCGCTATGCCGAACTCGCGGGTCGCATCACCGAGGCGCTGGCCTTCTTCGATGCCTGCGGCTTCGACGCCTTGCGTTCGCCCCAGGTCCACGAGGTCGAGTTCTTCACTTCGCATGAAGCCCTGCACCTGCCCTACGAGGAGGCGCTGACCCGCCATGATGCGGCCAGCCGCCGCTGGTACGCCGGCTCGGCCCACATGCTGTGGGTCGGCGAACGGACCCGCGATGCCGAGGGCGCCCATGTCGAGTTCCTGCGCGGCGTCGACAATCCGGTCGGGGTCAAGCTCGGCCCGGGCGCGACGCCGGCGCAGGTGCGCGCGCTGCTCGCGGCGCTCGATCCGCAGCGCGAGGCGGGCCGCATCGTGCTGATCAGCCGGATGGGCGCGGAGCGGGTGCGCGACGCCCTGCCGCCGCTGCTGGAGGCGGTGCGTGACGCGGAGCATCCGGTGGCCTGGTGCTGCGACCCGATGCACGGCAATACCACCGGTACCGCCGACGGGATCAAGACTCGCGACTTCGACCGCATCCTCGACGAGGTGCGCGGCTATTTCGAGGCGCATGCGGCCGCCGGCAGCTGGCCGGGGGGAGTGCATTTCGAGCTCACCGGGCTCGATGTCACCGAGTGCACCGGCGGCGGCCAGCGCCTGACCGAAGCCGATCTGGCGCAGCGCTATCGCAGCGCCTGCGATCCGCGGCTCAATGGCTCGCAGAGCCTCGAGCTCGCCTTCCTGGTCGCCGCGATGCTCAAGGCCGTCCGCCCTCCGGGCTCGGCAATCGACCCGAATTGAGCGCGGTGCGCATCCGGGGCGCCGCACGGCGCGATCGCCCGGCGATGTCCTTTGCCGAGTTCGTCGCCTATATCGCCGCCTGCATGGCGCTCAATGCGCTGGGCATCGACACGATGCTGCCGGCGCTCGCCGAGATCGCCGACGAGCTCGGCGTCGTCGAGGAGAATCATCGCCAGGCGGTGATCCTCGTCTACCTGCTCGCCTTCGGCGCATCGCAGGTGGTCTATGGCCCGCTCGCGGACCGCTACGGCCGGCGGCCGGTCCTGCTCGGCGGTCTTGTCGTGTTCGTCGCGGGCAGCGTCGCGGCGATGCTCGCCGGCAGTTTCACCACCCTGCTGGTCGCCCGTGCGGTGCAGGGTCTCGGTGCCGGCGGGCCGCGGGTGGTGGCGATGGCGATCGCCCGCGACCGCTTCGAAGGCCCGATGCTCGGTCAGGTGATGTCGCTCGCGATGATGGTGCTGATGATCGTACCGGTCATCGCGCCGTCATTCGGCCAGTGGATCCTGTTCATCGCACCCTGGCGCTGGATCTTCAGCGCGCTTTTCGCCTGCGGCCTGGCGCTGATCGCATGGACCCTGTGGCGGCTACCCGAGACCCTCGCGCCCGAGCGACGCCGGCGCATCAGCCCGGCCGTGGTCCTGGGCGGCTATCGCGAATTCCTCGCCTGCCGCCAGTCGCTGGTCCATACCCTCGGCATGGTGCTCATCATGTCGATCCTGTTCGCCTTCGTGATGTCCTCGCAGCAGGTGCTGGTCGATCTCTACGGCGTGGGCGCGGCCTTTCCGCTGCTGATCGCCCTGGTCGCCGGGGTCATGTCGCTGGGCGCCTTCATCAATGCCCGCCTCGTCATGACCTTCGGTCCGGCGCGCCTGTCGCGCTTCGCCTTGTCGTGCATGGTCGGCGTCACGGCGGTGACGGCCCTGCTCGCGATCGTCGGTGTCATGCCGCTTGCCCTGTTCGTGCTGTGCGAATCGCTCGCGATGCTGCTCTTCGGACTGGTGGGACCGAACCTCAATACCCTGGCGATGCAGCCCATGGCGCACATCGCCGGCACCGCCTCGGCGGCGCTCGGCACCATCACCACGATTCTCTCCGCCGCACTCGGCTACGCCATCGGCCAGGCCTTCGACCACACCGTCGTGCCGCTGACGATCGGCAATTTCGGCCTGTGCATCACCTGCTGGATCCTGTTGCGGCTGGCAGCGCCCCTGCGCTGAGGCGCGCTTGCCCGGGCACGGTTTCTGCTTTCCACCCCGGCCCGGGCGGTTATCATCCGGGAAATCAACAAACCCTCGATTCGGGCGACCAG
>JBAYRO010000202.1:0-2776 GCA_041676645.1 Burkholderiaceae bacterium | reverse complement strand
GCTCGTGGGCCTGTCGCTCTCGGTGGAGCCGGGCAAGGCCTGCTACGTACCCATGGCGCACGACTACGCCGGGGCGCCCGAACAGCTGTCGGTCGATGCCGTGCTCGCCCGGTTGCGGGACTGGCTCGAGGATCCGGCGGCCAGGAAGGTGGGGCAGAACCTCAAGTACGACATGCATGTGCTCGAGAACCACGGCGTCCGGCTTGCCGGCATCGAGCACGACACGCTGCTGCAGAGCTATGTGCTCGAAGCGCATCGTTCGCACGACATGGATTCGCTCGCCGCGCGCCACCTCGAGCGGCGCACCCTGAGCTATGCCGAAGTGGCCGGCAAGGGGGCGAAGCAGATCCCGTTCTCGCAGGTCGGGGTCGAGCACGCGACCGCCTATGCCGGCGAGGATGCCGACGTCACCCTCCAGCTGCACCTGCGCCTGTATCCCGACATCGAGGCCGACGAGCGCCTGCTGAGCGTCTACCGGGACATCGAGATGCCGGCCATGCGGGTGTTGCAGCGCATGGAGCGCAACGGCGTGCTGGTCGATGCCGATGCCCTGGTCGCGCAGTCGGGATCGCTCGGCAAGCAGATGCTGGCGCTCGAGCAGAAGGCCCACGAGGCCGCCGGCCAGGTGTTCAACCTGAACTCCCCGAAGCAGCTCGGGGAGATCCTCTTCGAGCGGCTCCAGCTGCCGGTGCAGAAGAAGACCGCCAGCGGCAGCCCCTCGACCGACGAGGAGGTGCTCGGCAAGCTGGCCGAGGACTACCCCCTGCCGCGGATCGTTCTCGAGTATCGTGGTGTCGCCAAGCTCAAGAGCACCTACACCGACAAGCTGCCGAAGATGATCGATCCGCGCACCGGGCGGGTCCATACCAACTACTCGCAGGCGACGGCCGTCACCGGCCGGCTCGCGTCGACCGATCCCAACCTGCAGAACATCCCGATCCGCACCCCCGACGGCCGGCGGATCCGCGAAGCCTTCGTGGCCGCCCCGGGCTCGGTGATCATGTCCTGCGACTATTCGCAGATCGAGTTGCGGATCATGGCCCACATCTCGGGTGATGCAAGCCTGCGCCAGGCCTTCGAGCGGGGCCTCGACATCCACCGGGCGACCGCCGGCGAGATCTTCGGCATTGCGCCCGGGGAGGTCGGCGCCGACCAGCGCCGGCTCGCCAAGGTCATCAACTTCGGCCTGATCTACGGCATGAGCGCCTATGGGCTGGCCAGCAATCTCGGCATCGAGCGCGATGCCGCGAAGAACTACATCGAGCGCTACTTCAGCCGCTATCCCGGGGTTGCCGCCTACATGGACGAGACCCGGCGGCTCGCCAAGGCACAGGGCTACGTCGAGACGGTATTCGGCCGGCGCCTGTGGCTGGCCGAGATCAACAGCCCGAACGGACCCCGCCGGCAGGCCGCCGAGCGCGCCGCGATCAACGCCCCGATGCAGGGTACCGCCGCCGACCTGATCAAGATGGCGATGATCGCGGTGCAGGACTGGCTCGAAGGCAGGGGCGCCGCCACCCGGCTCGTCATGCAGGTCCATGACGAGCTCGTGCTCGAGGTGCCGCAGGCCGAGCTCGACGATGTCCGCGCGAAGGTGCCCGAACTGATGACGGGTGTCGCGAGCCTCGCGGTGCCCCTTGTCGTCGAAACCGGTGTCGGCCCCGACTGGGACAAGGCACACTGACGGGCAGCCGCCTCCGGGCGGCGGCCCCGGGGCGCGGCGGGTGACGGCCCGCCGCGCCGTGGATCCCGCAACGCAGGCTGGAGGTTCGACATGCGCATCGAAGAGGAACTGCAATCGCTCGCACCCGGCACGCCGATCGACCGGCGCGGCTTCATGCTCGGCTCGATCGCCGGGGGCTTCGCGGCGGCGGTGGCGCCGACGGGGAAGCTGCTGGCGCAGACCATCACCACCCCCGACACGGGCCTTGCCACCGGCGATGACCAGGTCACGGTCGGCGCGGATCGCCTGCCCGTCTACTGGGCCCGGCCCGAGGGCCGCAACGATGTTCCCGTGGTGCTGGTCGTCCAGGAGATCTTCGGCGTTCACGAGCATATCCGCGACGTCTGTCGCCGCTTCGCCCTGGAGGGCTACATGGCGATCGCGCCGGAACTCTATTTCCGGCAGGGCGATCCGAGCCGCGAATCATCGATTCCCGAGCTGATCGCCAGGATCGTCTCGAAAGTGCCCGATGACCAGGTCATGAGCGATCTCGATGCCGTGGTGCAGTGGGCCGGCGGCCGGGATGCGGATGCCGCCCGGCTGGGGATCACCGGCTTCTGCTGGGGCGGGCGCACCGTCTGGCTCTATGCGGCCCACCAGCCCGCGCTGAAGGCGGGCGTCGCATGGTACGGCCGGCTCGCATCGGAGCCGAGCGCCAACACGCCGAAGCATCCCGTCGACCTTGCGGCTTCGCTGCATGCGCCGGTGCTGGGCCTGTATGGCGGCGCCGACCAGGGCATTCCGCTCGACACGGTCGAGGAGATGAAGCGCCGGCTCGCCGCCGGCGGCCCGGCGTCCCGGGCTTCGGAGTTCGTCGTCTATCCGGATGCCCCGCATGCCTTCCATGCGGACTACCGGCCGAGCTACCGGGCCGAGGCCGCGGCCGACGGCTGGCGTCGCTGCCTGGCCTGGATGAAAACCCACGGGCTTGCCTGAGTAACCGTCTGCCGTGTCAACTCCTATGAATTGCCGGATCGAACTTGGTCCCAGTCTTGAGCATAGTGTTGAGGATGGTCAACATCTTGCGGATGCAGGCCACGAGGGCGACCTTAT
>JBAYRO010000201.1:0-2801 GCA_041676645.1 Burkholderiaceae bacterium | reverse complement strand
GCGGGCATTGGGGCGGTCGAGCACATGCATCATGAAGCCGGTGTATCGCATCAGGCCGAGCAGGGCCGCGCACAGGGCGGCGGCCGCCGCGCTCCAGAGCATGAGCCGGATCAGCGGATCCATGGCGGGGTTGCTTGCATGGCAAGGTCGGTCCAGTTCATCCGGATTCTGTCCGATCGCCGCGCCCGCTGTCGCGCCAGGCGCGAACGGTCCGTTCGACCGCTTCGCCGAATGCGACCGGCGGCCGCCATCCGGCGGCAAGCAGTCGGTGGCTATCGAGCTCGAGACTGCCGAACAGGCGACGGGCCCGGTGGCCGATCATGGGCATGGCGAGCAGGGTGGAGACCAGAATGGCCGGCACCCGAAGCTGGCGGCGCGGGCGGCCGAGGGCCTCGCGCAGGCGTCCGACCAGCTCGTCCACCGTCGGTGCCGGCCCGTCCGTGACGTGGTAGACCGCGGCCCGGCCGACTCCTGGCCCGGCGGCGGCATCCCCGGCGAGGCTGGCGGGGCGCATCGCCAGGAAGAGCAGGGCATCGACGAGATTGTCGATGTAGACGAGCGAGCGCCGCGCCGGGCGCGAGGACGCCAGCCAGGGCAGGGGGCCGTCGGCGAGCCGGATGAGCCGGGCGAAATTGGCGCCGACGCCGGGTCCGTAGACGAGGGGCGGCCGTACCACGACGACCTCCAGCCCCAGGGAGGGCGCCAGGCGCGCCAGCTCGATCTCCGCATCGCGCTTCGCCCTGGCATAGGCGCCATGCGGATCGCATGTCGTGTCCTCGGTCGCCGGGTTCGTGGTGGCGTCGCCGAACACCTTGGAGCTGCTCACGAAGACGAAGCGCCGGTAACCGGCTTCGGCGCATCGCCGGGCGAGTTCGACCGGCAGCTCGGCGTTGGCCGCGCGGTAGGCGGCTTCATCCATCTGTCCGTACAGATCGTGCGCGATGCCGCCCACATGGATCATCACGTCGGCCGGTGGAGGCGTGAGCGGCTCGCCGGCACGCGCCCGCAGCGCACTGGTGTCGATCCCCCGCTCGATCGCGGTGGCCTGCAGCCGGCCCCCGATCCAGCCACCGGCGCCGGTGAGCGCGAGCTTCATTGCGGCGCGGTGTCCGCGCGCTCGATGACCCGCTGGTAGAGCGCGCTGTAGGAGGCCGCCATCCGCTCGGCGGTGAAGTGCGCCCGGAAGCGGGCCGCTGCCTGAACTCCATAGCGCTCGACAAGCTCGTCGTCGTCGAGCAGGCGCTGCATTGCCTCGCGCAGCGTGAGTGGATCGGCGGGCTCGACGGCCTGGCCGGTCTCACCGTCGATATTGATGAAGGTGGTGCCGGTGCCGATCTCGCAGCAGACCATGGGCTTGCCGAACATCGCGCCTTCGAGCAGCGAGATGCCGAAGGCTTCCGAGCGCAGGTGCGAGGGCTGGACCACCGCCCGGCAGAGGGTCAGCAGGGCGCACTTGTCCTCTTCGGTGATCTCGCCGAGGAAGCGGACATTGGACAGGCCGGGCGTCTTCGCCTGGGCCCGCAGTGATTCCTCGAGCGGACCGCCGCCGGCGATCACCACCGGGATACCGGTATGCCGCACCGCGTCGAGCAGGACATGGATGCCCTTGTAGTAGCGCAGCATGCCGACGAAGAGGAAGAAACGGCGGCCGTGCTCGCGTTCGAGCTCGGCGACACGCGTCGGCGAAGGCGGCGGATAGCTTTCGGGATCGAGACCGATCGGGATCACCTCGACCCGCTCGCGATGGCGCTGCAGGACCGGGCTGGTGCGTACGTAGTTGGGCGAAGTCGCGACGATCCGGTCGACCCGGCCAAGGAACAGGTGCATCAGCGGACTGTAGAACTTGAGCATCGTGGGCTGGCGCACGATGTCCGAGTGATAGGTCACGACGGCCGGCACCTTGCGCCCGAAGGCGAGGTGCGTGAGATCCGCGAAGGGCCAGGGAAAATGGTAGTGGACGAGATCGACCCTGGCCGCCAGTTCCCGGAAGCGCATCGCGGCGGTTGCCGAAAACTCGACACCGGCGATCCGGAAGCCCACCGGCGCCTGGTGCACCACATGGCCGTCGAGCCGCTGGGTCGGCGCCTGGGGTTCGTCCGCAGTCGCCAGCACATGGCTGCTCACCCCGAAATCGCGGGTAGCGACCGAAAGCTGGTGGATGAACTGCTCGACACCGCCGAAGGAGTCGGGGCGGGACAGGCGGAAGTAGTGGAGGACTCTCATCTCAGTGGCGCCCGGCCGCCCGAAGCCACTGAGGGCCCCCTCGGGGGGCAGCGAGCGATAGCGAGCGTGGGGGTGGTTTCATCAGCCGATGATGGACTTGTACCAGACCGCGTAGGGCTGGGCGAGCCACCACTTGAGCGGCACCCGGCCATGGTGGCGGCGCACGACCGACATCGCCTCCGCATAGTGACGCCGCCGGAAGCGCCGGGTCTTGGTCTCGCGATGTACCCGGTTGACCGCAACTTCCTCGTCGATCATCCCGGGTGGGCGGAAGTGTTCCGCCAGCCGCCACCAGAGATCGTAATCCATCGTCATGTGCAGCGATTCGTCGACCCCGCCGACAGCCTCCCAGGCGGCGCGGCGGATCAGCGAGCCGGGCTGGGAGATCACGCAGCGCAGCGCCATGCGCCGCTCGGAGTAGGGCTCGACCCATACTGGCCAGCGACGGCCACTGATCTCGTCGACATTGCTGACCCGGCCGTAGGCGGCCGGCCATTGCGGATGGGATTCCAGCGCATCGACCAGGCGGCGCAGCATGCCGGGCAGCATCAGGTCGTCGCTGTTGAGCCACCCGACAT
>JBAYRO010000200.1:0-2825 GCA_041676645.1 Burkholderiaceae bacterium | reverse complement strand
GCGCCGAGGCGCAACTCGCCCAGGTGGGCACCGAACTGCGGGTGCTCAAGGCGAGCTACCACGAGAAGCAGGCTGCCCTCGAGATGGCGCGTACCCGGCATGATTTCGCCCGCCGCGAGCAGCGTCGGCGGGCCGATCTGCGCAAACGCGATTTCGTGTCCGATGCGAGCTTCGACGACGCCCGCCAGACGCTCGATCTCGCCCGCCAGCAGGTGATCGTCGATGAGCGGGATCTCGCCCGGATCGCCGAGTCGCTCGGCGGCGGGCCCGATGTCGCGATCGAGGAGCATCCCCACCATATCGCCGCGATCGCCGAGCGCGACCGGGCGCGGCTCGATCTCGAACGGGTCGAGCTGCGCGCGCCGCTCGCCGGCATCGTGGCCCATGTCCCGGTCGCCGGACAGCATGCGGCGCCCGGCCTCGCCGCGCTCGCCCTGGTGGCGAACGATCGCTACTGGGTCGAGGCCAACCTGACCGAAACCGACCTGACCCATGTCCGGCCCGGCCAGCCGGTCGAGGTTCGCATCGACACCTATCCCGGTCGGCGGCTGCGGGGCAGTGTCGAGGCGATCAGCCCCGCCACCGGGGCCGAGTTCGCCCTCATTCCGCCGCAGAACGCCACCGGCAACTGGGTGAAGATCGCCCAGCGGGTGCCGGTGCGGATCCGCTTCGACGAAGCACACGAACTGCCGGCCTTGCGTTCGGGCCTGTCGGCCTGGATCGAGATCGATACCGGTCATCGACGCCGGCTCCTCGGCTACGCCTGGCCGGACGGCCGGTGAGCGCTGCCGCGGGCACGCCCGCCATGACGGGCCGAGCGGGCAACCGCGCGATGCTCACCGTCTCGGTGATGCTCGCGACGATCATGCAGGCGCTCGATACGACGATCGCCAACGTCGCGCTGCCCGAGATGCAGGGCGCCATGGGCGCGACCCAGGAGCAGATCGCCTGGGTCCTCACGTCGTACATCGTGGCGGCGGCCATCGTCATGCCGCTGACCGGCTTCGTCGCCGCCCGCGTCGGAAGGCGCCGGCTCTTCCTGTGGTCGGTCGTGGGCTTCACGGTGGCTTCGATGCTGTGCGGCGCTGCGCAGGACCTCGGCCAGATGGTGGCTTTCCGGCTGCTGCAGGGCATCTTCGGCGCGAGCCTGGTGCCGCTGTCGCAATCGGTGCTGCTCGATGCCTATCCCACCGAGAAGCACGGCCAGGCGATGGCGATATGGGGCGTCGGGGTGATGATCGGGCCGATCCTCGGGCCCTCCCTCGGCGGCTGGCTGACCGAATACTACGACTGGCGCTGGGTCTTCTACATCAACCTGCCCTTCGGCCTGCTGGCATGGTTCGGGGTTTCGCTGTCGGTACGCGAGACGCCGATCGAGCATGATCGCCGCTTCGATCTCCTCGGCTACGCGCTGCTCGCCCTTTCGATCGGTGCGCTGCAGATGATGCTCGATCGTGGCGAGTCGCTCGACTGGTTCCGGCACAACGAGATCATCGTCCTCAGCGCGGTGGCGGCGCTGGCGTTCTATCTCTATCTCGCGCATACCTTCACCGCCGAACGTCCCTTCCTCGATCCGGCGCTGTTCGCCGATCGCAACTTCAGTATCGGGCTGCTGTTCAGCTTCGTCACCGGCGTGCTGCTGCTGACCACGCCGGCGCTGCTGCCGCCCTTCATGCAGAACCTGCTCGGCTACCCGGTGCTCGATGTCGGCCTGGTGATGGCGCCGCGCGGCATCGGCACGATGGTGTCGATGATGATCGTCGGCCGCCTCTCGGGGCGGATCGATCCGCGCATCCCGGTGCTGCTCGGGCTTGCGCTCAGCGCCCAGTCGCTCTGGGAGATGTCCGGTTTCACGCCCGATGTCGGCAGCTGGGACATCGTCCGCACCGGCCTGATCCAGGGTTTCGGCCTGGGCTTCATCTTCGTGCCGCTCTCGACCCTGAGTTTCTCGACCCTGCCGGCGCGCCTGCGCAACGAAGGCACCGCGATGTACAGCCTCTCGCGCAACATCGGCAGCAGCATCGGCGTCTCGATGGTCTTCGCCATGCTTTCGCGCAATTCGCAGGCCAACCATGAAGGCCTCGCGAGTTTCGCAAGCCCCTTCCACCCGCCCCTGGCCGATGCGGTCGCGCGGGGTCTCGTGGATACCTCGACGCCCGCCGGCCTCGCGCGATTCGATGCCCTGGTCACCGAGCAGGCGGTGTTCATCTCCTTTCTGCAGGATTTCCGGCTGATCATGTGGTTCACCCTGGCTGTGATGCCGCTGGTGCTGCTGCTCAGGCCGGTCCGGACGCGGAGCGCGGCGGCGGCCCCGAGCGTCGCTCGGCCGACCGGTCGACGCTGACCGGCCCGCGGCTCCAGGCTTGCGTTATATAGCGAGGTATATAACGATAGCGGTCCGATGGCCATGGGCATGGCCGCCGCCAACCAGAAGGGGAGAGCTTCACATGGGAACCGGATACCTGTCCCGGCTGCGCCGGACGATGCGGCGGACCGCGTACGTCGCGATAGCGATCCTCGGCGTGACGGGCACCGGCGCCCATGCCGGCGAGGTCAGCGTCGCGGTGGCCGCCAATTTCCTCAAGCCGATGCAGTCGATTGCCCCGGATTTCATGGCGGCCACCGGCCACAAGGCGGTGGTTTCGGGCGGATCGACGGGCAAGCTCTATTCGCAGATCGTGGCCGGCGCGCCCTTCGATGTCTTCCTGGCGGCTGATGCCAAGACACCGCAGCGCCTGGTCGATGAAGGCCATGGCGTCACCGGCAGCAATTTCACCTACGCGATCGGCCAGCTCGTCCTCTGGAGCGCCGATGCCGATCGGGTG
>JBAYRO010000199.1:0-2874 GCA_041676645.1 Burkholderiaceae bacterium | reverse complement strand
CCGGACTCTACCGTGCCGGTCTGGTCTAAAGATACAAGCGGATACCAGGCTGCACGGTCCGGTCCAGACGCCTTCTCGGCCTCCGGACTCTACCGTGCCGGTCTGGTCTAAAGATACAAGCGGTCATCGCGAGGCCTGCTGCTAAACTGAAACCGATCCCGCGCCCCCTGGAGCCATCCGATGCGCCGAATTCCCGACTTCCGCACCGCCTTCGCCGGCATTGCCTTCGCCCTGCCCGCGGCGGCGTTCGCCCATCCCGGCGAGCATCCCGGCGGGTTCGCCTCGCTGGTCCACCTGCTGACCGAGCCCGATCACCTCGCGATGCTGATCGGCGCCGCTGCGCTCGGCTACTTCATCCATCGCCGCATCCGCCACCAGCGCGCCGAGCGGGCCCGCAGGCAGCACGACCAGAGCATGGACGGACGTCCATGAACCCGCCCGTCAAGGTACTCGCCTTCGACGTCTTCGGCACCGTCGTCGACTGGCACGGCACGATCGCCCGCGAAGTCGACGCCCTCGGGCTCGGCGTATCGGGCAACGACTTTGCCACCGAATGGCGTGCCGGCTATGCCCCGGCCATGGACCGGGTGCGCAAGGGCGAGCTCGGCTGGACCCGGATCGACGACCTGCACCGCATGATCCTCGACGGGATACTCGAACGCCACGGCATCGCCCTCGACGAGGAAGCCCGCCGGCATCTCAATCTCGTCTGGCACCGACTCGATCCCTGGCCCGACACTCTCGCGGGGCTCGAGCGCCTGCGCAGCCGCTTCACGATCTGCACCCTTTCCAACGGCAACCTCGGCCTGCTCGCCAACATGGCGAAGAACGCCGGGATCCGCTGGGACCTGATCCTCTCGGCCGAGGTGTTCCGCCACTACAAGCCGGATCCCGAAACCTATCTCGGCGTCTGCGACATCTTCGACATCGAGCCCGGCGAGATGATGCTCGTCGCCGCCCATCGCAGCGACCTGCGCGCCGCCGCGGCCTGCGGCTGCCGGACCGCGTTCATCGAACGCCCGCTCGAGTTCGGACCGGACGTGCCCAACGACACCCGTCGCGATCCGGCCTTCGACATGCACGCGCGCGATCTCGGCGATCTCGCCGACCAGTTCGGCCGCGCCTGAAAGCCGACCGCGGCCCGCCGCCGCGGCCGGCGCCCGGAGACAAGCCATGGAACCCTTCGAATTCGACTGGCGGGCAGCGTATCCGTCGATGCGCTCGCCCGTCTTCGCCCGCAACATGGTGGCGACCTCGCAGCCACTGGCGGCCCAGGCGGGCCTGCGCATGCTCGCCGCCGGCGGCAATGCGGTCGATGCGGCCATCGCCGCCGCCGCCGCGCTCACCATCGTCGAGCCGGTGTCCTGCGGCCTGGGCGGCGACGCCTTCGCGATCGTCTGGGACGGCCGGCAGCTGCACGGCCTGAACTCCTCGGGCACCGCACCGGCCGGCTGGGATCTCGCCTATTTCCGCGGCCGCCACGGCAGCGCCTTCCCCAAGCGCGGCATCGACACCATCACGGTGCCGGGCATGGTCGCGGGCTGGGTCGCGCTGCACGAACGCTTCGGCCGGCTATCCTTCGCCGACTGCCTCGCGCCCGCGATCGAGCTGGCCGAAGCCGGCCATGGCGTGGCCCGCATCGTGCAGCAGAAATGGGCGGCGCAGGTCGACGAGCTGCGCTCGCAACCCGGCTTCGAACAGGTCTTCATGCCGCGTGGGCGCGCCCCGAAGGTCGGCGAGCGATTCGTCTTCGCGCAGGCCGGCCGGACCCTGCGGCGCATCGCCGAGACCGCGGGCCGCGATTTCTACGAAGGCGAGACGGCCGAGCGCATCGTCGGCTTCATCCGCGAGCATGGTGGCGCCATGGCCGGCGCCGACCTGCGCGACTACGCGCCGGACTGGGTCGAGCCGATCTCGCGCGACTATCGCGGCTTCACCCTGCACGAGATCCCGCCCAACGGCCAGGGCATCGCCGCCCTGATGGCGCTGGGCATCCTCGAGCATTTCGACATGTCCGCCCTCGCGCCCGATTCGGTCGAGGCGCGCCATCTCCAGATCGAGGCAATGAAGGCGGCGTTCGCCGATGTCTACCGGTACGTCGCCGATTCCCGCAGCATGACCGCGGTGACGCCGGCCGACCTGCTCGACGATGCCCGGCTGGCCGACCGCGCCGCCCGCATCCGGCGAGACCGGGCCACCGACTTCGAGCACGAGCTGCCCGCGCCGGGCGGCACCATCTATCTCAGCGCCGCCGACGCCGACGGCATGATGATCTCGTTCATCCAGTCCAACTACATGGGCTTCGGCTCGGGCGTGGTCGTACCCGAGGTCGGGGTCTCGCTGCAGAACCGCGGCCACGGATTCTCGCTCGACCCCGATCATCCCAATGTGGTCGAGCCGGGCAAGCGGCCCTTCCACACCATCATCCCGGCCTTCCTGACACGCGACGGCGCGCCGCAGATGAGCTTCGGCGTGATGGGCGGGAACATGCAGCCCCAGGGGCACCTGCAGACCGTGGTGCGGATGATCGACTACCGCCAGAATCCGCAGGCCGCATGCGATGCGGCGCGCTGGAAGGTGCAGCGCCGCCTTGCGGTGGACATCGAACCGGCGATCGGCGCCGATGTCCGCGCCGGCCTCGAGGCGCTCGGCCATGAACTCGTCGAGGTGGTCGACAACTACATGGATTTCGGCGGCGGCCAGTTCATCTGGCGACAGTCGGCCGATCTCGCCGATGGCTACGCCGGCGCCAGCGACAGCCGGCGCGACGGCTGCGCCGCGGGCTTCTGACTCCGCAGAAATGGCACAGAAATGGGGTCACAGAAATGGGGTCAGACTCCATTTTGTCCAAAATGGAGTCTGACCCCATTTCTG
>JBAYRO010000198.1:0-2880 GCA_041676645.1 Burkholderiaceae bacterium | reverse complement strand
TCGGCCGCCGGCATGATGACTTCGGCGGCCGAGACGCTGTAGTTGGGCACGAACACCACCTTGAGCCGGTCGCGCATGCGGGCGTCGGTGTTGATCCGGCGCGCCACGTCGTTGATCAGCTTGATGATGAGCTTGGCCATCCGGTAGGCCGATGCCGCCTTGCCGGCGAACACCACGGTGCGCGGCGTCCAGTGGGCGTCGGGCGCATCGAGGATGGCCTGGTAGCGGGCCACGATACCCAGCAGGTTGAGCAGCTGACGCTTGTACTCGTGAAAGCGCTTGACCTGGACATCGACCATCGAGGCCGGATCGAAGCGCACGCCGCCCTGCGCCGCCACCCAGTCGGCGAAGCGGCGCTTGTTCTCGAGCTTGGCGTCGGCCAGCGCCGCGATGAAGCCGGGATCGTCGACATGCTCGCGCAGGGTCGCGATGCGCTCGAGGTCGGTGCGCCAGTCCGGGCCGATGCGCGCATCGATGAGCGCCGACAGCGGCCGGTTGGCATTGGCCAGCCAGCGCCGTGGCGTGATCCCGTTGGTCATGTTGCAGAACCGGTCGGGGAAGATGCGGGCGAAGTCGGCGAAGATGGTCTGCACCAGCAGGTCGCTGTGCAGCTTCGAGACGCCGTTGACCTTGTGGCTGGCGACCACGCACAGGTAGGCCATGCGCACCCGGCGCTCGCCCGATTCATCGACGAGCGAGATCCGGCGCAGCAGCTCGGGATCGTCGCCGTGCGCCTGGCGCACTTCCTCGAGGAAGCGCCGGTTGATCTCGAGGATGATCTCGAGATGGCGCGGCAGCACGCTGCGCATCATGCCCACCGGCCAGGTCTCGAGCGCCTCGGGCATGAGGGTGTGGTTGGTGTAGGAGAACACCCGCCGGCACTGCGCCCAGGCATCGTCCCAGGCCAGGCGGTGGACGTCGACCAGCAGGCGCATCAGCTCGGGCACCGCGATCGCCGGATGGGTGTCGTTGAGATGGATCGCGACCTTGTCGGCCAGGCTGTCGAAGCGCGCATGGTCGGTCATGTACCGGCGCAGGATGTCCTGCAGCGAGGCGCTGACGAAGAAGTACTCCTGGCGCAGGCGCAGCTCGCGCCCCTGGTAGCTGGAGTCGTCCGGGTAGAGCACCCGGGTGACGTTCTCCGAGAGGTTCTTGGCGGCGACCGCGCCCATGTAGTCGCCCTGGTTGAAGACCGCCAGGTCGAGCGCCTGCGAGGCCTTGGCGTGCCACAGCCGCAGGGTGTTGACCGCGCGGGTGCCGGCGCCGGGCACGATCATGTCGTAGGCCATGGCGAGCACTTCCTCGGTATCGACCCAGTGGGCGCCGTCGGCCTCGTGGCGCACCCAGCCGCCGAAGTGGATCGGGAAGGTGACTTCGGCGCGCGGGAACTCCCAGGGATTGCCGTTGCGCAGCCAGTCGTCGGGCTGCTCGATCTGCCAGCCGTCGTGGATGCGCTGGGCGAACATGCCGTAGTCGTAGCGGATGCCGTAGCCGAAGCTGGGCAGCCCGAGCGTGGCCATCGAATCGAGGAAGCAGGCGGCCAGGCGCCCGAGGCCGCCGTTGCCCAGGGCCGCATCGAGCTCGTGCTCGCGGGTTTCGTCGATATCCAGGCCCATCGAGCGCAGGGCGGCGGCGACCTCGTCGTAGAGGCCGGTCGCCATCAGGCTGTTGGTGAGCGCCCGGCCGACGAGGAACTCCATCGACAGGTAGTAGACCCGCTTGACCTGTTGCTCGTAGTGGCGCCGGGTGGTATCCATCCAGCGCTCGACCAGGCGATCGCGTGTGACCAGCGCCAGCGCCGAATACCAGTCGTCCTGGTCGGCGGTGGCGGGATCCTTGCCGACCGAGTAGAGCAGGCGATTGGCCAGGGCGCGGCGCAGTTCCTGCGGGGAATTGCCGGGGGCGTCGTATTCGAAGTTCTCGAATGCGGTGGGAGAGGGAGCTTCTTGCATGTCAGTCCGAAGGCGGCGGAACGCGGGCCGCGTAACCCGGGGATTGTCCGGGATTTGCGCGCAAGGCGCAGTCCCGTTCGTCAGCCCGCTTCGCTGCGGGCCAGGGCGTGGGCGGCGCCGCGCAGGGCGGGCGCCCGGGCATCGATCAGCCAGGTGGGGATGCCGCCGAGGTATGCCGAGAAGCGGCCCTTGTCCTCGAAGCGGGCGCGGAAATCCGATGCGCCAAGGAAGGCCTCGATGCGCGGGGCGATGCCGCCGCCGATGTAGACGCCGCCGCGCGCGCCCAGGGTGAGCGCGAGGTTGCCGGCCGCTCCGCCCAGCATCGCGCAGAAGGTCGAGAGCGTGGCGTGGGCATGGGCCTCGCCGGCGCGGGCGCGGTCCGCGATGTTGGCCGCCGCCAGCGCGGAATCGTCCTCGTCGCCGGGATCGCCGCCGTTGTCCACCGTGTAGCCGTCGACCACGCCGACCGCCGCATGCAGCAACGGCAGGCCGGAGCCCGAGACGAGCCGCTCGATCGAGACATGCGGATGATGGCGCCGGACCCAGTCGAGGATGTCGCCTTCGCGCTCGTCGGCCGGCGCCAGCGACGCATGGCCGCCCTCGCCGGAGATCGCCGCCCAGCTCCCGGCGGGTGTCCGCACCAGGCCCGACATCCCGATTCCGGTGCCCGGGCCCAGTACCGCCAGGGTCGCGTCGGGCGCCGGGCCGGCACCTGGAACGGCGGCGCCGCGGGTTGCCGGGTCGCCGGCGGGGCCGGGATCGCCGTCGCCGCGGACGCCGGCCCGGCCGATGCGGCGCAGCTCGTCGGCCTCGAGGAAGGGCAGCGACCAGGCGAGCGCGGCGAAGTCGTTGAGCACCAGCAGCCGCGCCAGGCCGAGCTCCTCGCGCAGCGCCGCGATCGAGAACGACCAGCCGGCGTTGGTGAGCG
>JBAYRO010000197.1:0-2885 GCA_041676645.1 Burkholderiaceae bacterium | reverse complement strand
TACATCGATTTCCTGGCCGGCTGTTCCTCGCTGAACTACGGCCACAACCATCCCGAGCTCAAGCAGTCCCTGATCGACTACATCCAGGCCGACGGCATCGCCCACGGGATGGACATGCATACCGAAGCCAAGGCGCGCTTCCTCGATGCCTTCGAGTCGCGCATCCTCGCGCCGCGTGGCCTCGACTACCGCGTCATGTTTCCGGGTCCCACCGGTGCGAACGCCGTCGAGGCGGCGATCAAGATCGCCCGCAAGGTCACCGGCCGCAGCCTGGTGATCTCCTTCACCGGTGGCTTCCACGGCATGAGCCTGGGCGCGCTGTCGCTGACCGGCAATGCCGCGAAGCGGGGCGGTGCGGGCGTCGAGCTCGGTTCGGTCTCCCATGAAGCCTATGACGGCTACTTCGGTCGCGACGTCGACACCGCGGCGCAGCTCGAGCGGCGCCTCGCGGATACTTCCTCGGGCCTCGACAAGCCGGCGGCGATCATCGTCGAAACGGTGCAGGGCGAGGGCGGTCTCAACGTCGCGAGCGATGCCTGGCTGCGCCGGATCGAATCGATCGCCCGGCGCCACGGGGCACTGTTTATCATCGACGACATCCAGGCCGGTTGCGGCCGGACCGGCTCGTTCTTCAGCTTCGAGCGCGCCGGCGTCAAGCCCGATGTCGTGACCCTCGCCAAGTCGCTGTCCGGCATGGGCCTGCCCTTCGCCCTGACCCTGATCCGGCCCCGCTACGACCAGTTCGCGCCGGGCGAGCACAACGGCACCTTCCGCGGCAACAACCATGCGTTCGTCACCGCGACCCGGGCGCTCGAGCTGTTCTGGAGCGACGAGCGCTTCCAGCGTGACGTCGAGCGCAAGGGCGAGCTCCTGCGCCGCCGCCTGAGCGAGATCGTCGCCGGCGCCGGCATCGCGCTGCGCGTCAAGGGACGCGGCATGATGCGCGGCATCGAGATGGCCAATGGCGAGATCGCCGCCCGAATCTGCGCCCGCTGCTTCGAGCACGGTCTCGTGATCGAGACCAGCGGTGCCGATGACGAGGTCGTCAAGGTGCTGTGCCCGCTCACCATCGAGGACGCGCAGCTCAATGCCGGCCTCGACATCCTGGCCGAAAGCGTCGCCGCCGCCGAGCGGCTGGCACGCAGGGCCGCCGCCTGATCCATATCCCTACGGAGACTTCACGATGATCGTACGCAATCTAGCGGACGCCGAGCGTGGCGAGCGCCGGATCGACAGCAATGGCTGGACCTCGGTGAGGATGCTGCTGAAGGAGGACGCCATGGGCTTCTCCTTCCACATCACCACCATCCATCCGGGCGCCGAGCTGCAGATGCACTACAAGAACCATCTCGAGTGCGTCTACTGCATCTCGGGCACGGGCTCGATCGAGAACGTCGCCACCGGCGAACGGCACGCGGTCCAGCCGGGCGTCATGTATGCGCTCGACAAGAACGACCTGCACATCCTGCGGGCCGATCCCGGCGTCGAGATCGTCACCGCGTGCGTCTTCAATCCCCCGCTGACGGGACGCGAA
The DNA here is from genome assembly GCA_041676645.1 of Burkholderiaceae bacterium. Classification (GTDB taxonomy): domain Bacteria; phylum Pseudomonadota; class Gammaproteobacteria; order Burkholderiales; family Burkholderiaceae_E; genus JAMLIN01. The sequence continues at coordinate 1,351 of JBAYRO010000197.1, read as the reverse complement.
GTCCACGGAGAGGACGGCGCGTATCCCGTCGAAGCCGACCAGCTCCTGCTCGATGCGGCCACGAAGGTCGCCTGAAGCCGACAGGCCATTCACGACTACAGGAGCAGATACCCAACAGGAGTCCAGATGACCGAAGATCCCTATCCGTCCAGGGTCGCGGCCGAAGCGACGATGCTGCCGCGACTCGACCCCGTCGTCCGACGCGATCCGCGCTATCCGGCGCCGATCGCCGAGGCCCAGGTGGCCGCGTACGAGCGCGACGGCTTCATGGTGCTCGAGAATGTCTTCAACGCGGCCGAAGTGGCCGCCCTGCGCCGCCACGGCGATTCCCTGCGCGAGGCCCAGGCCACGCTCGAGGCCGGCACCGTGATCCGCGAGCCCGGCAGGGACGACGATGGCGCGGTCCGCTCGGTTTTCGCGATCCACCGCCAGTCCGAGGGCTTTGCCGCGATGGTCGCCGACCACCGCCTTGCCGGCCTGGCGGCTTCCCTGCTGGGCGACGAGGTCTATGTTCACCAGTCGCGGCTGAACTTCAAGCCGGCGTTCCACGGCAAGGAGTTCTACTGGCACTCGGATTTCGAGACCTGGCATATCGAGGACGGCATGCCGCGGATGCGCGCACTGTCGATGTCGATCATGCTCGATGACAACCATCCCCAGGCCGGCCCGACGATGTTCGTGCCCGGCAGCCAGAAGCGCTACGTGACCTGTGTCGGCGAAACCCCCGACGATCACTACAAGGCGTCGCTGCGCAAGCAGGAGTACGGGGTTCCCGACCACGATAGCCTGCGCAGCCTGGTCGATGAAGGCGGCATCGCCGCCCCGGCGCCGCGAGCCGGCTCGGTGGTCGTGTTCGACTGCAACACCATGCACGGATCGAACGGCAACATCACCCCTTTTGGGCGCAGCAACGCCTTCGTGGTGTTCAATGCCTGGTCGAACCGCCTGGTGGCCCCCTTCGGGAATACCCGGCCCCGGCCCGAGTTCATCGCGCATCGCGAGGTCGACGGGCCGATCCCGCTGTCGCCCGACGGGCGTCGGCGTGCCGCCTGAGCCCATCTGGCCCCATCCGGCTGCTCGCCCGGCGGTGCGCAAGCGCCCCGCGCAGCGCCGGGGCGGGGCCGCGCGCCGGCCGGTATCGTCGCAATGCGGGGAAACGCTGAATTGCGGCGCCAGTACGGTGCGTGATAACTTCCGCCCACGCAGAACAATGTGCAGCCCGGGCTTACCGGGGGAACGCATCCCGGGAAGAGATGGCAGGCGACAACGATTTCGTCCTCGAGACAACTGACCTGGTGAAGGAATTCCGCGGCTTCGTCGCGGTCAACGAGGTCAACCTGAAGGTGCGGCG
>JBAYRO010000196.1:0-2934 GCA_041676645.1 Burkholderiaceae bacterium | reverse complement strand
CGAACCCGAAGGTGGCGGCCCCGCCCTTGATCGAATGGGCGCAGCGAAAGATCGCGTTGAGCGGCTCGTCCCCGGGTGCCTCCACATCGAGGTCGAGCAGCAGGGTTTCCATGTCGGCGAGGTTCTCGCCAGCCTCCTCGAAGAAGACGGCGTAGAACTGCGAAAGGTCGAAGGCCGTCCCCTCGTCGCCCGGACGGCTCGACGGTGACTGGTTCATGCGAAGGCTCCGCGCAAGAGTGGCCGGATGCGCGCTAGCGCGACATCACGGCATCGATGACATCGATGAGCCGCTCCGGATCGAAGGGCTTGACCAGCCAGCCGGTCGCGCCGGCCTCCCGGCCCATCTGCTTCATCTCGTCGCTCGACTCGGTCGTCAGGATCAGGATCGGCAGGGTCCGGCAGTCCTCGCGCGCGCGCAGGGCGCGCACCAGTGCCAGGCCATCCATGCGCGGCATGTTCTGGTCGGTCAGCACCAGGTCGACCGTATTGTCGCGAAGCTTGTCGACGGCATCCTGGCCGTCGACCGCCTCGATGACCTCATGACCGGCGCTGCGCAGGGTGAACGACACCATCTGCCGGATGGAAGCGGAGTCGTCGACTGCAAGAATGGCTGCCATGTTGTTTCCGTCCCTGGAAGCGTGAGTCAGAAGAGCTCGACCGATCCGGCGTCCATGCCGTCCTGGCTGACCGGTCCGCGACGACGCTGCGGCACCCCGTCCCTTTCCTGTGGGCCGCCGTCGTCGGCGAGGCGGCGAGCGAGTGTCCTCAGCTCGGCCAGGGCATGCTCGACCAGCTGCGTCGACATGTCCTGGAACTGCATTGCGGTGGTGGCGCCCATCAGTACATCCCGCAGGGACCCGGCCTTGCGGGCGACGCCGGCTTGCGCCGCCTCGCGGGAGATCTCCCCGGCCAGCCGGTCGAACTCGCGGAAGCGGCGCATCAGATCTCCCTCGGCCTGCTCGAGCAGCTGGAGCAGGCGCTCGAGATCGGCCACGGCTGCAAGCACATGGGCATGGGCCGTGCGCGCAGCGCCGTCCGGCAGCCTGGGGGCAGCGGCCACGCCGTGCCCGGTGGTCGGATTCCCCGGCTGATCATGGCAGTCCATCGACATCGTCTTCATGAGTTCGTCCCCGATTCTGGCCGCGCGGCGATGGTCGATATCGCTCGATAAGACGCCCAAACACCGTACAATTCCGATCCCATGGAACTGGCAAGAACCTCAGATCGGGTGGGCAACCGGGTACTGCGGATCCTGATCGTCGAGGATTCGGCGATCGACTACGATTTCCTCGCGGAAACGCTCCGTCGCCAGGGACTGGCGGTGGACACCCATCGCGTCGACAGCGCCGCCGACATGGCCAGGGCGCTGGCGGAATCCCGATGGGACGCGATCATCTCGGATCACCACCTGCCCGGGTTCTCGAGCAACGGGGCCCTCGAGGTCCTGCGCCATAGCGGGCTCGACCTCCCCTTCCTGATCGTCTCGGGCACCATCGGCGAGGACGTCGCGGTCGACGCGATGCATCGTGGCGCCGACGACTATCTCGTCAAGGGCCGGCTGGCCCGGCTCGGCGCCGCCCTCGAGCATGCGATCGCCGCCTGCGAGGCGCGTCGCGAGCGCAGCCGGGCGCGACTCGAGCTCGAGCGCTCCGAGCGACGACTCCAGTCCCTCTCCGCGCATCTGCTCACGCACCGGGAGGCCGAGCGCGCCGAACTCGCCCGCGAGCTGCACGACGATGTCGGCGGCACCCTGGCGGGGGTCCGCTTCGACCTGGCCTGGATCGAGCGTCGCGCCGAGCCCGAGATCGCCGAACGGGCGCGCCACGCGATGGCTTCCCTGACCGAGGCCATGCAGGCGGCACAGCGGCTGATGCGCGAGCTGCGGCCCCCGGTTCTCGATGCCGGCCTGGTCGACGCCCTCGAGTGGCTGGTCGCCCGCTTCCGGCGCCGCTCGGGCCTGCAGGTGCGCTTCGCGTCCAATGTCGAATCCCTCGAGCTCGACGAACTGCGGGCGATGGTCGTCTATCGCAGCCTGCAGGAAGCCCTCACGAACATCCTCAAGCATGCCCAGGCCAATTCCGTTCGCGTCGACCTCGTCGTCACCGGCGAACAGCTCTCGCTCGAGATCAGCGACGACGGGATCGGCTTCACCGAGGCCGAGCGCGACAAGGAAGGTTCCTTCGGCCTGCGCGGGCTCACCGAACGCGCCCGCCGGGTCGGCGGCTGGCTCGAGGTCACCGGCGACGGGCGTGGCTGCACGGTCCTGCTCACCCTGCCGACTCGCGAGGACGCGGCATGATCCGGGTCATCCTCGTCGACGACCACCAGATGGTGCGCCGCGGAGTCCGTGAAACCCTCATCGAGGCGAGCGGTTTCGAGGTGGTCGGCGAAGCCGCCAACTATCAGGAGCTGCGCGAGCTGCTGCGCACCACGCAGGCCGATGTGCTCGTCCTCGACATCAACCTGCCCGGGCGCAGCGGACTCGAGGTGCTGAAATCGCTCGACGAGACCGGCAGCCGGATGCGGGTGGTGATGCTCTCGCAGTACCCGGAGGACCAGTACGGCATTCGCGCCCTGAAAGCGGGCGCGATGGCCTATCTCAACAAGGCGAGCGCACCGGAAACCATCGTCGAAGCCCTGCGCATGGTCGCCACCGGCCGCAAGTTCGTCACCCGGGAGATCGCGCATGCCCTGATGGACAGCGTCACCGGGCGCCATGACGACGAGCCGCACCAGGCGCTGTCCGAGCGCGAACGCCAGACGATGATGTTCATCGCATCGGGCAAGCGCCTCTCGGAGATCGCCGAGGCCCTGTCGCTCTCGCCCAAGACCGTCAGCGTCTATCGCGCCCGGGTGCTGGAGAAGCTCGGCCTGGCGACCAATGCCGAACTGGCGGCCTACGCGGTTCGCAACCGCCTGATCGACTAGGGCCTG
>JBAYRO010000195.1:0-2936 GCA_041676645.1 Burkholderiaceae bacterium | reverse complement strand
CGCGATTGAGGATCTCGTGCTGGGACTTGCGGTTGATGACGATGTCGACCACGTTGCCATGCTTGTCGACCTCGACCGTGATCACCAGCGCATCGTAGAGCCGACCCCGCGCTGCTTGCGGATAACGCTCGGTGCCGATCTGCTCGATGCGCGCCGCCCAGTCCGAAACATAGCGGGCATAGGTCACCCCGACGGCATTGACCCCGAAGGTCAGGCGTCGCGGCCGCTTGTTGTAGTCGGAGATCTGGCGTTCGATCTGGGCCTGCAGCCGCGCGATCATCTCCTCGGTCCGTTCGCGGTCGGCGCCCGGCTCGACGTTCGGCTCGGCCTGGGCCGGCTGGTCACTCACCAGGCCCTGCTCGCTCGCGCGGGCCAGCAGGCGGCGCTGCACCTCCTCGAGCTCCTGCACCCGCTGCTGGCGCTCCTCGATCGCCGTGCCCTCGCGCACCTCGGCGCTGGCGACCAGCGGCGAGGTCGCGCGCCCTTCGTCGCGATCACCGCCGCCCTCCATGTCTACCTGGGCCACCACATCGGGAGCCAGCGGCCTTTCGACCGTGCCGGCGTTGAGCAGGACCACCTCGAGGCGGGAATCACGCGGCGCGAGAACCAGGGGAGAGGGCGGCGCGAAACGGATCATGAGCACCAGCAGGTGCAACAGTACCGAGAGGCCGACGCCGATCATCAGCGGATCTCGCAGGCCGGCACGGCCGCCGACCGCGGGATTCGGCAGCGTGATCACCGCTCGCTCGCCACCGCCGGTGCGTCGGCCTCGGGCTCGTCGGGCATCACCTGCCCGGCGAGGTCGACGAAGCGGCCATGCAGGGAGAGGTCGAGCAGGTCGCGTTCGAGCAGGTCGACCACGATGCGCCGCCCGGGCGGCAGGGGCGGCAGGCCGGTGGGGCGGAAATAGAGCGGAGCCGCGGCCAGCCTGACGAGATCGTCGCGCACCGTGACCGCCTCATGGCGACGCTGGTCCTGCTGGTCGAGCCAGCGCAGGCACCAGTAGCGCTCCATGCGCTGCTGGAACTCGACGTAGGCGGCATGCCGCGCCTCGAAGGCCGAGAGCACCGACATCAGCTCGGTGTCCTTGTTGCCGTAGGGCGCCATGTCACCGGCCACCGCCGCCAGCAGCTGGCGCTGGTTGACGAGGTCGACATAGCGACGCAGGGGCGAAGTCGACCAGATGTAGTGGTCCACGCCGATGCCTTCGTGCGGCCCCGGCTGGGTGCTCATGCGGACCCGCCCGGCCTGCTGGATGCGATACAGGCCGGCGATCCCGCTGCCGGCGAGCAGCCGGCCCCATTCGCTGTTGGCGAGGATCATCAGCTCGGAGACGATGCGATCGAGCGGAGCGTCGCGACGCCGCTGCACGATGCGCACCGTATCGTCCTCCACGAAGAAGCTGAAGTCGGTGCGAAAACGCGGCTCGGGCTTGCCGCGCACCTGCTCGCGATCGGCGCACAGCGCGTTGGACAGATTCCAGAGCACCCGCAATGCCTCGCCCTGGGGCAGGGGCGCACCGGGGGATTCGAGCGCGGCCTCGGTGACCACCGCATCGAGCATGTCGTGACGCAGGTTCTCGACCACCCGCACCCGCTCGAGCCGCGAGAACCGGTCGACCACCCGGGCACCCGCGGCATCGAGATCGACATACAGCGAAAGCGCCGGCACGGTGCCGCCGGAATCGAGCGAGAAGCGCGCCACCAGCGAAGGCGGCAGCATGAGGATCTTCTCGCCGGGCATGTAGACGGTCGACAGGCGCTCGCGGGCGACCCGGTCCAGGCGCGAGCCGGGGTCGATGCCGACCGCCGGCGCCGCGATATGGATGCCGATGCGCACGCGACCATCGTCGATGCGCTGGACCGAGAAGGCGTCGTCGATCTCGATCGTGCTCGAGTCGTCGATCGAGAAGGCGTCGACCGCCGCCTCGGGAAGGCTCGCGATGCGCGCCTCCCAGTCGGGATCCGCCTCGTGCAGCACCGCCGGGAAGCCGATACCCGCCGGGAAATGCTCGAACTCGAAACTGGCCCGGTGCAGGCCCTGCGAGGAGCCGAAGGCGCCGAGTTCGGAGAGCAGCCGCTCCGGGGTCTTGCGCGCGGCGCTCGCCGCCCGGTCCAGCGCCCGGTATGCGATCCCGGTCTTGTCCGGGCGCACCACGAGCGCGACCGCGACCTCGGCGATGGGCTCGGGCAGCCGACCGGCGAGCATCTCGTCGGCGAGTCGCTCGATCTCGAGTTCCTGCTGGCGCCGGCGCTCGATCGCCGCCAGCGCGGTCGCCAGCGTATCGGGATCCGCCGGCCGGAAGCGGCCCTTGCCCTTGCGCGGGAAATGCACCGGGGCGGACTGCAGGCGCAACAGCAAGGCCGTGGCCTCGGCCGCCGAAGGCTCATGGCCGAAATAGTCGGCCGCCAGCTCGGCGAAGCCGAACTCCTCGGTGGGCGCGCATTCCCAGAGGAAATCGATGTCGATGTCCTCGGCGAGCTCGCGCGCGGCGGGCAGCAGCTCGGCCGGCGCCGGGCTGTCGAAACGCAAATGGACGAATGCCGCCTTCACCTTGGCGCGGCGGCCGGTGCTCAGCTCGATCTGCAGGCTCGTCCCGTTGTCGACCAGGATGGTCCCGGTCTTCAGGTCGCCGTTTTCCTCGACAAGTACATAGTTCATCGCGGCCGATTATACGGGGGCGCCCCTTGTCGCCGGTCGACCGTCGGGCGTCCTGTCGCGGCCCCGCCGTGACTTCAGGGCGCCCCGATTCCGGCGAACTCCAGCACTTCGGGCAGCCAGGACGCGAAGTCGGACAGCCCGTGGTCGCTGCCCTCGATGAGCCGCGTGCGCGCACCCGGAAAGGCGGCGACCATCTCGCGCCAGTCGAGCAGTTCGTCACCCTTGGCCGCAACCAGGAAATAGCGCGACGGATCGGCGATGCCCGCCGGCGCCAT
>JBAYRO010000194.1:0-2946 GCA_041676645.1 Burkholderiaceae bacterium | reverse complement strand
CGAGCGCCTGCATGATCGTCGCGAGCATCACCGAGACGGTGAGCATCGCGCGGTTGCCCGCTCCGCCGGTCATGGCGGGCGTGCCCGCGGCAGCGTTCACCGGCCGTCCGGCCAGGCGTAGCCGAGGAGCCGGCGTCGATGGCCGGTGTCGATCTCGATCCAGGCCGACAGGCCCGAACGCAAGGCCGGCAGCTCGTGCGCCTCGTCGAAGCGGATCCGCACCGGCACCCGCTGGGCGATCTTCACCCAGTTGCCGGTGGCGTTCTGCGGCGGGATCAGGGCGAATTCGGCCCCGGTGGCGGGACTGATCGCCTCGACACTGCCCCGCAGCCGTCGACCGGGATAGGTGTCGATGCGAACCTCGACCGGCTGGCCAGGCCGGACATGGGTCAGGTCGGTTTCGGTCAGGTTGGCCTCGACCCAGTAGCGATCGTTCGCCACCAGGGCGAGCGCGGCCAGACCCGGCGCTGCATGCTGTCCGGCGACCGGGACATGAGCCACGATGCCGGCGAGCGGGGCGCGCAGCTCGACCCGTTCGAGATCCAGCCGGGCCCGGTCGCGCTCGGCGATCGCGGCGATATGGTGGGGATGCTCCTCGATCGCGACATCGGGCCCACCGCCGAGCGATTCGGCGATCCGGGCGAGATCCCGCTCATCGACGATCACCTGCTGGCGGGCGAGATCGAGCGCCTGGCGAGCGTCGTCGAAGCTCGCATCGGACACGAAATCGCGTTTGCGCAGATCGGCCCGCCGACGCTGCTCGCGGCGGGCGAAGTCATGCCGGGTACGCGCCATCTCGAGGGCAGCCTGCTTCTCGTGGTAGCTCGCCTTGAGCACCCGCAGTTCGGTGCCCACCTGGGCGAGTTGCGCCTCGGCGCGCGCCAGCGCGATCCGGAACGGCAGGGGATCGAGCCGCAGGAGCGGCTGGCCGGGCTCGACCTGCTGGTTCTCGCGCACCAGCACCTCGGCGATGCGGCCGGCCACTTCAGTGCCGATGAGGACCTTGTCCGCCTTCACATAGGCGTTCTCGGTAGCGATGTAGCGTCCGCCATGCAGATAGAAGCCCGCCGCGACCAGGACCACGAGCAGGGGAACCACGAACAGCAGGAGGAAGCGCGTCCCGCGCCGGCGACGACGTTGCTGCCGCATCGGCCCCGCCGGAGGCTGTGCCTCGGCAGGGGACGTGCCGGCGGGCTGCGACGAATCGGCGGACGAGCTGCCTTCGGCCTCGCTCATCGCGTCGACTCCCGGCCGGATTCCCCACTGGCCGCCCCCGGACCGCGCGACGAAAGATTCGCGCGCATCGCCTCGATCACCGACAAGGCGATATCGGCATCGGCGGCGGACACGCCGCGCAGGGCATCGGCGCGGATCGCGGCGGTGACCTTGCCGATCGCGTCCAGATGCGAGCGCGCCCTGCGCGTGGGCGCGAGCAGATGGGCACGGCCATCGGTCGGATCGGGACGGCGCTCGACCACGCCGCAGCCAGCGAGCTGGTCGATCACGCGGCTGAGCGCGATCGGCTGCATCTCGAGCCGTTCCGCCAGCTCGACCTGGCGAATGCCGGAGTCATTGGCCAGGTGCACCAGCACCCGGGCCTGCGTGTGGGTGAGTTCGCTGCCGCGCAGTCGATGCCGGAACGCCCGGCGCATCAGGCGCGTGACGTCGGCCAGCGCGAAACCGAGGCTGGCGCCTCCCATCGCATGTCTCCTCCGAAACTAGTAAACAAAGTTTACTGTATCGGCGGAGCGGGGCCCGTTCGCAGGCTCGGAGCCTGTGAACGGGACGGACGCGCCCGAGCGGCGCGCCAGGGCGGTTCCGATCGAGGCGCAAAGCACAGCCATGTCGGGTGACATGGCGAGCATTTGCAACGATGGGCGGGGCCGCCCTGGAGTGACGAGCGGGCGTGGCCGGCCCGTTCGCAGGCTCCTACTGCTCCACCAGCAGGCTGCGCAGCATCCAGGCGGTCTTCTCGTGCACGTCGAGGCGCCGCGTCAGCAGGTCGGCCGTCGGCTGGTCGCCCGCCTTCTCGACCACGTCGAACATGCTGCGGGCGGTGCGCGCCGTCGCTTCCTGGGCATCGACGAGATGGGCCACCATCTCGAGCGCCTTGGGCGCGCCCGACACTTCCTTGACCGACGCGAGTTCGAGGAACTCGCCATAGGTGCCCGGGGCATGGAAGCCGAGGGCGCGGATCCGTTCGGCGATCTCGTCGAGCGCGTTCCACTGCTCGGTGTACTGCTCCATGAACATCGTGTGCAGCGAGTTGAACATCGGGCCGGTGATGTTCCAGTGGAAGTTGTGCGTCATCAGATAGAGAGTAAAACTGTCGCCGAGCAGGCGCGACAGGCCGTCGGCGATCTCGCCGCGTTCGGCCGCCGAAATGCCGATGTTCACCGGCGGAGCCGCCTTCGTGGCGACATCGGACTTGTTCTTGCGTTTGGCGGGCATTGCATCCTCCTTGGAAATCGATGGTCGATCGGCGCGGCTTCAGGCGAACGCGGTATCGAGCACCATCATCACGGCGAATCCGCCCATCAGGCCGATGGTCGCCGGAGTCTGGTGGCCATTGCGATGGGTCTCGGGAATCACCTCGTGGGACACGACGAAGATCATCGCGCCAGCGGCCAGGCCAAGACCGATCGGGTACGCAAGCGCCATGCCTGTCGACAGCCCGAGGCCGATCAGGGCGCCGATAGGCTCCATCAGGCCAGAAGCGGCCGCGATCAGCACGGCGCGCCACGGCGAGATCCGGGCGGCGCGCAGCGCCATCGCGACGGCAAGCCCTTCGGGCGCATCCTGGATCGCGATCGCGGCGGTGAGCGGCAGGCCGACCGACAGGTCGCCCTGCGAGAACGACACGCCGATCGCCATGCCCTCGGGCAGGTTGTGCAGCGTGATCGCGATGACGAAGAGCCAGATGCCGGGCACCCTCGCGGCATGGGG
>JBAYRO010000193.1:0-3003 GCA_041676645.1 Burkholderiaceae bacterium | reverse complement strand
GCAGGACGAGTACCCCGAGGACGACCAGGCCCAGCCCGAGGGATTCGCGCGAACCCGGGCGCTGCCGGAACAGCCGGGCCGACACGATCTGGGCGAAGAGGATCTCGACCAGGGCCAGGGTGCGCACCCGGGCGGCAGCCTCCAGGGCGAAGGCGAGGAACCAGAGCTGCGAGGCCAGGGCGCCCATCAGGCCGGCCACCATCGAGGGCCGCCAGGCCCGCAGGATGGCCAGCATTACCGCCCGCTCGCGCCAGAGCAGCCAGGCGCTGAGCACCAGCGCCTGGAACACGAGGCCGCAGGCCAGGGTGAAGGTGGCGCGCAGCACGAAGCCCTCGCCCGGCAGCGCGAGGATGGCGCCCCGGTAGCCGACCGCCGATACCGCGAACAGGGCGGCCGAGCCCAGGCCGAGCGCGATCGCGTCGGCGGTGTCGCCGCGGGCGCCGGCCGGACCGGCAATCCCGGGCGCAGCGACCGGGCCGGCCGGCAGCGACATCAAGAGCACCCCGACGGTGGCGACGATGATCGCGGCGATCGCCAGCGGGCCGAGGAAATCACCGAGGAACAAGCTGCCGAACAGCGCCACCTGCACCGGCTCGGTCTTGATGTAGGCCGTGGCGACCACGAAGGATCGGCGCTGCATCGCGCCGAGCATCAGCATGGTGGCGAGGATCTGGGCAAGCGCCCCGGCCAGCAGCCAGGCGACGAAGGCGGGGCTGGTGGCCGGCATCGGCGCGCCGGCGAGCATCGCCACCAGCGCCAGCAGCAGCAGGCCGAAAGGCATGCCGAAGAGGAAGCGGACATGGGTGGCGCCGACGGTGCCGAGCCGGCCGGTGAGATCGCGCTGCAGCGCATTGCGCGCGGTCTGGGCGGCCGCCGCGCCTATCGTCAGGAGGATCCAGAGCCAGGGCGGCGCCAGCGGCGCTTCATTCATCGGGCTTCGGGCGTCCGGTCCGATCCGCCGCCTGGCGCCCGGCCGTCTGATCAGCCGCCCGGACCGCGGCCTCGTCCGACGCCCAGCGGCTGGCCGCCGCCGTGTCCGAATCGCGGGCCTGCACCCAGCTTTCGCCCTTCGACGTCCGCTCCTTCTTCCAGAACGGCGCCCGCGTCTTGAGATAGTCCATGATGAACTCGCAGGCCGCGAAGGCATCGCCCCGGTGGCGCGAGAGCACCACCACCAGCACGATCTGATCGCCCGGACGCAGCTCGCCGATGCGGTGGATGACGAGGCCGGCATCGATGGCCCAGCGCCCGGCCGCCTCGCGCCCGATGGCGGCCAGCGAAGCCTCGGTCATGCCCGGATAGTGCTCCAGCGTCATGGACTCGAGCGCAGCACCCCCGCTCGAGCCGCGCACCGTGCCGATGAAGCTCGCCACCGCGCCGACCTCGTCGCGACCGGCGCGCAGGCGCGCGATCTCGGCGCCGACGTCGAAGTCCTGGTGCTGGACGCGAACCTCCATCGCGGAACTCGTGGAGCCGGCGGAATCGCCGGAACTGCCGGAGCCGCTGGAATCCCCGGAACCATCTGAGCCGCCGGACGCGGGCGAACGGCCCATGGCGTCAGCCCCCGGTAACGGGCGGAAAGAACGCGACCTCGGCGCCCTCGCGCAGCGGGGTGGCGGCATCGCCCAGCACCTGGTCGACCGCCACCTGGACATTACGGCCCTGCCCCAGGGCCTCGCCCCAGGGCTCGCCCCGGCCGCCGAGCCAGGCGCGCAGATCACCCGCGCTGGCGATGCCACCGGGCAGGCGGACCTCCTCGCGATCGGTGCCCAGCGCCTCGCGCAGGGCGGCGAAATAGACGATGGTGATGTTCATTGAATGCCTCGAAACCGTGACTCTAGGCGATGCGCGAAGGCCGAAGCCGCGATCGCTCCCCCTTCGACGACGGTTCGGATCTCGCTCGCTGCGTTCTTGCACCTGAACCACGACGACTCGCGGTGCTCAGGGCTTCCTCGGCCCATTTGTTCAGGCTTGTACCGCTTCGGGCAGCGGCCTTGAGAGCGGCAGCATGTACGCTGGGGGATACCCTCAGCATGAGCTTGCCGCTTGCAGGCTTCTCCGGCACACCACCCAGACGCTCGCATGCCGTGATGTAGTCGTCCACCGCCGTATGAAAGTTGACCTCGAACTCCGGGATCGACTCACCATGAAACGCGATGATGTCGTCGATATCGAGAACGCGGCCAACAATGACCCTGTCCTCGGTATCCAGGGTCATGCTGGCTACATAGCCCCTATAGGTCATCGTATTGGTCATGACTCGATTCCAGTACTCGATGTTATCGTCAGGCGTCATGTTCTCGTAGCGAACTTCTGGTCATTGAAGTGTGCCCTTGTGGTCATGCCCCCGCTGCGGCGCGTCGTATTTCACGGCAAGCACGATGCACGAGATCGAGCGTATCAAATCCCTTCGAAAGTCCGTTGCGGTCGAGCGCTCGGTAGCGGTGGCGTCCTTTTCGGCAGTCGATGCCTGAGCTTTTCCTTATGGCGAACGCCTGGTGTACCTCACGCGAGCAACAAGTCGAGCGGCAGGAAGCGCACCATGTCGCCCCGGCGGATCTCCGCGCCGGGCGGATTGTCGACCAGGCCATCGGCCCAGACGGTTGAAGTCAGCACGGCCGAGCCCTGGTTGGGGAAAAGCTCCAGTCCGCCTTCCGGGTTGATGCGGGCGCGCAGGAATTCGCGCCGGCGGTCGGGCCGCAACCAGTCGAAGTCGGCGCGCATCGGCAGCGCGACCGGCTCGACCCGCTCCACCCCCTGCAGCCGCAGCAGGAAGGGCCGCACGAAGAGCAGGAAGGTGACGAAGCTCGAGACCGGATTGCCGGGCAGGCCGATGAAGTGCGCCTGGCGCGTCGCGCCGTCCCGGACCTTGCCGTAAGCCAGCGGCTTGCCCGGCTTGACGGCGATCTGCCAGAGGTCGAGTTCACCCTCGGCTTCGAGCGCGGGACGGACGTGGTCCTCCTCGCCCACCGATACGCCGCCCGAGGTGACGATCAGGTCGTT
>JBAYRO010000192.1:0-3053 GCA_041676645.1 Burkholderiaceae bacterium | reverse complement strand
GCCCCCCGATTCCGGTGGCGGTCCGGCGCGAGCCGGGCGCCAGCCTGCCGATGTCCTTCGAGCTCGGCGATGCCAATGCGATGAATCCCTCCCGGCTGCTGTCGAGCGCCGGGGTGCTGAGCCTCGAGGCACGCCTGAGCCGCAGTGGCGAGGCAAGGCGTCGGGCGGGCGATATCTACGGCTCGCTGGCGGCGGTCGAACCGGGAAGTCGCGAGCTCAGGATCGTGATCGACCGGGTCGTGGGCAATGACGGGGAGGCCGCCAATGCTCGCTGAACTCGGACAGTTCCTGCTCGCCCTCGCGCTGGCCGTGGCGTTCATGCTGGGCGTGCTGCCGATGATCGGCAGCGCGCTGCGCGGCCAGGCGGGCGCCCGCCTGATGGCGATCGGCACGCCGGCCTCCACCCTGCTGTTCATGCTTGCCGCGCTGGCCTTCCTGGCGCTCGCCACGCTCTTCGTCAACAACGACTTCAGCGTGCTGCTCGTCGCGACGCATTCGAACCTCGACCTTCCCCTCCATTACCGGATCGCCGCCACCTGGGGATCGCACGAGGGCTCGATGCTCCTGTGGGTCCTGACGCTGGCGGCCTGGACCATGGCGGTCGCCATGTTCTCGGGATCGCTGCCCACCCTGCTGCGGGCACGCATCCTCGCGGTCATGGGCCTGATCGCCTTCGGCTTCCTGCTGTTCCTGCTGTTCACCTCGAACCCGTTCGATCGCCTCCAGCCGCCGCCGCCGAACGGCCGCGACCTCAACCCCCTGCTGCAGGACGTGGGCATGGTGTTCCACCCGCCGCTGCTCTACATGGGCTACGTCGGGCTGTCGGTGGCCTTCGCCTTCGCCATCGCCGGCCTGATCGGCGGTCGCTTCGATGCCGCCTGGGCGCGCTGGGCGCGACCCTGGACCACGGTCGCATGGTGCTTCCTCACCCTGGGCATCGCGCTGGGCTCCTTCTGGGCCTACTACGAACTCGGCTGGGGCGGCTGGTGGTTCTGGGATCCGGTCGAGAACGCCTCCTTCATGCCCTGGCTGGTCGCCACCGCGCTGATCCACTCCCTGGCGGTGGCCGAGAAGCGCGGCACCTTCCGCAGCTGGACGGTGCTGCTCGCGATCCTCGGCTTCAGCCTCAGCCTGATGGGCACCTTCCTCGTGCGCTCGGGCGTGCTGACCTCGGTCCATGCCTTCGCCACCGACCCGGCCCGCGGGATCTTCATCCTGCTCTTCCTGGCGATCCTGGTCGGCGGTTCGCTGATCCTGTTCGCCTGGCGCGCCCCGCGCATCGGCAATGGCCCCGGCTTCGCCCTCCTGTCCCGCGAATCGATGCTGCTGGCCAACAACATCCTGCTGGTGGTGGCGATGGCCGCCGTGATGCTCGGGACCCTGTACCCGCTGGTGCTCGACACCCTGGGCCTGGGCAAGATCTCGGTCGGCCCGCCCTACTTCGACACGGTCTTCTATCCGCTGATGGCGCCGGCGCTCTTCCTGATGGGCATCGGCCCGCTGGCGCGCTGGAAGCGCAGCGAGCTCCCGGACCTGGTGGCCCGGCTGCGCTGGGCCTTCGCCATCACCGTCATCACCGCCCTGCTGCTGCCCTTCACCGTCGGCGGCTTCCGGCCACTGACCAGCCTCGGCCTGATGTTCGCCCTGTGGATCGCCGCCTGCGTCGCGATCGCGGTACGCGACATGCTGCGTGGCGCCGACGGGCGTTTTTCGCTGCGGCGCGCGAGCCTGCATCCGCCGAGCACCTGGGGCATGCACCTCGGCCACCTCGGGATCGCCGTGTTCATCGTCGGCGTCACCCTGTCCAACAGCTACACGACGGATCGCGAACTGCGCATGGAGATCGGCCAGCAGGTATCGATCGCCGACTACACGATCCGCTTCACCGGCTTGCAGTCGGTGCCCGGCCCCAACTACGACGCGACCCGGGGCCGCTTCGAGGTGTACCGCAACGGACGCGAGGACACGGGGCCGCTCTTCACCCTGTCGCCCGAGAAGCGCCACTACCGGGCCAACGAGCAGACCATGACCGAGGCTGCGATCGATCGCAGCCTGCTGCGTGATGTCTACCTGTCCATGGGCGAAGCCCTCGACGAACGGACCTGGGTGGTGCGCGCGCACGTGAAGCCTTTCGTCAACTGGATCTGGCTCGGCTGCCTCCTGATGGCGCTCGGCGGCTTCGTCGCCGTCGCCGATCGTCGCTATCGCCGCCATGCGACCCGAACCCAGGCGCGCGCGGCAGCCAGCGGGCAGGCGGCATGACCCGGCGCCTCCGGCCGTGGCTGGCCGCGCTCGCCATCGGCCTTCTGGCCACATCGCCGGCCTTGCCGGCGGCCGGTGCAACGGATTCGGCGGCACCGATCGCGGATCACGCCCCCGCCCTCGGAATGCTGCGCGAGCCCGCCGACCTGGCGCGCTACCGCGGGCTCGCCGAGGAACTGCGCTGCCTCGTCTGCCAGAACCAGTCGCTGATCGATTCGCCGGCGGGCCTTGCCGGCGACCTGCGCCACGAGCTCGAAACGATGATCCTCGAGCAACGCAGCGATGCCGAGATCAAGAATTTCATGGTCGAGCGCTACGGCGACTTCGTACTGTTCCGACCACCGATGCAGGGCAGCACATGGGCGCTCTGGATCGGTCCGTTCGTCCTGCTGGTGGGTGGGCTTCTCGTCTGGATCCGGTTGCGGCGGCGCAGCGACGAGGATGCCCCCGTGGATCTCGAGCAGGCTCGCCAACGACTGGAAGCATCCGACTGAATCGATCTCCGGTCTGGATCCCGCCGCGCTTAGGCATGACAATGCCATGTCGACCATCGGGATGAGGGTGTTGTCATGCAGCTGCCGATTCTCATCGATGCCTCCCTGCCCAGGAGCCTGCAGGAGCAGATCGTCGACCAGGTCCGCGAACTGATCCTCGCCGGCAAGCTGTCCTCGGGCAGCCCGCTGCCCGCATCGCGCTCGCTTGCGCGCGACCTGCGCATCTCGCGCAACACGGTGCTGGGCGCTTACCAGCGCCTCGGCGAGGAGGGCTTCCTCGAGACCCGCGAGCAGATC
>JBAYRO010000191.1:0-3182 GCA_041676645.1 Burkholderiaceae bacterium | reverse complement strand
GCGCCAGCGCCACCAAGGCGCGGGGCGAGCTCCTCATGGAACTGCATGCCGATGAGCCGGCCGGTGATGTGCAGCAGGTGCCCGGCGTCCTGCGGCCCGAACTGCTCCACCATCACGGGCAGCGCCGAGCGCACGTATTCCATCGCGTAGTTGCGGTAGGACTTCTCGAGTCGTGAGCGAGGCCAGGCCTCGCCCTCGAGCTTCGGAGCCAGTGCCGGGTCGAACTCCGGCGCTTCGAGGTGGCGCGCGAAGGCGAGCCGCTCATGCGGAGCAAGATCGCGGTCGTACTCGTAGTAGAAGCCTTCGAGGCCGTCCTGGCCATCGGCCATCTGCTTGGTGCACACGAAGCCGAGCCGGGGATTGCGCAGCGACACGCCGTTGTTGGCATGCCAGCCCTTCAGCATGCCGAGCGAGACTTCGCCGGGAATCGCGCAGATCGCGGTGCCGCGCCACATCCAGCGTGGCGCGGGATAACGCACCCAGGCCTTGCGGTCCGATTCGCGGATGTACTGTACCGGTACGCCGCCCAGCAGGTTGCCGAGATAGTGGTACTGCGCGCAGGCCATCGCATGGGGAACGTCCTTCAGCCCGAAGCGCTCGATGCCGAGCAGGAAGCGCTCCTGTTGCTGGCGCCGGAAGACGCGGAACACGAAGTCCGCTCCATGGCGCGCGCCCATCCGGCTGGTGACCGACATGATCAGGCCGGTGAAACAGGCGTGGTACAGGTCCCCGACCGCCCGCCATGCCTGGTGTTGCCGCTGTTCCTCGTTACTTGCGTTGTCCGTGCTCACATCCCGCCTCGCATGATTCCAGTATCGCGCCGTGCTTGCGGCGATGAACCGGGAATGGTAGCCCGCCGAGACTTTGGGGCCGCGGTCGACCGGCCGTTGACCGTGGTTGCAGTTCTGCGAGAAGGAAAACGTTTTCTCTCAAGAAACTTGTTTTTCCATAAGACAGGTCTTCTCCCTGAACCCCTCGCACCCTTTTGCCGTCACGATCAGGACCTTGTTCGAAGAAGAGCTGCGACGCTGGGATGCATTGCTCGATTCCATTCGCATCGTACTGGACAAGCGAGCCGGGGCGGTGGGCGCCGCATGGATCTACGGTAGCGTTGCGCGGGGCGAAGGAACTCCTCGCCTTGCCTGAAGGCGATCCATGGTGGTCGACGTCAGGCGAGACGGACGGGTCATCAAGGGTCCGGCGCCTGACCAGGCGCGTCGTCGACTCACGAGGAAGCTTGCATGACGAGGCGCGGTCCGCGCAAACAGGTTGATTCAGCGCATTCGTCAGCGCGACCCTGAAGGAAGCCGAACAGTTGCTCTCGGAACTCGATGATTTTGCGACCTGGGCTGAAAGTCTGTTCTGACGCATCCACCTCGTGACTGGTCCGTGCAGCGGGCCCGGGTCCGTCGCATAATCCGTTCATCACCCCGTCCCGCGGATGTCCCGCGCCCGAGTGCAGCCATGATCAATCTCGAATTCCATTTCGACTTCGGCAGCCCCAACGCCTATCTCAGCCACCGGGTGATTCCCGGCATCGAGCAGCGTACCGGCGTGAAGTTCGACTACGTTCCGATCCTGCTCGGCGGCGTGTTCAAGCTCACCAGCAATCGCTCGCCCGGCGAGGCCTTCGGCGGCATCCGCAACAAGCTCGACTACGAGCGGCTCGAGACCAGGCGCTTCATCGAGCGCCATTCGATCGGCGAGTTCCGCTGGAACCCGAACTTCCCGGTCAACACGCTGGCGCTGATGCGTGGCGCGGTCGCCGCGCAGGGCCTCGGGGTGTTCGAAGCCTATGTCGATGCGATGTTCCGCGCCATGTGGGAGGAGGAGCGCGCCATGGCCGACCCGGCGATCTTCGCCGAAGCGATGAAGGCAGCCGGACTGCCCGCCGAGGACATCATCGCCCGCTCGGCCAGCCCCGAGGTCAAGCAGGCGCTGCTCGACAACACCGAGCGCTCGGTGGAACGCGGCAGCTTCGGCTCGCCCACCTTCTATGTGAATGACGCGATCTACTTCGGCAAGGATCGCCTGCGCGACGTAGAGGAAGCGCTGCTCGCCCGCAAGGGCTGATCATTCCGCCATATCGCAGGATTCGCCGTGCGCCGCAAGCGCCTCGCGGATGCGCTCGAGCGCGGCATCGCGGATGCCCATCTCGCTTAGCGAGGCGATGGTGCTGTCGAAGTAGTGCCGGCAATTGCCGTGGATGCCCTGGCCGGTGGCCAGCAGGTGCGCGACCCGCGCCAGCGGCAGCTTGCCGGTATAGCGGGGATGCTGGCGGTTCACCACGAAGGTGAGGGCGCGGCTGCGTTCGCCGGCAATCGTCGCGGCGACCCAGCGCGCTTCGTAGGCGCCCGACAGCATCTCGCGTCGCCACAGCAGGCGAAGTTCCTCCTGCGCCTGGTTCGCGGCGATCCGGAAGCCCAGGCCGTAGCAGCGCCCGCCCCGATCGAGGGCGAGCATCAGCCCGGGGCGCTCGGGGCTGCCGCGGCCGAGCACCATGCTCAGGCAGAAGCGCCGGCTCCAGCCGTGGACATGGGCCGGCTCCGCGCCGATGTGCTCGATGGCGGGATTCCACATCAGCGAGCCATAGCCGAACACGACGACATCCTCGCCGCGGGGATGGCATGCCAGCGTGGCTTCGAGCGAGGCATCGAGCTCGGCGTCGGTGCGAATCGTCCCCGGAGGCGACTTGGCCCGCCAGGTGGCGAGCAGCGAGCCGTCGGCGAGGTTGTCGCGGGTGATGAAGGGCGGCGGCTTGGGCAGTCCGCTGGTTTCCGAAGACATCGATCCGGTTCCGGTCCTGTTCCTCTTGCGCGAATCGAGCGCGTTCAACGGGCTGCGGTCGCGAGCAGGGCGTCGTCGAAGATCGCGACCGCACGGGTCCAGCCGGCCGATGCACCTCGGATCTTGTGCGGAAAGCAGCTGATGAAGAAGCCATCGGCAGGCAGGGCTTCCAGATTGTGCAGCTTCTCGATGTGGCAATAGCCAATGTCGCGGCCTGCCTTGTGGCCTTCCCAGATCAGCGAGGCGTCGCCCGTCTCGGCGTACTTGCCGGCGGTATGCACGAAGGGGGCGTCCCAGCTCCAGGCATCGGTGCCGGTCAGGCGCACCCCGCGCTCGAGCAGGTACATGGTCGCCTCGTAGCCCATGCCGCAGCCGGCCGACACATAGTCGGGATG
>JBAYRO010000190.1:0-3196 GCA_041676645.1 Burkholderiaceae bacterium | reverse complement strand
GAAGCAGGGCCAGTCCGTGCGGCTGCTCTGATCGGTACCTCGCCGATTCCTGTTATCGCGAAACTGTAACGCTGCCTTGGGTAATCCAGAGGATTCAGGCGCGCAGGCACTACCCTGAATGGGTGAGTCGGAGTTTCCTGAAAGCCATCTCGAGTGAGATCCGTCACATCGCGAGCCCGCGCTACGCTGGGTGAGATGACGCGCCTCGGGACTGACAGACTAAGCTTCCAGGTCAGGTACGAGCACCCCGACAGCGGGTGCCGACCAGCGAGTCTGGAGGAAGTCGGGCATGATGATTCGATCGAAGCGGGTGCTTACACGCGCCCGCGCATGTGTTTTCATGGGCTTGTCGAGCCTGCTGCTGGCCGGATGCGGCGGAGGCGGTGGCGGTGGCGACGGCCCTCCGGCCGGAGGCGGAACGAACCCGCCGCCGACACCGACCCCGCCGCCGACGGTGACGATCGTCGGCACGGCCGCCACCGGTGCGCCGCTTGCCGGCGCGGCCATCGAACTGAAGTGTGCGCACACAAGCATTGCTGCCCATGCGGATGCCGATGGCCACTACCGTATCGATTCCGTCCCGGGTGATGCGGCGCCCTGCCTGCTGAGGGCGCGGCAGGCAAGCGTCGCCTACGTCACGCCGGTCAACAGCCTGGGCGTGGGAACCATCACCGTCAACGCGACGCCGCTCACCCACCTGTTGAGCTCGCGTCTGCTCGGCGAGCCGGCCGATCGAGCCTTCCAGAACGCGACTGCGATGACCTTCTCGCTGGTCGACGCCGCCGGCATCAGTGCGGCGCGCGGCCGGGTGCGGGCGCAGATTGATCGGCTCGGGATCACGGTCCCAGGCCTGTCTTCGGACTGGATCGGCACATCCTTCAAGGCGCAGCCCGGCGATCCGCAGGACGACCTGATCGAAGCCCTGCATTCGGCGCTGGCAAGCCACGGCTTGACGGTCGCAAGCGCAGCCACGCAGCTTGCCTCGAACGATGCCGTGCTGCACCTGCCGCCCGGCGGCGGGCCGGTGCAGGCCTGCACTCCGGCACTGATCGACGGTTTCTCCGGAGCCGACCGCAGCAAATGGACCACGGCCGGTGTCGGACCGGCGCAAGCCGACGCGATCGGCATCGGTGGCGGACCCGGCCTCGCCCGGGGCGCATCGGTCGAGATCAGCTTCGCCGATGGCACCGTGCTCGGACCGGCGCGGACCGATTCGAGCAATGGCATGGTGACCCTGGTGCCTTGCGGGCTGAAGTCGGCCCTGCCGGCGCTCATCCGGATGCATGGTGGCCCGGGCTCTACCTACTACGACGCCGGCACCGGCCAGTGGGCGAGTTTCGAAGGCAGGGAACTGCGCGGCCTGGTCAGCGGGTTCGAGGTCGACCGCAACCTGGCGGTGACCCCGTTCACTGAGGCGGCGTACCAGCGCGTGCTTGCACTCGGCACGGATGCGGACTTCGCTGCGGGTCGCTTCGCGACCAAGGCAGGCGGCTTGCCCTGGCGGGATTCCGGCCTGATCGAGATCGCGCACGATGAAGTGCTGGCGGCGGTCAACGACCAGTTGCCCGGTGTCTATCGCCTCGAGCGTCTCGACCACATGCCCCTGCTGCTGGACGACGAGGGCGACACCGAGAATTCGCAGGCGTTGCCGAAGACTCCTGACGGCATCCACGGCGCGATCATCGCGGGCCTTGCCAGGACGGCTGCCGCGAACCGCCCCGATGATCCGGCGCCCGCGCTCGCGATCACCGAGCGCTTCGCCGCCGACATGGCCGACGGCTTGCTGGACGATCCCCTTGCGGGACTCGACCCCTCGCAGGCGGGTTCGACCCTGCCGGCCTACAGCATCGATTCGCTGTGGCGCGGGCTCACCACCGGGACGACGAGCGTCGCGCATCGATCCGGCCGCACGGCGTTCCGCAGCGACCTGCCGTTTCCGCTTGCCCTGGTGAATCCGAGCAACTACCGCGTCGGTGACTTCTTCGGCTTCAACCAGTACATCGGCCTTTTCAGCGACGGCGTGTTGCGGGTCGCCGCCGAAGTTCCCGATCATTACAGCGACGACTGCGGTGACTGGTGCAATCCGGTGCGCAAGGTCCGCGCGTCGCCCACGAGCACATGGTGGGTGTTCGAAATCGGCCGGCTCCTGGAGTTCGATCCCGACAACCGTATCGGTCGGCTTCCCGACGGGAGGATGGCGCTCGTCGGCATCGTGAGCGCATGGGCAGCCGACCCGACGGTGATCAGGCCGGTCGACTTCGCCCCGCTCGAGATGTTTCCCGATGCCCGCCTCCAGCCGAACAGCGGAGTCGTGTATCGCGGGTATGACGGTGGGATATATCGCGCGATACCCTCCGTGGAGGGCGCCAGTACCGTGCAGGAACTGGCCGCGGCCAGGGGCCTGCGCAGTCTGGCGGGAATGGGCTACAGCATGTCGACATCCTTCGTCGAGATCGAGGTGAGCGACGGCGACATCTCGTCGAGCGATCCCGCCAGCGGGTTTCATCTGTTCGGCATCGATGCTGCTGGCCAGGTGCAGCGCCTCGTCTACCAGTTCCCGTTTGCCGAGGGCGGCGGCATCGCACAGCCGGTATTGCGCAGCCAGTCGACCATGCCCTTGCCAGCGCGAGCGCGCCAGCTCTCGAGTGATGGTCGCCTGGTGCATGCGCTCCTGAACAACGGCGAGGTGCATGTGCTCAACCCGGAGATCATCGCAGCGCAGGCGGGGAGTTTTCCGATCGAAGGCGCGGAGTGGATCTCCATCCACTTCTATCGCGGGAACTTCGCACCCACCAGCCATGCGGCCGGCCTGCCCGTGCGCGTGGAGGGCGCTCCGCCGGTCTGCCGGATCGGTGGCGCGTATCTCCATGCGTGCGATGGCCGTCTGCTGTTGATCGACCGCGAGTACCACTGGCACATGACGGGGGTCAGCCATACCAGCATCCGGGCGCCCGGCGCCCAGTACATCGTGCGCCCGGTCACCGGCCTGGATGGGCGGGGCTGGCGAGCCCACAAGGCGCCGATGTCGCTTGGAATCGCCGGGGAGGCCGCCATCCTGCGGCTGCTCGTCGCCGCGGACGGATCGTATGTCCTGCGGGCCGATACCCACGGTGTGCGTCTGGGCGCCAATTCCTACGAGATGAGCGGAGGGGAGCTGACCCAGCGGGTGATCGAATCCTGGCTGTCCGATTGAGGG
>JBAYRO010000189.1:0-3326 GCA_041676645.1 Burkholderiaceae bacterium | reverse complement strand
CATCGTCGACCAGCTCGACCTGCACGGCCTGCGGGTCGACCAGGCGCGGGAGACCCTGGTCGAGTTCCTCGCCGAATGCCGGCGCCGCGAGCGCCGTTGCGTTCGCATCATCCATGGCAAGGGGCTCGGCTCGGCCAATCGCGAGCCGGTGCTGCGCGACAAGGTGCCGCGCTGGCTCGCCCAGCGCCGCGAGGTGCTTGCCTTCTGCCGCGCCCGGCCCAACGATGGCGGCAGCGGCGCGCTGATCGTGCTGCTGTCGGTTACGTGACGCCGGTCGTTGGGCTGCGGTCGACCGCGAACTCGAGCAGGCGCATGCATAGCGCCTCGGGCGCATCGAGCATCATGTCGTGCCCCGCCTGGATTTCCTCGAAATGCCAGCCGGAATCGGCACGGATGCGCTCGGCGACGGCGCGCAGGCCCTGGTAGACCGGCGCGGCGGCGGCGACGTAGCTGCGCCGCAGCCCGCGGGTGCCTCCGGCACGCAACTCGATCGACTCGAGGAAGGTCGCCGCCGGCATCGGTGTCATCCGGGCGGCGACGAACTCCCGGTCGGCCTGGGTGGCGATCCCGAAGACATCCACCGGGGGTGGCGGCAGCATCAGGCCCCTGCCCTCGCCTTCGATGGCCGCCATCCGCTCGCGGCGCGCCTGCTCGGTCATGTAGTCGGCCCAGCACCAGGTCCGGGCATCGTCGGGCGGCACCACGGCATCGAGATAGACATAGTGGGAGACCCGCTCGCGCAGGCGATCGCCGACGCCGGTGACGATGCTGCCGGCATAGCTGTGCCCCACCAGCACGAAATCGTCGAGGCCTTCGAATTCGGCGAGCCTGACGATGTCCTCGACATGGGTCGCCAGTCCGATCCGCGGCCCGAAGAGATGCGCGCGGTCCGCGAGGCCGGACAGCGACGGTGCGAACACCCGATGGCCCGCCGCGAGCAGTCGGCGCGTGACACGGGACCAGCACCAGCCGCCATGCCAGGCGCCGTGCACCAGGACGAAATCACGCTTGGCCGGATGTTCGCTCATGGCTGCGGGGCTCCTCCATGGACCGGATGCACACGCGCTCAGATGGCGGAGTCGCCGGTCTCGCCGGTACGGATCCGGATCACTTCCTCGACCTGGGTGACGAAGATCTTGCCATCGCCGATGCGCCCGGTGCGGGCGGCCTTGATCACCGCATCGAGCGCCTGCTCGACCGCGGCGTCGGGCAGGATCACCTCGACCCGGACCTTGGGCAGGAAGTCGACGACATACTCGGCGCCGCGATAGAGCTCGGTATGGCCCTTCTGGCGGCCGAACCCCTTGACTTCGGTGACGGTCAGGCCGCTGACCCCGAGCTCGGCAAGCGCCTCGCGGACCTCGTCGAGCTTGAACGGCTTGATGATGGCGGTTATCTGTTTCATTCGGGCTCCTGTGGATTGCGTCCGTACGACGGCAAGATTCAACCGCGAAAGCGCGATGTGATCGGCTGCCGCCAGTCCCGGCCGAAGGCGCGACGCGTGATGCGGGTACCGATCGGCCCCTGGCGCCGCTTGTACTCGCTGAACCGGATCAGGCCCACGACCCGCTCGACGGCGTCGCGGGGATAACCGGCGGCAACGATATCGGCGATGCTGCGATTCTCCTCGACATACAGTTCCACGATGCCGTCGAGCACATCGTAGGGCGGCAGCGAATCCTGGTCGGTCTGGTCGGGGCGCAGCTCCGCGCTCGGCGCACGCGTGATGATCCGCTCGGGAATCACCTCGCCGTCGCGGTTGCGCCAGCGCGAGAGCCGATAGACCATGGTCTTGGGCACATCCTTGATCACCGCGAAGCCGCCGGCCATGTCGCCATAGAGGGTGGAGTAGCCGACCGCGGTCTCGCTCTTGTTGCCGGTGGTGAGCACGATGGCGGCGAACTTGTTCGACAGCGCCATCAGGAGATTGCCGCGAATGCGCGCCTGCAGGTTTTCCTCGGTGGTGTCCTCGGGCAGGCCGGCGAACTCCGTCGCGAGAGTCTGCCGGAATGCATCGAAGATCGGCCCGATCGGCAGCTCGTCGTAGCGCACGCCGAGACGATCGGCCATGTCGCGGGCATCCGCGATCGAGATGTCGGCGGTATAGGGCGACGCCATCATCAGCACCCGCACCCGCTGGGGTCCGAGCGCATCGACCGCGATCGTCAGCACCAGCGCCGAATCGATGCCGCCGGACAGTCCGAGCAGCACCGAGGGAATCCGGTTCTTCCCGACGTAGTCGCGCAGGCCCAGCACCAGCGCCCGGTAGACCTGCGGCTCGAGCTCGAGGCCGGGCTCGATGCGCCCGGGCTCGATCCGCAACGCCGTCCCGTCCGCGATGGCGTCGACGAACAGGAGGTCCTCCTCGAACGGCAGCGCCTGGCCGGCGAGCTCGCCCTGCGCATCGAGCGCGAAGGACAGCCCGTCGAACACCAGCTCGTCCTGGCCCCCGACGAGGTTGGTGGCCGCGATCGGCATGCCTCTTGCGGTCGCATTGCGCCTGGCGACGTCGATGCGCAGCGCCTGCTTGTCGACATGGTAGGGACTGGCATTGAGCACGAGCAGCATCCGGGCGCCGGCTTCGCGTGCCTGCGACGCGGCCCGCGGATACCAGAGGTCCTCGCAGATCAGGATGGCGCATGGCACCCCGGCGATGTCGAGCACCAGCGGCCCGCTGCCCGCCTCGAAGTAGCGCCGCTCGTCGAAGACATCGTCGTTGGGAAGCTCCTGCTTGTCGTAGCGCCCGACGATCTCGCCCCGGTGCAGGACGATCGCGGAATTGCGCCGATGGCCATCCTCGAAGCTCGGCGCACCGACGACCAGGACGAGCGACAGCCCGGCCGTGCGTTCGCACAGCCGCTGCAGCGCGCGAGCGCAATCCTCGTGGAAGGCCTGGCGCAGCAGCAGGTCCTCGGCCGGATAGCCGGCCAGCGCGAGTTCGGGGGTGAGCAGCACATCGGCCTGCCCGGCAGCCGCGGCCTGGGCGGCGGTGACGATCCGCTCGACGTTGCCGTCGAAGTCACCGACGGTCTGGTTCAACTGGGCTAGCGCGATTCGCATGGAGTATCCGCAATCCGGGACGGGTCTCGAGCTTGACCGCCCGAGCCACAATAAACTGACGGCGCCAACGCTCGCTACCGCCGCGCTCACAGGCGCGGCCGGGCGCCACTGAAAATATGCAAAGCCCCAGGAACGGAAGCCGGAATGAGCGCCGAGGATTATCGCACGCTGACCTGCAAGAGCATCACGGACATCGATGCCGACCAATGGGACGCGCTCGTCGAGCGCCGCCAGCCCGGCGCCGTCTTCGTGCGCCATGCCTGGCT
>JBAYRO010000188.1:0-3338 GCA_041676645.1 Burkholderiaceae bacterium | reverse complement strand
TCCGTCCAGGCGCACGCACTGGCCGTTGAAGTAGGTATTGCGCGCGATCTCGAGCGCCAGGCTGCCGAATTCCTCCGGCTTGCCAAGGCGCTTGGGGAACGGCACCGAGGCGGCCAGGCTCTCTAGCACCTTGGGCTGCGCGCCCAGCATCAGCGGGGTGGCGAAGATGCCCGGCATGATCGAGTTGACCCGGATGCCGAGATCGGAGAGATCGCGCGCCATCGGCAGTACCAGGCCGTTGACGCCGGCCTTGGCCGAGCCGTAGATGACCTGGCCGATCTGGGCATCCTGCGCCGCCACCGAGGCGGTCAGGAGGATGGCGCCGCGTTCGCCGTCCTCGAGCGGATCGAGCGTGGCCATGCCTTCGGCGGCGAGCGATGCCAGGCGATAGCTGGCCACCTGGATCCCCTGCACGCCAGCCTCGTAATCCTCGGTCGAGAGGCGCTTGAGCTTGTTGCTCGCCTTGTCGAAGGCCAGCGTCTTGCCGCGACGCGTGGTCATCGCGCAGTGCACCAGCACCCGCTCCTGCCCATGGGCGGCGCGCGCCTTGGCGTAGCCGTCGACGACGCTCTGCTCGTCGTTGATGTCGACCCGGCAGAAGAGTCCGCCGATGGCACTGGCGACTTCCGCGCCCCGTGCCTCGTCGATGTCGAAGATCGCGACCTTGGCGCCCGCCCCGGCGAGTGCTTCCGCGGAAGCGCGGCCCAGGCCCGAGGCGCCGCCGGTGACGACTGCGCTGATGCTGGAATCGATTTTCATGGTGTGTTCTCCTGCCGTCTCGGCAATCGTCAAAGGGATCCATGGCTCGGCGCCGACCGACCCGCAATGAAGCATTCTAGCGGGCCGGACGGCCCCCACGACGCAGCCGTCATGCAGGCGAAGAGCGATCAGTTCGCGAATCCCACGAAGGTCACAGCCTCGTCGACGCCCTTGCGGCGCGAGACGACGGCATTGGCCGGGAACGAGTCATCCGGCCAGCCCATCGCGACACAGGTCTGGATCACCTGGTCATCCGGGATTCCGGCCTCGGCGCGTACCACCGGCGACTGCATGATGCCCTGACTGTTGATGACGCAGCCCAGGCCCCTGGACCAGGCGGCATTGACGAGGCAGTTGACCACGCCGCCGCAGTCGAACGGCGCGATGTCGCTACCATGGATCGAGCGATCGTACGTGACGACGATGGAGACCGGCGCGTCGAACTGCCGGAAGCCGCGCAGCACCCACTCCTGGCGCCGGTCCTTGTCCTCGCGGGCGATGCCCATCGCGCCGAACAGCTGCTTGGCGATCTCGATCTGCCGCTCCCGGTGCGCGCCGACATAGCCGGGCCCCATCCGGAACTCGCGCGAATCGGGAACGCCGGCGAGGTTGCGCTCGACGTTGCCCTTGCGGATCCGGTCGAGCACATCGCCCGTGACCACGAAGAAGTTCCAGGGCTGGGTGTTGAGCGAGGTTGGCGCGCGCATCGCCAGTTCGAGAATCTCCCGGATTAGCGCCTTCGGCACCGGCCGCTTCTGGTAGCCCCGGATGCTGCGGCGTGCGCGGATCACCTCGTCGAAATCCATCGTTCTCCCCCTCTGGCTTGTATGGTGGCTGGCGGCGCACCGGTCCCGGAAGGGAATGGCCGCACCGGATCGCATGGCATGCCTGCGTTGCTGGCAGGAAATGTATCGCAGCTGCGCAACGGGCGCCGACCCCGGCACGTCGCCGCACAGCCTGGTTCCGCGCGGGCGGTGCCCAGGCAAACATGCAAGGTAATATCGGACCGATCAAGAAGCCTCGAGCCGATCCAGGAGACCACCATGTCCACACTCGTCATCCGCACCGACCGTGGCGGTCTCGCCACCCTGACCCTGAACCGGCCCGAGAAACTCAATGCCCTGACGGTCGCGATGTTCCGGGAGCTCGGCGAGCATGTCGCGCGCATCGCGGAACAGACCGAGGAAGTGGGGCTCGTCATCGTGCGCGGCGCCGGCAAGTGCTTCTCCGCCGGGCACGATCTTGCCGACATCGCGCAGGGCGAGCACCCACCCAAACCCAGCTTCCAGGCGGACGTCATCGAGGCGCTTGCCAACCTGCCGCAGCCCGTGGTCACCGCGGTGCACGGCCACTGCTATACCGGCGCGCTCGAGCTCGCCCTGGCCGGCGACCTGATCATGGCCGCCGACTCGGCGAAGTTCGCAGACACCCATGCGCGCTGGGCACTGACGCCGGTCTGGGGAATGAGCCAGCGCCTGCCGCGACGGGTCGGCCTGGCGAAGGCCCGCGAGATGATGTTCACGGCACGCACCTACACGGGGCAGGAGGCCACCGCGATGGGCCTGGCCAACTGGTGCGTGCCCGACGAGCAGTTCGAGGACGAACTGGACAAGCTGGCGAAATCCGTACTGGCGAACTCCTGGTTCAGCCACCGCGCCAACAAGCGTCTGCTGACCCGCACCGAGGGGATGTCGCTGGAGGCCGGCCTGTCCTACGAGATCCATCGCACCGAGGGTCGCGGCCCCGACATGGATGCCCGGATCGCCGCCTTCATGAACAAGACCAGCAAGCTCTCCTGACAAGAGCGACCGGCCTGGACCCTCGCCGGTCGCGGCCACGCGTGCCTTTCCGCCAGCCGCCCTACTTCCCGCCCGTCTTCGGCGCGGTCAGCGCCACCACCAGCGCGCTGACCAGGAAGAAGGCCTGGAGTTCCAGCGCCCAGCCACCCGAACTGGTCATCTGGAAGAAATGCCCGGTATGGACCAGCCCCAGGGCGAACAGCATGAAGATGACGATGATCAGCGCGGCCGGTACCACGAAGCGGTTGATCAGCAGCAGGATCGGCGCGACGACCTCGCCGATGTAGGCGCCATAAGCCATGAAGGTGGGCAAGCCCACCTTGGCCAGCATGCCTTCGATATGTCCGACCCCGCCGATGACCTTGGCGATGCCGTGCAGCAGCAACAGGATGCCGAGGGTCCAGCGCAGCAGGGTGATCCCGGCTGGCGGGTTGTGGAAGACGTCGAAGATCTTCATGGTTGAGGGCTCCTTTCTTCTGGTTTCGACGACGAGCCAATGGTTCGGACGCGCGGTCGGCCGGGCCGTGCATCGTCTCGCGAGCATAGCGCGAGACGGCCGATTCGGCATGGCGACAGATGACCACCGCGCACGGATCGGTTAGTCTGTGCCCACCACGCGCTCAAGACCCACCCCTTGGAACACCTGCCGATCTGGGCCCAGCTCCTGGCCCTGCTCGTCCTGATGCTGCTCTCCGCGTTCTTCTCGATATCGGAGACCAGCATGATGGCGCTGAACCGCTATCGACTCGGCCACCTGGTGCGCAAGGGCCGACGCAGCGC
>JBAYRO010000187.1:0-3417 GCA_041676645.1 Burkholderiaceae bacterium | reverse complement strand
GGTTGAGCCGCTCCCCGGTGGCATAGACCTTCGATCCGGGCTCCCGGACGATATAGCCCGCGAACTCGAGCGTCCCGAGGATCCGGTAGACGGTCGCCTTCGGCAGGGACACCTCCCGGCAGATCGTGGCCAGGGGTGGGGGGTCCTCGCTCGCTGCAATCGCCTCGAGGATTCGTACCGCGCGCAGCACCGCCGATCCCGCAGGAATCTCGGCATCGCCGGCGGGATCGTGCCGGACTGCCAGCCTCGTCTCGCTCATTGCTCCTCCCCCTCGCGTCACGGCCGGCTTCGGCCTGTCGCGGTTCCATTATCTGGGCTAAGCGCCCCGGAGTCGAGAAGTCGGCGCATCCCGGCTGCGGCCTGTGGGCGGGTCGTGCGCGGATAGACGAGCGGGGAATGGGGGATGAGCGGCGATCGTCGGCAGTGGGGCGGCTCAGGGCGCCAGCGCCGGGGGAGCGCGGGGGACTCGCCGACCGAGGTCGACGGTCCCTTTGCTTCTCGCGCCCCGATCCTCTTCCAACCAGTGATCGGTGACGCGAGGATCAGGCAGGCGCCGGCGAAACCCGAGCCGTGGCGGACGGGCGGTCGCCTGCGGGGACAAGTGGTCGCGAGGCCCGAACAGGCCCGCCAATGCCCTGTTTACAGATGGATACATCGGCTTGCAGGCGCTTGCAGAACGAGGGGCTCGCTATAATTGCCAGTTTCGCCCGCAGCCCTCCACACCATACGATCCGCCTCGCGCCATGCAACCCAAATACGATCCGCAAGCCGTCGAATCGGCAGCCCGGGACCACTGGCGGGCGATCGACGCCTATCGCGCCATCGAAAGCGATCCCCGCTTCCCCAAGGGTAAGTTCTACGCCTGCTCGATGCTGCCCTACCCCTCGGGCAAGCTGCACATGGGCCATGTGCGCAACTACACGATCAACGACGTGATGTATCGGTACAAGCGCATGAACGGCTTCAATGTGCTGATGCCGATGGGCTGGGACGCCTTCGGGCTGCCGGCCGAGAACGCCGCGATCCGCAACGAGGTCGCGCCGGCGCAATGGACCTACGACAACATCGCCTACATGAAGAAGCAGATGCAGGCGATGGGTTTCGCGATCGACTGGTCGCGCGAGATCGCCGCCTGCGACCCGCGCTACTACCGCTGGAACCAGTGGCTCTTCCTCAAGATGCTCGAGCGCGGCATCGCCTACCGCAAGACCCAGGTCGTCAACTGGGACCCGGTCGACCAGACCGTGCTCGCCAACGAACAGGTCATCGACGGGCGCGGCTGGCGTACCGGCGCCCCCGTCGAGCGCCGCGAGATCCCCGGTTACTACCTGCGCATCACCGACTACGCCGACGAGCTGCTCGAGCAGGTCGAGAACGACCTCGACGGCTGGCCCGAGCGCGTGCGCATCATGCAGGCGAACTGGATCGGCCGCTCGACCGGCGTGCGCTTCGCGTTCGAGCACGAGATCACCGACGCCGACGGCCAGCTGGTCGGCGAGGGCCGGCTCCACGTCTTCACCACCCGGGTGGACACCATCTGCGGCGTCACCTTCGTCGCCGTCGCGCCCGAGCATCCGCTCGCTGCGGTGGCCGCCGCATCGAACCCGGATGTCGCCGATTTCGTCACCGACAGCATCAAGCGCGGTGTCATGGAAGCCGACCTCGCCACCCTCGAGAAGAAGGGTGTCGCCACCGGGCTGCATGTCCGCCATCCGATCAGCGGCGAGCCGGTCGAAGTCTGGGTCGGCAACTATGTCCTCATGGGCTACGGTGACGGTGCGGTCATGGGGGTGCCCGCTCACGACGAACGCGACTTCGAATTCGCCCTGCGCTACGGCCTGCCGATCCGACAGGTGATCGCCGTCCCCGGCGAAACCTTTTCCGCCAGCGCCTGGCAGGACTGGTATGGCGACAAGACGCGCGGCACCTGCGTCGACTCGGGCCGCTACGACGGCCTCGCCCACCAGGCCGCGGTCGACGCGATCGCCGCCGACCTCGAAGCCGCCGGCCTCGGCGAAAGGAAGACCCAGTGGCGCCTGCGCGACTGGGGCATCTCGCGCCAGCGCTACTGGGGCACCCCGATCCCGATCATCCATTGCGAGGATTGCGGCGCGGTGCCGGTGCCCTATGCCGACCTGCCCGTCGTCCTTCCCGAAGACCTGGTCCCGGACGGCAGCGGCAACCCGCTGAACCACGACGAACGATTCCTGCGTTGCGCCTGCCCGAGCTGCGGCAAGCCGGCGCGCCGTGAAACCGACACGATGGACACCTTCGTCGACTCGTCCTGGTACTACATGCGCTACTGCTCGCCCGACGCTGACGAGTCGATGGTCGACGAACGCACCGACTACTGGATGCCGATGGACCAGTACATCGGCGGCATCGAGCATGCGGTCCTGCATCTGCTCTATGCGCGCTTCTGGACGCGCGTGATGCGCGACGTCAAGGGCGAGCGCAGTGACGACCCGGCCGCCGGGCTGGTCTCGTTCAGCGAACCGTTCACCCGCCTGCTCTGCCAGGGTATGGTGCTCAACCACATCTACAGTCGCCGCAACGACAAGGGTGGGATCGACTATCTCTCGCCCGACGACATCGAATGGATCAACGACGCCGACGGCAAGCCCGTTTCGGTGCGATCGACCATCGATGGCGAGCCGGTCGACTATGGCGGCATCGGCACCATGTCGAAGTCGAAGAACAACGGCGTCGACCCGCAGGAGCTCATCGACCTGCACGGCGCCGATACCGCCCGGCTGTTCGTGATGTTCGCAAGCCCCCCGGAACAGACCCTCGAATGGTCGAGCACCGGTGTCGAAGGCGCCCTGCGCTTCCTGCGCAGGCTCTGGCATTTCGCAGCCACCCATGCGCAACGGGTCGCCACCGCGTCCGCCGAGGTCGATCCGACGAGCCTGGGCAGCGGCCACCGCGAACTGCGCCGCGAGATCCATACCGTCCTGAAGCAGGCCGACTACGACTACCAGCGCACGCACTACAACACCGTGGTATCGGCCGCGATGAAGATGCTCAACGCGCTGGAGCATGCGTCCCACGACGACACACCGGCCTCGGCCGCGACGCTGCGCGAAGGCCTGTCCATCCTGCTGCGCATCCTCTATCCGGTCGTGCCGCACATCACCCATGCGATCTGGGTGGAGCTCGGCTACGCCGATCGGGAAGGCGACCTGCTCGACGCCGCCTGGCCCGAAGTCGCGCCCGAGGCGCTCACGCTCGACGAGATCGAACTGGTGGTCCAGGTCAACGGCAAGGTCCGCGGCTCGATCCGGATCCCCGCCGAGGCCGATCGCGAAGCGATCGAAGCCGCCGCACTCGCCTCCGACGCCTTCGCGCGCCATGGCGAGGGCAAGGCCCTGCGCAAGCTCGTGATCGTGCCCGGGCGGCTCGTCAACCTCGTCGTCT
>JBAYRO010000186.1:0-3583 GCA_041676645.1 Burkholderiaceae bacterium | reverse complement strand
GCTTCCGGACGGGCTAGAATCGCGCGATGCAGAAAATCGCCGTGCTGATCTCGGGTCGAGGCTCGAACATGCTGGGCATTGCCGAGCGCTGCCGCCAGGAGCAGTGGCCGGCGCGCATCGTCGCGGTGATCTCGAACCGGCCCCGGGCGGCCGGCCTGCGGGCCGCGGCCGATCTCGGCCTGGCCACCGAAGCCATCGACCATACCGGATTCACCGAACGGGTCGACTTCGACGCGGCACTGGCCGATCGTCTCGAGGCGCTCGGGGTCGACTGGATCGTGCTCGCCGGCTTCATGCGGGTGCTCGGCGACGCTTTCGTCACGCGCTTCGCCGGGCGCATCGTCAACATCCATCCCTCCCTGCTGCCCGCCTTCCCGGGCCTGCATACCCATCGCCGGGCGCTCGAGGCGGGGGTGCGGCTGCACGGCGCCACGGTGCACCTGGTGACATCCTCGCTCGATCTCGGCCCGATCGTCGCCCAGGCGGCGGTGCCGGTGCTCGATGGCGATGATCCCGACCGGCTCGCCGAACGCGTGCTGGCGGCCGAGCATCGACTCTACCCGATGGCCGTGCGCTGGCTGGTCGAAGGCCGGATCCTCGTCGAAGGCCAGCGCTGCCGCCTGCGCGAGCCGCGCGAAGGAGAGGCGCAGTGGTTCGTCGCAAGCCCGCCCGCCTGAGCCTCGCGCAGGCACTCGAGTCGCTGCTCGAGCGGATCCTGCGCTTCGAGCAGCCCGCCGATCTCGAGCTCGCGCGCTTCTTTCGCGAGCATCCGGGCATAGGCCGGCGCGATCGCGCACTGCTCGCCGACATCGCCTTCGACATGCTGCGCAATCGTCGTCTCTACGCGCATCTCGCCCAGGGCGGCGGGGGCTCGCTGGCGCGGCGCCTCGCGCTGCTCTCGCCGGCGGCGGCGCAGTTGCCGCGCGACGAATCCGAGGCCACCTGGCTCGCCCGGTCGGCGCGGATCGATCGCGCCGACCTGCCGGCGCCCATCCGCCTGTCGCTGCCCGACTGGCTGGCCGGGCGCATCGAGCGCGCTGCGCCGACGGGGGAGTTCGAGGCGCTCGGCGCCGCGCTCCTCGAGCCGGCGCCGCTCGACCTGCGGGTGAACATCCTCAAGGCCGATGTCGCGGCGGTGCTCGCCGCCCTGGCGGCCGCCGGTATCGAGGCGCGGCCGCTGCCCGGCGAGCCGAATGCGCTGCGTGTGGCGGGCAAGCCGGCCCTGGAGAATCTCGATGCCTTCGCCGAAGGCTGGTTCGAGGTGCAGGATCTCGGCAGCCAGCGCCTGTGCCGCTTCGCGGCGCCGCGCCGTGGCCAGGTCGTGGTCGATTTCTGCGCCGGAGCGGGCGGCAAGACGCTCGCGCTGGCCGCCGCCATGCGCTCGACCGGGCAGATCTATGCCTGCGACGTGGCGCCGCGCCGACTCGCGCGGATGCGTCCGCGGCTGGCGCGCTCCGGCGCGAGCAATGTGCAGCCACTGGGCATCGACACCGAGAGCGACCGCCGGCTCGATCGCCTCGCCAGCCGCGCCGACCTCGTCCTGGTCGATGCGCCGTGCAGCGGGACCGGGACGCTGCGCCGCAATCCCGACCTGAAATGGCGCATCGGGCCCGAGGACATCGGGCAGTGGGCGCAGCGCCAGTTCGACATCCTCGCGGCGGCCGCGCGCCTCGTGAAGCCGGGTGGCGTCCTCGTCTATGCCACATGCAGCCTGCTCGACGAGGAGAATGGCGATGTCGCGGCGCGCCTGGACGCGCTTGCCGATGGCGCCTGGTCGCGCGATACCGCCGCGGGGCCGGACGGCGAGCTGCGGCTGTGGCCGCACCGCGACGGCAGCGACGGCTTTTTTGCCGTACGCTGGCGCCGCGTCGCCTGAGGACCCCGGCGGCCCGTCGGTCGACCGGAACGGCGCGTATCCGATGGCGTAACGAGCCGAAACGAGATGAACACCGCAGGAAGTCCGATCGAACCCGCTGGCGCCTTGCTCCAGCAATTGTTCCTCGAGTTCGCCGACGGCCGTATCGCCTGGCAGCTCGTCGCCCTGGCGGCATGCCTCGCGCTGGCCTGGCTGCTCGCGCAGCGCGTCACGAGCTGGCGGCGGCGTACCGCTGCGCCCGCATCGCGAGGCGAGGACGAGCTGGTCGTCGAAGCGCCGCTCGTGCTGGCCGAGGTGGCGTCGATGCTCGACGAGGCCCCGGAGCGGCTCGGGGAGCTGACCGTGGCGGCTGCCGAGCAGCGCGCCGCGGACGCGACGCTGGTGGCGCGCGAGCGCCGGGAGCCACCCGTGCCGTCGCCGCTGGCCGGCGTGCTGTTTCCGGTCGGCCTCTACCTGTTCCTGGCGATCGCTACGGCCATTCTCGGCCAGTACCAGTCGACGGGGCTGCTGCGCGTCGCCTTGCTGGTGTCGGGCGCGCTCGCGGCGGTGCGCCTGCTCGGCTTCCTGCTTGGTCGCCTGTCGTCCGCGCCCTCGGTGCGGGCGTTCGTGCGCGGTGTCGGGACCGTCGTCGCCGCTGCCGTGGTGCTGCACCTGCTCGGCCATCTCGAGCCGCTCGCCGAAGCGCTCGGCGCCATGCACCTGCCGATCGGCAGTGGCGACGTCTCGCTGTTGCAGCTTCTTCGCAGCGTGCTCTGGCTGGGCATCACCCTGCTCGTCGCCTTCTGGCTGGGCTCGCTGTTCGAGTCGCGCCTGCTGCGACTGGACGCGATCGACATCAGCCTGCGCACCGTGCTCGCGCGGGTGGTGCGGGCCCTGCTGCTTCTGGTCGCCGTCCTTTTCGGCCTGTCGGTGGTGGGCATCGACATCACCGCCCTGTCGGTCTTCGGCGGCGCCCTCGGGGTCGGCATCGGGCTGGGTCTGCAACGCATCGCGAGCAACTACGTGAGCGGGCTGATCATCCTGCTCGAGCGCTCGGTCCGCCCGGGCGACTCGATCCGCATCGGTGCGCTCGGCGGTACCGTCACCGCGATCCGTACCCGCTACTCGGTCCTGCGTTCGAGCGACGGTGTCGAGATCATCGTGCCCAACGAGTTCCTCACCGGCCAGACGGTGCACAACATCACCTCCGGCGGCCGCCTGCGGCGCTCGGCGCGGCTGCAGATCGCCTATGGCTGCGACCCCGCGCAGGTGATCGATACCTTGTTCGCGGCGATCCGCGGAAATCCACATGTCCTCGCCGACCCCCCGCCCACGGCGCGGGTGTTAGGCTTCGGCGCCAACGGCCTCGAATTCGAGTTCGCCTTCCATACCGGCGAGCCTTCGACCGGCGCCGGCGATGTCGCATCCGACGTCAACCGGGCGGTCTACGCTGCGTTGCAGGAGGCGGGCCTGGAGATCCGGCCGGCCTGAGCGGTCCGCGCGTAAAATCCCCTGACAGATCGATGAGGTATCACCCACAGTGGATGCGATCCTGAGCTTTCTCGACCAAGGCCTGCTCGATTTCAGCGGCTGGCAGATCCTCGCCTATACCCTGGTCGTGACCCACATCACGATCGCCTCGGTCACCATCTACCTGCATCGCTGCCAGGCGCATCGCGCCCTGACACTGCATCCGGTGGCTTCGCACTTCTTCCGCGCCTGGCTGTG
>JBAYRO010000185.1:0-3594 GCA_041676645.1 Burkholderiaceae bacterium | reverse complement strand
GCGTCGCTCGATGCCTTCGTGCTTCACCAGCTCGGCAACGACCGGGTAGCGGTGTATGACAACTCGCTCAATGAATGGGCGAGCGATCCGGCGCTGCCGATGGAGCGGGACTGATCCCGTCGGCCCGGCCCTGCGGTCGGATTTACGCCTGCTTACGTTTGGCGGTACGGGCCCTGCAATGAACCTTCCGACAATGGCGGCGTCCACGACGTCTTGTCCGGCTCCGCCGGGCGGTGGGCGCAAAGCGCATGACAGGAGGTCGCCATGAAGTTCCTTGCATCCGTCGTTGCTGCAACCGCCATGCTGGCTGCAGTCGCATCCTCGCCGGCCGCCGCGGCCGGATCGATCTCGGTGGAGATCGCCCAGCCCGGCGTCTATGGTCGCATCGTCGTCGGCGACGCGCGTCCCGCGGTGGTCTACCGCGAGCCGATCATCGTCAGGGAGGAGCGCTACGCGAGAGTCCGGCGCCCGATCTACCTCCATGTGCCGCCGGGCCACCAGCGCAACTGGAGCAGGCACTGCCATCGCTATTCGGCCTGCGGCCAGCCGGTGTACTTCGTTCAGGAGAGCTGGGTGCGCCAGCACCATGCGCGGCACCGCCATGTCCGCCCTGACGATCGCCGCCATGCGCAGCCGCCGCGCAAGGTGCGACACGACGACCGTCGCGGCGGCCAGCGTGGCCGGCATGGTGATCATCGTCGCTGAAGGCCCCCGCCCGCGTACAATCGTCGCTACCGCCGCCGTCATCCCGTCTGGCCGGCGCCATGCATTCAGCGAGCGATGAGCGAAAGCCCCAACCCCCAGCGCGAGAAGCTCGAGCCCCCGGTCGCCGGGGCCCGGGTGCTGCTGCATTCCTGCTGCGCACCCTGCTCGGGCGAGGTCATGGAGGCGATGCTCGAATCGGGCATCGACTACTCGATCTTCTTCTACAACCCCAACATCCATCCCCGCGCCGAATACGAGATCCGCAAGCGCGAGAACATCGAATTCGCCGACAAGCACGGCATCGAGTTCATCGATGCCGACTACGACAAGGATGAATGGTTCGCCCGGGCGCGCGGCATGGAGCACGAGCCCGAGCGCGGTATCCGGTGCACGATGTGCTTCGACATGCGTTTCGAGCGCACCGCGCTGTATGCCCATGAGCACGGTTTTCCCGTCATCACGAGTTCGCTGGGCATCTCGCGCTGGAAGAACATGGCGCAGATCAACGACTGCGGCGTGCGCGCGGCGGCCCACTATCCCGGGCTGGTGTACTGGGAATACAACTGGCGCAAGAAGGGCGGCTCGGCGCGCATGATCGAGATCAGCAAGCGCGAGCAGTTCTACCAGCAGGAATACTGCGGCTGCGTCTATTCGCTGCGCGACACCAATGCCCACCGTGCGGCCAATGGCCGCCCGCCGATCCGCATCGGCGTGAAGTACTACGGTCGCTGACCCGGAGACCCGCGATGAATCTCTCGTTCAGTCCCGAAGAGCTCGCCTTCCGCGACGAGGTGCGCAGCTGGTTCGAGGCGAACCTGCCCGCCGAGCTGCGCGACGACGCTCCCGACTACCGCCACTACACGCGCGAGGAGCTGGTGCGCTGGTACCGGATTCTCGCGCAGCAGGGCTGGCTCGCGCCGTCCTGGCCCGTCGAATGGGGCGGCACCGACTGGGATGCCACCCGCAAGTACATCTACGACGAGGAGTACGCGCGCGCCGGCGCGCCACCGGTCCATCCCTTCGGCACGAGCATGTGCGGACCGGTGCTGCTGCGCTTCGGCACCGAGGAGCAGAAGCGGAAGTTCCTGCCCCGCATCTACAACAGCGACGATCTCTGGTGCCAGGGCTACTCGGAGCCCGGCTCCGGGTCGGACCTCGCCTCGCTCAAGACGCGTGCCGAGCGCCGCGGCGACCACTATGTGGTGAACGGCCAGAAGATCTGGACGTCGCTGGGCCATTACGCCGACTGGATCTTCTGCCTGGTGCGTACCGACGGCTCTTCGCCCAAGAAGCAGGAGGGCATCAGTTTCCTGCTGATCGACATGAAGACGCCCGGCATCACGGTGCGGCCGCTGATCCTGCTCGAGGAGACCCACCACGTCAACGAAGTCTTCTTCGAGGATGTCAAGGTGCCGGTCGAGA
Source organism: Burkholderiaceae bacterium (assembly GCA_041676645.1). Lineage (GTDB taxonomy): Bacteria > Pseudomonadota > Gammaproteobacteria > Burkholderiales > Burkholderiaceae_E > JAMLIN01. The sequence continues at coordinate 1,467 of JBAYRO010000185.1, read as the reverse complement.
ACCTCGTCCACGAGGAAGGCAAGGGCTGGACCGTCGCCAAGTACCTGCTCGGCCATGAGCGGCTCAATACCAGCCGGATCGGCAATTCGCGCCGCGAGATCGAGCGGCTGAAGAAGCTCGCCCGGGAGGTGATGCAGAACGGTCGCCCCCTGATCGAGGATCCGCGCTTTGCCGACCGGCTGGCCCGGGTCGAGATCGAGCTGATGGCGCTCGAGATCACCAACATGCAGTTCCTCGACGAGGTCACCCGGACCGGCCAGATCTCGTCGATGGTGTCGATGCTCAAGATCCGCGGCACCGAGATCCAGCAGTCGATCACCGAGCTGCTGATGCAGGCCTACGGGCCGCATGCCCATGCCTTCCTTGCGGTCGACCACGATGGCCTCGACGCCCGGGCGGCCTCGTCGGCGCCGATCTACTTCAACTATCGCAAGACCACGATCTACGCGGGTTCCAACGAGATCCAGCGCAACATCATCTCCAAGGCCAGCCTCGGACTCTGAGCGACGATGATCGTCGTCCACCACCTCGAGAACTCCCGCTCGCAGCGGGTGCTGTGGCTGCTCGAGGAGCTCGGGGTGCCGTACCGGATCGAGCACTACAAGCGCAATCCGACCACCATGCTGGCGCCACCCGAGCTGCTGGCGGTCCATCCCCTGGGCAAGTCGCCGGTGATCACCGATGAGGATCTCGTGGTCGCCGAATCCGGCGCCATCATCGAATACCTCGTCGAGCGCCATGGCCAGGGGCGGCTGCGTCCGCCCGAAGGCTCGCCCGAGCGCCTGCGCTATACCTACTGGCTGCATTTCGCCGAAGGCAGCGCGATGCCGCCACTGGTGATGAAGCTGGTGACCAGCGCGATCGAGACCCGTTCGCCCTGGATCGTGCGACCCGTCGCCGCCGGTATCGCGAGGAAGATCCGTTCGATGATGGTCACGCCGAATATCGAACGGCAGCTGGCCTTCATGGAATCGGAGCTGCGCGAGCGACCCTGGTTCGCCGGGGCGGAATTCAGCGCCGCCGACATCCAGATGAGCTTCCCGCTCGAAGCGGCGGCGGCCCGGGGCGGGCTCGATACCCGCTTCCCCAGGCTGCAGGACTTCCTGGCGCGGATCCACGCGCGGCCCGCGTACGAACGGGCCATCGAAGCGGGCGGTCCCTACCGGCTGCTCGGCTGACCCCTTCTTCGTTCGCCTTCTTGCACGGGCGTGGCGAGTTCGCCCGCGGGCTCAGGCGGCTTCGTCGGCCGGGATCTCGTCCGCGGACAGGCGGAACTTGCCGACCAGGCGGGCGAGCTGCTCGGCCTGCTCGGACAGGGAGGCCGATGCCGCCGCCGATTCCTCCGCCAGCGCCGCGTTCTGCTGGACGTCGCGGTCGAGCTGGGCGACCGACTGGTTCGTCTGGGCGATGTCGCCGCGCTGCTGGTCGGCCTCGCCGGCAATCGCGTCGATCATCGCCGAGACGCGC
>JBAYRO010000184.1:0-3744 GCA_041676645.1 Burkholderiaceae bacterium | reverse complement strand
TATTTGCGCGTCAGGCTAGCAGTGGCGAGCGGCACATGATGTCTTTTGAACGACAGACAAACGCCACCACCCGAGGGGACGATCAGCCTGACCCGATCACGGCGCGACCGCGACGATCACCGAGGAGGCCTTGAACATCGCCACCGCGCGGCCACCGACGGCAAGCGCGAGGTCGTCGGCGCTGGCCATGGTGACGGTGGCGGCGATCCGCCCGCCCCCGTCGATGTCGAGCACGATCTCGGCATTGACCGCGCCACGCTCGACGGCGGCAATCGTCCCGGCGAGCCGGTTGCGCGCCGATACGCGCGCATCCTTGTCGAAGCCGGTGGCGATGATCACCGAACTCGCCCCGACCAGGGCGATCACCGGCGCACCGTCGGCAAGCCCGAGCGTCTCGGTGCTCTCACGGGTGATGATCGCCACGATGATCGAGCCGCCCGGCAGGCGGATCTCGACCTCGTCATTGACCGCGCCGCGGGTCAGCTTCGACACCACGCCGGCGAACTGGTTTCTCGCGCTTGTCTTCATGCTCAGGCTCCGCAGGAGTTGGATCTCGGGATCGAGGCCGGGCGCCCCGTGCTCGCCCGACGAAGCCTCGTCGAGCATGCGCAGCAGGCGCTGGTGAAGCGAATCCAGCTGGCCGAAGCGCTCGACCAGGCTGGCGCCCCGGGGACTCAGCCGCGACGAGCCGCCGCCCCGGCCGCCGGTCGAGCGCAGCACAAGCGGCTCGCCGGCGAGGTTGGTCATCGTGTCGATCGCATCCCAGGCCGCCTTGTAGCTCAGGCCCACGGCCTTGGCGGCGGCGGTGATCGAACCGTGCTCGGCGACCGCGCGCAGCAGGTCGATCCGGTCGCGCCCGCCCAGCGAACGGCCACCGACGCTCAGCGTCAGCGCGCCCTCGAGCTCGACGCGCGGGACAGCCGGCTCGCGCGCGGCGCTCATCGTCCCGGCTCCGTGCCGCGCATCAGGGCAACCCCCTTCACCTGCGCATGGATCCGGTCGCCGATCGCCAGGCCCAGCGCATCGAAGCTGCGGCGGGTGATCCGCGCGAGCAGCCGCGCCGGGCGATCGACAGCCGACTCGTCCCCGATCCGCAAGCGCAGCAGCACCGTGCTGCGCTCTTCGCGCGCCTGCTCGATCCGGGCCGGCAGCACATTGATGACACTGGTCCGCTGCGGGGGCTCGCGCGCGATCGAAACATCGCGCGCCATGATGCGCGCCCGTACCCGATAGCCGGGCTCGGCATCGAGCTCGCCCACCCAGAGCTCGCCGCCCGGGCAACGGATCCGGGTGAGCCCGTAGCGCGCATCATGATCGACCACCTCGGCATCGAGCACCACGCCGGCATCGCCGCGGGCGCCGAGCGACAGGTCGGTGCGCGACAGCAGTTCGGTCACCTCGCCGGCGGCCTCGACGCGGCCGTCACGCATCAGCAGCACCTGGTCGGCCAGGCGGGCGACTTCGTCGATCGAGTGGCTCACGTACAGCACCGGCGTCTCGAGCTGGTCGTGCAGGCGCTCGAGGTAGGGCAGGATCTCGGCCTTGCGTTCGGCATCGAGGGCGGCCAGTGGCTCGTCCATCAGGAGCAGCCGCGGCGCCGGCGCAAGCGCGCGGGCAATCGCGACCCGCTGGCGCTCGCCGCCGGAGAGCGTGGTCGGTCGCCGCTCGAGCAGGTGTCCGATCCCGAGCAGTTCGACGAGGGCATCGAGATCGACCCGTCGACCCCGGTCATGCGCGCCGCCGCGCCTGAGTCCGTATTCCAGGTTGCGGCGCACCGACATGTGCGGAAACAGCGCCGAATCCTGCACCACATAGCCGATCGAACGCCGATGGGTGGGCACGAAGACATCGTTCGCATCATCCTGCCAGACCTCGCCGCCGAGCGCGACCCGGCCGCGGGCGCGCACGAGGCCGGCCGTGGCGCGCAGCACCGTCGTCTTGCCGCAGCCCGAAGGGCCGAACAGCGCGGTGATGCCCGCGCCGGGCGCCGCGAAGTCGACCTCGAGCGAGAAGTCGGCGCGCTTGAGCCGCAGGCTGGCCTCGATCAACGGGCCACTCCGCCGATCTCGCGCGGCCGGTTGAGCCGGTACAGCACCAGCAGCACGACCAGCGCGAACACCACCATGCCGGCGGCGAGCCGATGCGCATCGGCGAAATCGGTCGCCTCGACATGGTCATAGACGGCCACCGACAGCACCCGTGTCTTGCCCGGGATGTTGCCGCCGATCATCAGCACCACGCCGAACTCGCCGACGGTATGGGCGAAGCCGAGCACGGTGGCGGTGAGCAGCCCCGGGCGGGCCAGCGGCAGCGCAATGGTGAGGAAGCGGTCCCATGGACCGGCGCGCAGGCCGGCGGCCGCTTCCAGCATGGCCTCGGGAACGGCTTCGAAGGCCTGCTGGATCGGCTGGACCACGAAAGGCAGGGAATAGATGATCGAGCCGATCACCAGGCCGGCGAAGGTGAACGGCAGCCGGCCCAGGCCCAGCGCCTCGGTCAGCTTGCCCACCGGCCCGGCCGGGCCCATCAGGACGAGCAGGTAGAAACCAAGGACCGACGGCGGCAGCACCAGGGGCATCGCCACGATCGCGCCGACCAGCGGCTTGGCCGCCGAGCGGGTGCGGGCGAGCCACCAGGCGATCGGCGTGCCGATCACCAGCAGCAGCGCGGTGCTGACCGCCGCCAGCTCGGCGGTCAGGCGCAGCGCGAGCCAGTCCGCCTCGCTCATCCTCCGCCGCCGCGCGGCCGGGAAGTCCTGGCCCCGGCGTCAGTTGACATACCCGTAGGAGCGGATCCTCTCGATCGCCGCCGGTGTGCGCAGGTAGTCCATCAGGGCGCGCGCCGCCTCGTTGTCCTTGCCGCGCTCGAGCAGCAGCGCATCCTGGCGGATTTCGCCGTAGAGCTCCTGTGGAATCCGCCACATCGACCCGGCCGTCGGCTCGCCCGGCACCGTGACCTGCGAGAGCGCCACGAAGCCGATTTCCGCGTTCCGGGTCAGCACGAACTGGTAGGTCTGCCCAATGTTCTCGCCGGTCACCATTCGCGGCGTGACCGCATCGAGCAGCTTGCGCGCCTCGAGCACCTCGTAGGCGGCAGCACCGTAGGGGGCGAGCCGGGGATTCGCGACGGCGATCTTCGTGTAGCGATCCGAACCCAGGACCGCCCCGTCGGCATCCACCCGATCGGCATCGGCGCTCCAGAGGACGAGCTGGCCGATCGCGTAGGTGAAATTGCTGCCGGTGACGCCATGGCCTTCATCGACCAGGCGCTGCGGTGTCCTGGCATCAGCCGCCAGGAAGACATCGAAGGGCGCGCCGGCCACGATCTGCGAATAGAGCTTGCCCGTCGATCCGCCCGAAACCGCCGCCTTGTGGCCGGTGGCCGCCATGAAATCCGGGGCGATCGACTGCATCGGCTTGAGGAAATTGGCGGCCACCGCGACGCTGACCTCGCCGGCATGGGCGCCGGCGCCCGTTACTCCGAGGATCACCATCGCGACGCATGCGGTCCGCCGCATCGTCCGGCGCAGCCGGGACAGGTATCCGGTTCCCATGTGAAGACTCTCCCCTTCTGGTTGGCGGCGGCCATGCCCATGGCCATCGGACCGCTATCGTTATATACCTCGCTATATAACGCAAGCCTGGGGCCGCGGCCCGATCAGCGTCGACCGGCCGGCCGAGCGACGCTCGGGGCCGCCGCCGCGCTCCGCGTCCGGACCGGCCTGAGCAGCAGCACCAGCGGCAT
>JBAYRO010000183.1:0-3780 GCA_041676645.1 Burkholderiaceae bacterium | reverse complement strand
GGGAAGGCAGGCTACTCACGCGCTTCGATCCGCCCGATCACCGCTTCGGTCGTCGCCGCGATCACGGGATCGCCTGGGAAGCGGTGGTTCACGATCGCCAGCGCGCCAAGGTAGCTATGGTCGCCATGGACCGCGAGCCACCCGAGCACGGCCAGGACTTCGTCGCGCTCTTCCTCGCGTAGCGCCCGGGTGGCCCAATCGTGGATCAGGCGACTGCGGGCGGTGAATCGGGATGCGGTCGGCGACAGGCTGGACTCGGCGGCCGAGTGGGCGTGCTGACGATCGGGGGTCTGGGTGTTCATCCTGGGGGCTCCTTTTCGTTCGGCCATGTGTCATTCCACATTGCCGACGAACGGTCGAATCGACGAATAAGGCGGGTTTTACCCGCGCAGTTGCGCGGTTAGAAGTCCGTCCGTCGTCCAGCGATCGCCACTGGTGCCCGCTGCGAGCCGTTGTACCCACAGCCGGATCGAACGCCCGGTTCCGGAATCACGATTTGCTGGATCCGGGCTCCGGGCGCAGAGTAGGCAATCGCGACATCAACGCAGCCCACGCCCTTCCCGCTGCCCCTGCCCCCCACATCTCACGTCCCCAGCCATGAATCCAGCGAACGACCCCACCGCCCGCCTCGCGGAGTTTGCTTCCGGGCTACGCCATGAGGACATCCCGGCCCCGGTGCTGTGGCGCGCCGAGGACCTGCTGCTCGACTGGATCGGCTCCACCCTGGCCGGTCGTGGCGCGCGTCCGGTGGAAGCGATCGCCCGCTTCGCCAGAACCATGGGCCCGACCGAAGGCCCCGCCGAAGTCCTGATCGAACGCCGCGGCACCAGCCCGGTGTTCGCGGCGATGATCAATGCGGCCGCCTCGCATTTCGCCGAGCAGGACGACGTCCACAACAGCTCGGTCTTCCATCCGGCCGCCGTGGTCTTTCCGCCGGCGCTGGCGGTGGCGCAGGCCCTGGGCGCCTCGGGCCGCGAGTTGCTCGTTGCCAGCGTGGCGGGCTACGAGGTCGGCATCCGGGTGGGCGAATTCCTCGGCCGCTCCCACTATCGGACCTTCCACACCACCGGCACCGCCGGCACCATCGCCGCCGCGGCCACGGTCGGCCGGCTGCTCGGGCTGGATGCCGGGCGGATGCGCCACGCCTTCGGCTCGGCCGGAACCCAGGCCGCCGGACTCTGGGAGTTCCTGCGCGATGCGGCGGATTCCAAGCAGCTGCATACGGCCCATGCGGCGGCCGCGGGGCTGACATCGGCTTATCTCGCCGCCGACGGCTTCACCGGCGCGCGGCGCATCTTCGATGGCGAGCGCGGCATGGCCGCCGGCATGTCGGATGATGCCGATCCGGCGCGCCTGGCCGACCGGCTCGGCAGTCGCTGGGCTCTCGCGGAGACCTCGTTCAAGTTCCATGCGTCGTGCCGCCACACCCATCCGGCGGCCGACGCCCTGCTGGCGCTGATGAACGAACACCGGCTGGCCGCGGGCGATATCGCCGAAGCGGTGGCGCAGGTCCACCAGGGAGCGATCGATGTCCTCGGCGCGGTCGTCGAGCCGCGCACGGTGCACCAGGCGAAGTTCTCGATGGGCACGGTACTCGGGCTGATCGCGACCACCGGCCGCGCGGGCCTGGCGGAGTTCGACGAGCGCTTTCTCGCCGACGAAGTCACCGACTTCCGCGACAAGGTGCGCATGGAACTCGACGAGGAGGTCGACACCGCCTACCCGAACCGCTGGATCGGCAAGCTGCGGGTACGAACCGTCGATGGCCGCGAGCTCTCGTCACGGATCGAGGAGCCCCGCGGCGACCCCGGCAACACCTTGTCGCGCACCGAGATCGAGGACAAGGCGATCCGGCTCGCCGGCTACCAGCAGGGGGCCACCGAGGTGGAGATGCGCCGGATCATCGATCTGGTGTGGTCGATCGACGGGCTCGAACGCGTACCGAAGCTGCTCGGCTGATCGCACAAGCGGTGGGCGCCGCAGGGCTGACACAACGCGGCCCATGCGCGCCGTCCGATCAGCCCTCGATGGCGTCCTCCGGTGCCGGCGGCACATCCGGCGCACGGTCCAGAAGCTTCGTCAGATCACCACGCTTGGTCGTGCCTGCACGCGCCTTCAGGAAATCGTCAGCCGTTTCCACGGCCCCGATCTTCTGCGCAACCGCCGAGACGATCCACTGGTTGAGCGACACTCCGTCCTCCATGGCAAGGCGCGTTGCGGTCTCCTTGAGCGACTGCGGGAGTTGCAGCGGGTATTTGTAGCGTTGAGTCTGCGTCATGCGTTCAGCCTCCTGACGATCTCTGCCGGAGTGGTAATGGCGACGCCCAGCTCGAGCGCTGGGCGAAAATCCTTGACGTTATGCGTCACGATGGCCTCGGCCTGTCCGTTCAGGGCAGCCTCGAGCACCATTTCGTCCGCAGCATCGGCCAGCATGGGTCGGGTTCGAAACGAGATATCGACGCCCTCGGACGCAGCGGCAAGCGCGCTCATGACCGCCTCGACATCCTTCAGGGTGTGGTTCGTCGCCTTCCGGATTTCCTCCCGGCTCAGAACCGCCTCGTACTCCAGGAACAAAGCCGTGGAACAAAGCGGTGTCACCGCACCCTGGTCAACGAGCCGCAGCAGCTGGTTACTCGCTCCGTTGCGACTACGGAACGCAGCCACGATCACGTTGGTGTCCAGAACCAACCTCATGCGAGACAGCATATAGACATCTTATAAGATGTCAATAAGCCATTCGGCTGATCAGGGGCCGAACGGTTCGATCCGGCGCCAGTTGCCCTGCAGCGACGCCGGATCGAAGCTGACGTCGTCGGTGCGGTAGTAGCCGCCCAGGCCGTTGGTGAAGTTGTGCTCGTACTGGCCGTCGAGGGCGTCCTGGAGTTGGTTGAGCCCCGCCATGTTGCGCTGGTGCGAGGCGAAGGCGGCCTTGTAGGCCTCCAGCCGCTGTCCCTGGCTCGCCAGTCGCTGCGCCATGGCGGCACCAGCCGGACGCTCCAGTACCTCGAGGTTCATCCCTGCCCCCCCGCGAGCGGTCGCTACTCGCGGATGACGATAGCGTCCGATGACGTCGGCGCAACCCCGGAAGACCGGGAATCAGAACGCCAGCGCAGCCTCCACGCCCGCGAACCAGTGGCGGCCGGGCGCGGATTCGTAGAAGCGATCGTTCGAGGCGTTCACGATCACCGAGCCGGCATGCTTCTCGTCGAGCAGGTTCTCGATGCGCAGGCGGGCGCCGAGCCGCCAGTCGCCGAATTCCCGGTCGATGCCCGCCCGCCAGCCGAACACCATGAAGCTGTCGGCGCTCTCCGAGTTGATATCGTCGACGGGTACCCGACCATTCCAGCGCGCCGCGATCGCGGTCGAGAAGCCGGTGGCCTGGTGGCGCCAGCCGAGCTCACCGTCGAGCGTGTAGCGCGGCACCCCGGGCAGGCGGTTGCCGGCAAGCGACGCGCCGGCAAGGCTGGTATCCCGATGGAAGCGCGCATCGAGCCAGGTCCAGGCGAGCAAGGCTTCGAAGGGTCCGATGCGGCTGTCGACGCCGAGCTCCAGGCCCTGCCGGCGGGTGCGCTCCGCATTGCGATAGGTGCTGCGGCCGGCGACGTTGCGATCGGCGACGATGTCGCCGCGGGTATCGATGCGAAACACGCTGGCCCGCAGGATCGTCCGGTCGGCCAGCACGGTGTCGATCCCGATCTCGATGTGCGTGTTGGTCGCCGCCTCGAGATCGAGATTGGGCCCGGGCTGGCCATCGGCCCGGTAGGCCAGCTCGCTGAAGGT
>JBAYRO010000182.1:0-3786 GCA_041676645.1 Burkholderiaceae bacterium | reverse complement strand
GGAGCATGCGAGATGTCGCATGCTGGACCCGGCATTGGAATTGCCGGCACGGGCGGCTTGGCAGGCTGTTGTCGAGGAAAAGGGGATTTACGGTATCGACGGATCCTACGTTCGGGATTGACACGAAAGAACTAATCATTTGTACACGCGGAACCTCACTCCACGTTCTGCACCTGCTCCCTGACCTGCTCGATCAGCACCTTCAGGTCCACCGCCGTCCGGGTCAGGTCCACCGCGGCGGCCTTGGATCCCAGCGTGTTCGCCTCGCGGTTGAGTTCCTGCACCATGAAGTCGAGCCGCTTGCCGATGGGGCCGGCGCCGGCGAGGATGCGGCGGCATTCGTCGATGTGGGTGGAGAGCCGGTCGATCTCCTCGGCGACGTCGATCTTCAGGCCGTAGGCGGCGACTTCCTGGCGGATGCGCGCCATGGTCTCGTCCGCCGGCAAAGCGGCGGCGCCGGGGGCGGCGGCGATCGCGGTTTCGATGCGTTCGGTGAGCCGGGCTTCGTAGGCGGCGCGCAATTCCGGTGTGCGTTCGTGCAGGGTGGCGACCAGGGCGGCCATGGCGTCGAGCCGCTCGAGCATCACCGCCACCAGGCGCTGTCCTTCGCGCTCGCGGGTAGCGGTGAAATCCGCCAGCAGTGCCGTGCCGAGTTCCACCGCCTGGGGTACCAGGGTTTCGGGGGATCCGGCATCGGCGAATACGCCGGGGAAGCGCAGCAGGTCGCCCACGCTGGCCGGCGCCAGGCCGGGATCGCGCTCGCGCAGCTGGGCGGCGCTGGCCAGCAGGCGCTCGAGCAGTTGCTCGTCGAGCCGGGCGTCGGCCCCCAGCGCCCGGGTGCGCAGGCTGATCCGGCATTCGATCTTGCCGCGCCGGGCGGCGCCGGTGACGGCGGCGCGCAGCCCCGGCTCGGCGGCCCGCAGCTCGTCCGGCACCCGGAATGCGATGTCGAGGTAACGGGAATTGACGCTGCGCCATTCCACCGCGAGCTGACCCAGGGGGGTTTCACGCGTGCCGCTGGCGTAGCCGGTCATGCTCTGGATGCGGTGTGTTCGCGACGCCTGGGCCACGGATTCTCCTCGATTATCGAAACAGCCTTAAAATCATCGGATGGCCTCGCAGACCAATGCGCCGCTGCCCGACGGGCTCGAGATCGGCGGTTATCGTATCGTAAGGCGCATCGCCAGCGGCGGTTTCTCGATCGTCTATCTCGCCGAGGATGCGCAGGGCGAGCAGTTCGCCATCAAGGAGTACCTGCCCAGTTCGCTGGTCAAGCGAAAGGCGGGCGAACTCGTTCCGGCCATCGAGGAGAAGAACCTCGCCACCTTCCGCAACGGCCTGAAGTGCTTCTTCGAGGAAGGCCGTTCGCTCGCCCAGATCTTCCATCCCAATGTGGTGCGGGTGGTGAACTTCTTCCGGGCGAACGACACCGTCTACATGGTGATGGCCTACGAGCGCGGCCGCAGCCTCCAGGAACTGGTGCTGCGCAACCGGGGCCGGGGTGCGAAGGGGGTGCTGGCCGAGCGCCATGTGATCGCGGTCTTCACCCAGGTGATGAACGGCCTGCGCGAGGTCCATGCCAACCGCCTGCTGCACCTGGACCTCAAGCCGGCGAACATCTACCTGCGCCTCGATGGCACGCCGCTGCTTCTGGACTTCGGCGCGGCGCGCCGGGCGCTCGATGCCGACGGGCCCAAGCTGTTCCCCATGTACACGCCCGGCTTCGCGGCGCCCGAGCTGTACCGGCGCAACCGCCAGCTCGGCCCCTGGTCGGATGTCTACAGCCTCGGGGCGAGCATGTTCGCCTGCATGGCCGGCGCGCCGCCGCAGCCGGCCGACAAGCGTGAGCTCGAGGACAAGCTGCCGGCGACCATCGCCAGGCTGGCCGAATCCGGCGCCTATTCGGTGCCCCTGGTCGATCTCGTCTCCTGGTGCCTGAAGCTCAGTCCGCTGGAACGGCCCCAGAGTGTTTTCGCGCTGCAGCGGGCGCTGCGCAGGATCGCCCGCCAGTCCGGCTCCCGCTTGCCGGATCGATCCCTGGGGCGCTGGATCGACAGCCTCACCTCGCGCCTGCCGTTTCGCCGGCGCGAGGACCGCAGTGGTTCGCTGAGCTTGCCGGGCTGACAACGTGGAGTCCTTGTTGCGCTTTTCCATCTTCCAGGATACGGATCTCGGCCAGCGCTCGGCCAACCAGGACCGGATGGGCTATTGCTTCACGCGCGATACCCTGCTGATGATCGTCGCCGACGGCATGGGCGGGCACCTGCGTGGCGAAGTGGCCGCCCAGATCGCGATGCAGACGGCGGCGGCCGATTTCCAGCAGGCGGCCAGGCCCTCGCTCGACGATCCGGCCGGATTTCTCGATCGCACCCTGCGCCACGGCCATCGCGAGATCCTGCGCTACCAGCAGCAGCATCGCCTGCCCGAGTCGCCGCGCACCACGGTGGTGGCCTGCATCGTCCAGGACGGCCGCGCCTGGTGGGCGCATGCCGGCGACTCCCGGCTCTACTGGATTCGCCGCGGAATGTGCCTGTCGCGCACCCAGGATCACTCCAAGGTGCAGAACCTCCTCAATCTCGGCCTGATCCAGCCCCATGAGCAGGAAACCCATCCCGAGCGCAACAAGGTGCTCAACTGCCTCGGCTCGCCCTTCGAGCCGACCATCGAACTGGGCGGGGCGCCCGAACTCGAATCCGGCGACCTGCTGATGCTGTGCAGCGACGGCGTCTGGTCGGCCTATGACGAAGCCTCCGTCTGCGATCGGCTGTCCGGCGCCCCGGTCGCGGAAAGCGTTCCGATGCTGGTGCGCGATGCGGTCGACATGCTCGGTTCTATCGCCGACAACGCCACGGCGGTGGCGATGCGCTGGGAAGGCGACGGTATGGGCGAGGGCCTGTCCTCGGCGAGCGTGCCCGATGGCGCGATCACCACCACGATCGCGCTCGGGCCGATCGACGAGGCCGCCGCCGCCGGCGAGGACCTTTCCGAAGACGAGATCGAACGCACGATCGCCGAGATTCGCCAGGCGATCGAGCGCAGCGGAGGAAACGCATGAGCCGTCCCAGTGGACGCCGGCCCGACGAGATGCGGGCCATCAGGATCAGCCGCGGCTTCACCCGCTATGCGGAGGGCTCGGTGCTGGTCGAGTTCGGCCATACGCGAGTGCTGTGCACCGCGAGCATCGAGGACAAGGTGCCGGGCTTCCTGCGCGGCGCTGGCGAAGGCTGGCTGACGGCGGAGTACGGCATGCTGCCGCGCTCGACCCACACCCGCTCCGGGCGCGAGGCGGCCAGTGGGCGGCAGTCGGGGCGCAGCCAGGAGATCCAGCGCCTGATCGGGCGCAGCCTGCGGGCCGTGTTCGATCGCCGGCTGCTCGGCGAGCGCACCCTGACCCTGGATTGCGATGTGCTGCAGGCCGATGGCGGCACCCGTTGCGCCGCCATCACCGGCGCCTTCGTCGCCGCCGCCGATGCGGTGGCGGGCCTGCGCGCCGCCGGGTTGCTGGCGGGCGATCCGATCCGCGACCATGTCGCGGCGGTTTCGGTGGGGCTCTATCGGGGCGAAGCCGTGCTCGACCTGGACTATGACGAGGATTCCAGCTGCGATGCCGACTGCAACGTCGTCATGACGGGCAGGGGCGGCATCGTCGAGGTCCAGGGCACTGCCGAAGGCGAGGCCTTCTCGCGGCAACAACTCGATCGCCTGCTCGACTACGCCGGCAGCGGTATCGCCCAGATCGTCGCGCTCCAGCGCGAAGCCCTGGCGACACCGCTGGCGTCGTCGAAT
>JBAYRO010000181.1:0-3831 GCA_041676645.1 Burkholderiaceae bacterium | reverse complement strand
TCTGATCATCGGCCTGGGTGCGCTGGGCGCCTGTATCGGCATCGGCGTGATGGGCGGTAAGTACCTCGAAGGCGCAGCCCGCCAGCCCGAGCTGATGGACAAGCTCCAGGTCAAGATGTTCCTTCTGGTCGGCCTGATCGACGCGGCGTTCCTGATCGGTGTCGGTATCGCGATGATGTTTGCGTTCGCCAACCCGTTCGTCTGATCCGGTTCGCGACCGAACTCTCCCGTAAGCTCACAGGAAGACTGCCGTGAATCTGAACGCGACATTGATCGTCCAGATCGTGGTCTTTCTGGCGTTGTGGTGGTTCGTGGCCAGGTTCGTGTGGCCGCCGATCACGCAGGCGCTGGATGACCGATCCAAACGCATCGCCGACGGCCTGGCCGCCGCCGACAAGGCCAAGGCCGATCTCGCGATCGCCGAACGCCGCGTCGAGGACGAACTGAAGACCGCCCGCCAGGGTGCCGCCGATACTCGCGCGGGAGCCGAAAGGCAGGCCGGGCAGATCGTCGAGGAAGCCCGCGCCGAAGCCGCCCGTATCGTCGCCGCCGCCCAGAAGGCGGCCGAGGAAGAGGCCGGGCTCGCGGCGCAACGCGCCAAGGACGCCCTGCGCGAGCAGGTCGCTGCCCTGGCGGTCGTGGGCGCCGAGCGCATCCTGCGTACCGAGATCGACGCCACGCGCCATGCCGCTCTTCTCGACAACCTGAAGAACGAGCTCAGGTAAGCCATGGCAGAGTCGCTCACCATCGCACGCCCCTACGCCGAAGCCGCGTTCAAGCTCGCCTCCGACCTGGGCCAGCTGCCGTCCTGGTCGGACGCGCTCTCGCGCCTGGCCACGGTGGCCGGTACCGATGTCGCCCGCGATCTCGTCGGCAATCCCGGCCTGTCGGACGACCGCCTGGCGCACCTGCTGGCCGATGCCGCCGGCGAACTCACCGTCGAGCAACGCAACTTCGTGCAGCTGCTGGCGTCGAACGAGCGATTCCCCGTCATGGCCGAGATCGCTTCGCAGTTCGAGACCCTGCGCCATGCGCACGAAGGGGTGCTCGAGGCGCATGTCGCCTCGGCCTATCCCCTGGCCGAGGAACAGCTTCGCGAAATCGTGGCCACGCTCGAGAGCCGCTTCGGTCGCAAGGTCCAGGCCGTGGTTGCGGTCGAGCCCGAGCTGATCGGCGGGGTTTCGATCCGGATCGGCGACGAAGTCATGGATGCATCGGTGCGTGGCAAGCTCGCGAAGCTCGCCGGCGCGCTCAAGGTTTGAGTCCGCAAGGGCAGGAGAAAATTTCATGCAACTGAATCCGGCCGAGATCAGCGAACTGCTGAAGAGCAAGATCCAGAATCTCGAGGTGTCCGCGGACACCCGCAACCAGGGCACCGTCGTCTCGGTGACCGACGGCATCTGCCGCATCCACGGGCTGTCGCACGTGATGCAGGGCGAGATGATCGAATTCCCCGGCGACACCTTCGGCCTCGCGCTCAACCTCGAGCGCGATTCGGTCGGCGCGGTGGTGCTGGGCGAGTACACCCACATCTCCGAGGGCGACGTCGTCAAGGCGACCGGTCGAATCCTCGAGGTGCCGATCGGGCCCGAGCTGAAGGGGCGGGTCGTCAACTCGCTGGGCCAGCCGATCGACGGCAAGGGCCCGATCAACGCGAAGCTCACCGACGTCATCGAGAAGGTCGCCCCGGGCGTGATCGAGCGCCAGTCGGTGTCGCAGCCGGTCCAGACCGGCCTGAAGGCGATCGACGCCATGGTTCCCATCGGCCGTGGCCAGCGCGAGCTGATCATCGGCGACCGCCAGACCGGCAAGACCGCGGCGGCCGTCGACACGATCATCAACCAGAAGGGCAAGGACCTCACCTGCGTGTACGTCGCCGTCGGCCAGAAGGCATCGACGATCGCGAACGTGGTGCGCAAGCTCGAGGAACACGGCGCGCTCGAATACACCATCGTGGTCGCCGCCACCGCCTCCGACTCGGCCGCGATGCAGTACATCGCGCCGTACTCGGGCTGCACCATGGGCGAGTACTTCCGCGACCGCGGCGAGGATGCGCTCATCGTCTACGACGACCTCACCAAGCAGGCCTGGGCGTATCGCCAGGTCTCGCTGCTGCTGCGCCGGCCGCCGGGTCGCGAAGCCTATCCCGGTGACGTCTTCTACCTGCACTCGCGCCTGCTCGAGCGCGCCGCGCGGGTCAATGCCGACTACGTCGAGAAGTTCACCAAGGGCGAGATCAAGGGCAGGACCGGCTCGCTCACCGCGCTGCCGATCATCGAGACCCAGGCCGGCGACGTTTCCGCGTTCGTGCCGACCAACGTCATCTCGATTACCGACGGCCAGATCTTCCTCGAGACCGACCTCTTCAACGCCGGTATCCGTCCCGCCATCAACGCGGGTATCTCGGTGTCGCGGGTCGGTGGTGCGGCGCAGACCGACATCATCAAGAAGCTCGGCGGCGGCGTGCGCCTCGCGCTCGCCCAGTATCGCGAACTGGCGGCCTTTGCGCAGTTCGCCTCCGACCTCGACGAAGCCACCCGCAAGCAGCTCGAGCGCGGCCGCCTCGTCACCGAGCTCATGAAGCAGCCCCAGTACCAGCCGATGGCGATCTGGGAAATGGCGCTCACGCTGTTCGGCGTCAACAACGGCTACTTCGACGACATCGAAGTCGCCAAGGTGCTCGACGCCGAACGCTCGCTGCGCGACTTCACCCGCTCGAAGTACGAGTCGCTCATCGAGGACATCGAACGCGACGCGAAGCTCAGCAAGGAAGTCGAGGAGAAGCTCCACGACGTCCTCAAGGACTTCAAGAAGACCGGCGCTTACTGACCGGAACCCGGCGGAAGCATCCGCCGGGGCCCGTCCAAAGAGGGTAGCGATACATGGCTGGCTCGAAAGAGATCAGGACCAAGATCAAGAGCGTGCAGAACACGCGCAAGATCACCAAGGCGATGGAGATGGTCTCCGCCTCCAAGATGCGCAAGGCGCAGGACCGCATGCACGCCTCGCGCCCCTACGGCGACAAGGTGCGCAACATCGCGGCGCACCTGGCGCAGGCCAATCCCGAATACCGGCATCCCTATCTCGTCCAGCGCGAGGAGAAGAATGCCGGGGTGATCGTGGTCACCACCGACAAGGGCCTGTGCGGCGGAATGAACACCAACGTGCTGCGCCTGGTCACGACCAAGCTGCGCGAGCTCGAGGATCGGGGGATCTCGGTACGCGCCACCGCGATCGGCAACAAGGGCTTCGGCTTCCTGTCGCGGATCGGGGCGCAGGTCGTCTCGCATGCGATCCAGCTCGGTGACACCCCACATCTCGAGCGCCTGATCGGCCCGCTCAAGATCCAGCTCGACGCCTATGCGGCGGGCGAGATCGACGCGGTCTACCTGGCCTATACGCGCTTCGTCAACACGATGTCGCAGGTCCCGGTCATCGAGCAGCTCTTGCCGCTGTCGCCCGAGAAGCTCAAGGAAGAATCCCGCGAGTACACCTGGGACTACATCTACGAGCCCGATGCGCAGTCGGTGCTCGACGAGCTCCTGGTGCGCTACATCGAGGCGGTCATCTACCAGGCGGTGGCCGAGAACATGGCGTCCGAGCAGTCGGCTCGGATGGTCGCCATGAAGGCGGCGTCGGACAACGCCAAGAAGGTCATCGACGACCTCCAGCTCTCGTACAACAAGGCCCGCCAGGCCGCGATCACCCAGGAACTCTCGGAGATCGTGAGCGGCGCCGCGGCGGTCTGATCCGCCTGAACAGAATCCAAGGAACAGGAAGCGAAACATGGCACAGGGTCAAATCGTTCAGTGCATCGGCGCGGTCGTCGAC
>JBAYRO010000180.1:0-3930 GCA_041676645.1 Burkholderiaceae bacterium | reverse complement strand
TTGACCTCGACGATGAGCGATTCGATGTAGACCTGGGCGCGGCGCACGTCGAGCTGGTCGATGACCTTGCGCAGGTTGCGGTAGACCGGTTCGGGCGCCGTGATGATCAGCGAATTGGTGCTGGGGTCGGCGGCGATGATCGCTCCGCCCGCCCGCACCGCGACCGGCCCGCCTGCCTCGCCGCCGCTGCCCGACAGGGGCGTGGTCTGGATCGATGACGCGCCGCCGCCGGGGAACGCCCCCTGGCCCATTCCCATGCCGGTGTCGCCCATCATCGTCGAAGCCTGGCCGATGCTGTCCTGCACCGTGGTGCTTGCCTGGCCGCCCTGGCCGCCGAGCACCCCCGAGAGGGTGCGGGCGAGCTTGGTCGCCTCGGCATTGCGCAGGTAGACGACATGGATGTTGCCGCCGTTGGCCTCGGGCTGGTCGAGCTGGGCGATCAGGGACCTGGCGAGCCGGATGTTGGCAACGGTGGAGGCCCGCACCAGGATCGAGTTGGTGCGTGGATCGGCGAGGACGATCACCCGCTGGCCCGGATCGCTGGCGCCGGGGCTGCCCGCCTGGGCGCCGCCCTGTCCCGCACCGCCGCCGGCCGCGCCCGCGCCTCCGAGCAGATGACTGACCGCCACCGCGACATCCGACGCGATCGCGTGCCGGACCGGTATCACCTCGACCTGGCGGGTGCTGGGATTGTCGAGCGTCGCGATGATGCGGCCGATGCGCTCGAGGTTGCTCGCGTAGTCGGTGATGACCAGGGAATTGTTGTTCGGATAGGCGTTGATCGTGTTGTTGGGCGCGATCAGGGGGCGCAGCACCGGCACGAGATTGGTCGCCGACTCGTAGTTGAGCCGGAAGATCTGCGTCACGACCTGGTCGCCGCCCGCGACGGGCTGGCGGCCGGCGCTGACCGGCCCCGACTGCAGCTTGGCCTCGGCCTCGGGCACCACCTTGGACAGCCCCCCGCTGTCGACGATCGCGAAACCCTGCACGCGCAGCGCGCTTTGCAGCATCTCGTAAGCCCGGGCCTTGCTGACCGGCCCCGGGGTTTCCAGGGTGAGCTTGCCGCGGACCCGCGGATCGATGATGAAGGTGCGATCGAGCAGATGGCCGAACGCGCCGATCACCGAATCGACATCGGCATCGCGGAAATTGAGGGTGATCCCTTCGCCGTTCTGGGCCCGGACGAGGCCCGGCACCGGCAGGGCGAGGACGAGCGCGAGCAGGGCGAACAGCAGGCCCCGGGCGAGCCGGCCATGCGGGAGGGAGCGGATTGGAGGGGCGCGATGAAAAACGGTCATGCTCCGATCTTGATGATTGTCCGATCACCGACACGCCGGCCGATCATTCCGAGAAAGGCATCGAGTCGCTGCCTTTCCGATTCGTCGGCAGACGCCTCCGCGTCGAAGCGCACTCCCGCCCGGGCATCCCAGGTTCCCTTGCCGGAGAGCCTGAGGGGGCCCTGGAGCGTCTGGATGCCCAGCGCGGCGCGGCCTCCATCGCCCCTGAGCTCGATCCGGTAGTCGCCCAGGGGTCTTACCGGAGTGAGCGCGGAAGCCATGCCACGCAGATCGATCTCGGCCCTGCCTTCGAACCCGTTGTCCCGAAACACCAGTCCGTCCCACCGGAGCTCGAGCGAACCGGCTGGCCTGATTGTATTCCACGGCGACCCGAGCCGACCCAGATCGACGCTGGGAAGCGCCAGACGGCCGGCGGCGACCCGCAACTCACCGACGTGGCCCGATAGCCGGACGGTATCGGACATCCCGACGAGCTGGACCTGGGCGTCGATCAGGCCGAAGACCAGGGGCAACCGGCGCAGCTCCCATGAGAGGCGCCCGGGCACCGCAACCCCGGGCAGGACGGGCGAGCCGGCGGCGCGGGCGGCGTCGAGCGAGGCGACATCCACGAAGACGAGACGGCCGCTGCCATTCCAGATCGAACCGTCGGTCTCGGTGAGCGCCACCCGGTCATTGCTGACCGCCCGCAGCGCCATATCGGCGAGGCTCGCCGGCGCGAAGGCCAGCAGGACCAGCGCGACGGCCAGGGCGCCAGCCAGGGCGGCAGCCAGCCAGAGCCGGGTCGGCTTCAACGCGCGCCCTCGTCGGCCTGGACGCTGAGGCGGGCGGCGACATGGCCGTCACGCGGATCACGGGTCAGCCGCACATCGACGACCCGCACCCGGGATTCGCGCACCGCAAGCGCCACCCAGTCGACCCAGGCGGCGAAGGGCACGACCGGAAAGCGCAGGTCGAAGCGATCGCCACGCTGCTCGATCTCGACGCCGCTGGCAAGCCCCGCCGCTGCCAGCGACTTCTCGAGCGAGGCCCGCACCGAACCACTGGCCGGCGCCACACCGGCAACCGACTCGAGGGCCCGCGCCTCATCGATCATCGAGGCGAGGCGGGCGAGTTCGGCGCGCTGCTGGGGCAACTCCTGCGCCAGTCGCTGGCGCCCGATCCAGGCCGGTTCGAAGGCGAACAGCCAGACGATGGCGACCAGCAGGATCGAAGCCCCGCCCACCAGGATCCGGCGCTCACGCAGCGCGCGCTCCCGCCACCAACCCAGCAATGATTCGAGCATCGCGTTCCCTCCTAGAGCATCGAGACGGTCGCAACCGGCTCGCCTGGCTGGGGAAACTCGATCTTCAGGCCGTTGCGCCGGCCCGCCTGCTCCATCTCCTGGCGGACCCCGGCCGCCTGCACCAGGGCGGGTATGAAATGCACCACCAGGCGACCATCGCGGTACTCGGCGCCGGTCATCGCACCAGCGGCCTGGGGGCCGAGCGACTGGGCGAAGCGGGCCAGCAGGGGAACGAAGTCCGCCGGCCCGCTCTGCCCCGAACGGGCGCGCAGGCCGGCCAGTTCGCGCTCCATCTGCAGGACCGGATCGACCACGACCGGCACCCGCGGGAAGGTCTCCCGGAAGCCTCGCTCGAGCGCGGCGCGCAGGCGCTGGCTTTCGCTGCGCATCTGGTACCAATGCAGGTTCAGTCCCACCAGGAAGGCGACCAGCACGGCCAGCGCCCAGCCCGCCGGCCAGCGCCAGGCGCGCCAGTCGACGTCGGCCAGCCGGCGACCCAGCCCACTGCCCTCGCGGCCCGCCAGCAGGTCGATGCCGTCGTCGCCGGGGACCTGGAGAGTCTCGATGGCGAGCGTGGCGCCGGCGCGCGCCGCCGAAGCCGCCAGCGGCCGGCTCCAGCTTTCGTCGGCCACATAGGCCACCAGCCGGTCGGGCGGCGGTTCGTCCCGCTGCAGGGAGCGCTGCGCAAGCAAGGCATCGAGCGCCAGCGCCCTGCCTCGGGAGTCGTCCGACGCCTGCCAGCCGATGCCCTCGTGCCGACCCGTGCGCAGCGCGATGCCATCGCCGATGCAGGCGAGGGAATCGGCGCCCGGCTGCATCGGCACCGCCAGCTGCCCCGCCATGGCACGACTCACCCGCAGGCCCCGGCGCTCGAAGGCGCCGAGCACGAACTCGAACCAGCTGCGATCGATGACGGCCACCGGGCGCATGCCGTCGGCAAGCACCGGTCCCGGGGCGAACAGGCAGGACTGCGGATCCTGGAGGAGGCGATCCTCGAGGACATTGGGCAGCGCCCGCCGCAGCCTGGGCCCGGCCAGTGGCGGCAGCTTCGCGACCAGCAGGTTGACATCGCGAGCATCGAACACGAGCCGCACCGAACGCAACCTGGGCAGCGCATCGAGGCTCGACGCCTGGACCACCAGCCCATCCGGACCGGCGATACCCAGCAGCAGCCGCGGTTCGGTGGCGAACGCCCGTTCCCCGACCGAGCGCGGCGGAATCCAGGCGATCGCTTCGCCGCGCTTCAAAGCCGATACTGCCATTGGACCTCGACGGTATTGCCGCTTCGATGAAGGAGAGACATCAGTTCATTCTCGATTCGGCCGAAGCGTATCATCCCGCGCACCAGGA
>JBAYRO010000179.1:0-3949 GCA_041676645.1 Burkholderiaceae bacterium | reverse complement strand
GAAGCCAAGTTCAACGCCGGCGAGCGCGTCGAGGGCGTCATCTTCAACCAGGTCAAGGGCGGCTTCACCGTCGATCTCGACGGCGCCGTGGCGTTCCTGCCGCGCAGCCAGGTCGATATCCGGCCGATCCGCGACGTGACCCCGCTGATGCACAACCCGCAGCCCTTCGAGATCCTCAAGATGGATCGCCGTCGCGGCAACATCGTCGTCTCGCGCCGCACCGTGCTTGAAGAGAGCCGCGCCGAGCAGCGTTCCGAGATCGTCCAGAACCTCGAAGAGGGTCAGGTGGTCGAGGGCGTGGTCAAGAACATCACCGACTACGGTGCGTTCGTGGATCTCGGCGGCATCGACGGCCTGCTGCACGTCACCGACATGGCGTGGCGCCGCGTCAACCACCCGACCGAGATCCTGAACATCGGCCAGACCGTCAAGGTCCAGATCATCCGCATCAACCAGGAGACGCACCGCATCTCGCTGGGCATGAAGCAGCTGGAGGCCGATCCGTGGCAGGATATCGGGACCAAGTTCCCGATCGGCAAGAAGATCCTCGGCAAGGTCACCAACATCACCGACTACGGCGCGTTCGTCGAGCTGGAGCCGGGCATCGAGGGCCTGATCCACGTTTCCGAGATGTCGTGGACCAAGAAGAACGTCCATCCCGGTAAGATCCTGTCGACGACGCAGGAAGTCGACGTGGTCGTGCTCGAGGTCGACCCGCAGAAGCGCCGCATCTCGCTCGGCCTGAAGCAGACGCTGGAAAACCCGTGGGAGGCCTTCGCCCGCAACCATCCGGTCGGCTCGGTGGTCGAGGGCGAGGTCAAGAACAAGACCGAGTTCGGCCTGTTCATCGGTCTCGACGGCGATGTCGACGGCATGGTCCACCTCTCCGACCTCGACTGGAACCGTCCGGGCGAGCAGGTGATCGAGGAGTACAACCGCGGCGACATGGTGCAGGCGCAGGTGCTCGACGTCGATATCGACAAGGAGCGCATCTCGCTCGGCATCAAGCAGCTCGGCCGCGACGCGGTCGGCGAGGCGGCGTCCTCGGGCGAGCTGCGCAAGGGCGCGGTCGTCACCTGCGAGGTCACGGCGGTCAAGGACGGCGGGCTTGAGGTCAACCTGGTCGATCACGACCTCGAGACCTTCATCAAGCGCTCCGACCTGTCGCGCGACCGCGACGAGCAGCGCCCCGAGCGTTTCTCGGTCGGCCAGAAGGTCGATGCCCGCGTCATCGTCTTCGACAGGAAGACCCGCAAGCTCCAGGTCTCGATCAAGGCGCTGGAAATCGCCGAGGAGAAAGAGGCGGTCGCCCAGTACGGCTCGACCGACTCCGGCGCCTCGCTCGGCGACATCCTCGGCGCCGCGCTCAAGAAGCAGGGCCGCGACTAAGGCTTTTCGAAGCTCAACAGAAAAGCCCGCCGGAGCGATCCGGCGGGTTTTTTCTTTGGCATCGCCGTCATCCCGGCCAAGGGCGCGTTGCGCCCGCCGAGCCGGGATCCATTGGCCGCAGGATCGTCAAGCGCGGCCCGGCTCTCGTGCCGGCGCATGTCAGGGCCGCCCACGCGCCATCCTCACCCGGCCGCGCCGCTCAATGGATCCCGGACAGCCTCCGCTTCGCTCCGGCTTCCGGGATGACGAGGGGCAGAGTGGTTCTCACCCCGGCGCGCAGCCGACGCGGAAGGCGGGGCAGCGGAAGGCCATCAGCCGCTCGCGGCCGGCGAATTCGGCCAGACGGGAGACATCGGAGACCGCGATGGTGCTGTTGTTGATGCGCACGCCCACGCTTTGCAGGCGCTGGAAGGCGCGCGACAGGCTTTCCGGCTTCATGCCGAGCCGCCCGGCGATCAGCAGCTTCTCGTAGGGCAGCGCGATCGTGCACGGTCCTTCCTTGACCGGGGCGAGCTCGACCAGGAAGTTGGCCAGCCGCTGCGGCCCGGTGCGCGCTTTCAGCTCTTCGATCTGGTCGACCAGCTTGCGCAGGTGTAACGAGGTCGAGGCGAGCATGGCCAGCCCGATCTCCGGCGAGGCCCGCGTCATCTCGGCGATGGCGCGGCCGGGCACGGCAAGCAGCCGCGCATCCGACACCACCTCGGCGCTGACCGGGTAGCGCCCGCCCGTCAGGCACGGCACCTCGGCGATGCAGTCGCCGCGCGCGAAGACGCCGACCACCGCCTCGTCGCCGCTCACCGTCATGCGGAACAGCTTCACCCAGCCGTCGAGTACCAGATAGAAGGCGCCGGCCGGCTCGTCCTGCTCGAACAGCGGCGTCCGCCGCTGGTGATGCTGAAGCTCCGACCGGGAGAGGAGGCCGTCCATCGCCTCCGGCGGCAGCGCCGAGAACATGGGAGCCGCCCGGATCGTCTCGCGGTCGTGTGGGCCGATGCGCAACTCGCTCATGGTTTTTATCCCCTGCACCCTGACAGGACCATATCCGCCCGGCCGCGACTTTGCGCCCGCGCAACTAAAACGGCGGTCGGGCCGGCCGGGGCGGGGGGTGCCCGGCCCGTTCTTGATTTCCGTCAAGCGTGGCCGGCGCGCCCATCTGGTACGCCCACGGGTGATGAGCTCCCTTCAGGAGGAAGACGATGAACCACAGTGAGCAACAGCCGGAACGGCCGGAAAAGGTGCCGGCCATGCAGCAGCTTCTCGACAACCCGTTCCTGCTTCTTTTCATCGGGATCACGGTCCCGACGGTCCTCTACATCGTGTGGGGGGTGATGGAGATCGCATCCATCCCCATCGCGCCCTGAAACGGCTTTGAACCTGGCACCGAGGGGATTCCAATGGCCATATCACCTCCCGAAAACCGGCTCTGGTGGAACGAACCGATCGCGCGCGTCGAGATCGGCTGGATCGTCGTCGCCTTCCTCTGGGGCCTGTTCATGTTCTTCTTCATGATCGCCTGGCACTTCATCGGCGGCCAGAACCTGTCCACCGAGACCTACCGCGTCACGCCCGCCGCCTTCGAGCAGAAGGTCGCGGACTTCGCCGAGCAGTATCAGGTCGGCGACGAGATGGGCGTTCCCATCGTGCGTCCGCCGGTGGGCGAGGACGTCTATCTTCTCGCCCGGCTGTGGGAATGGTGGCCGATCCTGGAGCTGAAGAAGGGGCAGAGCTACCGCTTCCACCTGTCGTCGGTGGACTGGCAGCACGGCTTCTCGCTCCAGCCCGTCAACATCAACATCTCCGTTCACCCCGGATACGAGCAGATCGTCACCTTCACCCCCACCGAGGCGGGTGAATACGGCATCGCCTGCAACGAGTTCTGCGGCATCGGCCATCACCTGATGACCGGCCGCATCCGGGTCGTCGAATAGGCTGGAGGGGACAATGACAGCCATAGACGCTTCCTACGCCGGCGCTTCCGCCACGGGCGATTTCCGCACCTGCCGCTATACCGGCCTCAAGGTGGAGGCCGCGGCGCAATCGCTGATCAAGGCCAACGCCGTCGCCGCGGTGATCTTCCTCGCCGTCGGCGGGGTGATGGGCCTGCTCGTCGCGCTCACGCGCTGGCCGGCGGTGCACCTGCTGCCGTCCGACTGGTTCTATCTCGTGCTCACCGGGCACGGGGCCAACGTGCTCCTGTTCTGGATCATCTTCTTCGAGATCGCGATCCTCTATTTCGCCTCCGCCGTCCTGCTCGGATCGCGGCTGGCGACGCCGAGGATAGCCTGGGCCGGGTTCTGGCTGATGATCGTCGGCGCGATCATGACCAACGTGGCGGTGTTCCAGGGCGATTCGAGCGTGATGTTCACCTCCTATCCGCCGATGCAGGCCGCGCCCCATTTCTATCTCGGCCTGATCATCTTCGCGGTCGGCGCGCTCGTCGGCGTCGGCGTGTTCTTCGGCACGCTGGTCATCGCCCATGGCGAGCGCACCTATGAGGGCTCGATCCCGCTCGTCACCTTCGGCGCGCTGACGGCGGCCATCATCGCCGTCTTCACGCTGG
>JBAYRO010000178.1:0-3970 GCA_041676645.1 Burkholderiaceae bacterium | reverse complement strand
CTATCCGGCGCCCCAGCGCTTCGTCGAGGCCTTCGATGCGGCCAGCTACCGACGCTGGCTGCACCGGCACAAGCTGGCCAGCGCCGGCCCCCTGTCGCTCTACGTCCACCTGCCCTTCTGCGCTTCGGGCTGCCACCACTGCAGCTGCGACAAGCTCGTCACCCGCAGCCGGAGCCGCACGCGCGACTATCTCGGGCAACTCGCCGAGGAGGTCGCGATGGTCGCCACCGAGATCGGCCACGGCCAGCAGGTGGTCCGGATGTACTGGGGCGGCGGTACGCCGAACTACTTCCAGGCCGACGAGCTCGCCGGCCTCGCGGAGACGATCCGGGCGAGCTTCCAGGTGCGACCGGGCGGCGACCATGCGATCGAGGTCGATCCGCGCGATGCCGAGCCGGGGCTGGCCGCCAGGCTCGCGGCGATCGGCTTCAACCGCCTCGCGATCGGCATTCCCGACCTCGATCCCACGGTCCTGCGGGCCGTACGGCGGACGCAGTCGACGTCCCGGACCGCCGAATTCGTCGCCGAGGCCCGCGAGGCGGGCTTTCGCTCGATCGGCATCGACCTCGTCTGCGGCCTGCCCCGCCAGACCGCGGCGGGGTTCGTGCGCACCCTGGCGCGAGTCATCGCCATGGGCCCGAGCCGCATCACCCTGCACGACTATCGCCACGAGCCGCAGCGCTACCGCAACCAGCGCAACATCCCGGTCGCGGACCTGCCCTCGCTCGCCGAACTCACCCTGCTGCATGCGCGCGCGCACGAATGCCTCGCGGCGGCGGACTACGAGTTCATCGGCATCGGCCATTTCGCCCGCCCCGACGATCCGCTGGCACGCGCCCGCCGCGCCGGCCACCTCGACTGGGACCGCCATGGCTACTCGACCCAGCCCGAATCGGACCTGATCGGCTTCGGCGCATCCGCCATCAGCCGGGTCGGCGCCTCCTACAGCCAGAACCTGCGCTCGCCCGACGAGTACGTCGAGGCCGTCCGCCAGGGCCTGCTGCCGGTGGCCCGGGGCTTCGAGCTCGATGCGGACGACCTGGTGCGACGGGCGGTGATCCATGGTCTTTGCGCTGCCGGCCGTGTGGCGATCGAATCGATCGAGATCGCCCACCTGATAGACTTCAAGTCGTACTTCGCCGCCGAACTCCGGGCGCTGGAGCCCTGGATCGATGCCGGCATGGTCGAAATCGACGAAGAGTGGATCGCCGTGACGCCGCCGGGGCGGCGCTACCTGCGCGCAATCGGCGCCTGTTTCGATCGCTACCAGCGAGAATCCGCGAGGCGCGCGAACGTCGATCCCATCCTGTAGGCGGTATCCGGATGCTCGAACCTTCGCTGCTGTCGCTGTTTCTCGTCGGCCTGTTCGGCGGCCTGCATTGCGCCAGCATGTGCGGCGGCATCGTCGGCGCGATGGGCATCGCCGGGCACGGGATGCCCATTCGCGCGCCCGGCACGCGGGGCGCCGCCGCCCGGCCCGGCCGCCAGCCGAGCCGCCTGCTTCGCCTGCTGGCCTACAACGGCGGACGGATCTCCAGCTACATCCTGGCCGGCGCGGTGGTCGGCGGCATCGGCTCGAGCGCCTTCCTCATGAGCCGCGTGCTGCCGGTGCAGCAGTTCGTGTTCGTGCTCGCCAACCTGACCCTGATCCTGCTCGGCCTCTACGTGAGCGGCGCGATCCGCTCGATCGCGCCGATCGAGGCGGCCGGACGCGGCCTGTGGCGGGCGATCGGGCCCGTCGCGGCGCGCGCGATGCGCGGCGACACCACGCGCGACGCCTGGCTCGCCGGCATGCTCTGGGGCTATGTGCCCTGCGGCATGGTGTATGTGGGCCTGCTCGCCGCCCTGACCAGCGCCAGCGCGCTCGACGGGGCGCTGCTGATGGCCGCCTTCGGCCTGGGCACCCTGCCCAATCTGCTCGCGCTCGGCTGGTCGGCCGGACGAGTCGCCGGCTGGCTGCAGAATCGCTGGATCCGGGCCGGCGCCGGCGTCCTGATCATCGTGTTCGGCATCATGGGCCTGCTGCGCCTCGATCCGACCGAGCATATCAAGGCCGCGATCGCCTACTGCTTTTGATTTGCTGACCTCAACGTCGATCGAAACGGTGCACGAAGCGGCGGACGAATCGACCTGCTTCCACTGCGGCCTGGCGGTACTCGAGCCGGGGCGCTGGTCGGCCGTCGTCGATGGCCGGGCGCGCCCGATGTGCTGCGCCGGCTGCGAAGCCGTCGCCGGCGCCATCGTCGCGGCCGGCCTCACCGACTACTACCGCCATCGCACCGGCCCGGCGAGCGCCGTGGCGGCGGTCCCGCCCGAACTCGAGCAGCTCTCGCTCTACGATGATGCCCAGGTGCAGGCCGGCTTCGCGCGCGCGGCCGAGGACGGCGAGGGCACCGAGGTCAGCCTCGCCATCGAGGGAATGCGCTGCGGCGCCTGCGTCTGGCTGCTCGAGCGCACCCTGGCGACCGAACCGGGGGTGCTGGCGGCGAACGTGAACTTCGCCACCGAAAGGGCGGTGGTCCGCTGGGATCCCGCCACCACCCGCCTGTCGACCCTGCTCGCGCGCTTTCGCGATGTCGGCTACCACGCCGTGCCCTACGATCCGAAGCGGCGCGAGGAAGCGATCGTGCGCACCAGCAAGACGATGTTCCGGCGACTGTTCGTCGCCGGCATCGCGATGATGCAGGTGATGATGTACGCCTTCCCGGCCTACATCACCGAGCCCGGCGACATCGAGCTTGCCTACGACAGCCTGCTGCGCTGGGCGAGCTTCGTGCTGACGGTGCCGGCCGTCCTGTATTCGGCGGCGCCCTTCTTCACCGGCGCCTGGCGCGACCTGCGGGCGCGCAGCCCGGGCATGGACGTGCCGGTGGCGATCGGCATCGGCGTCGCCTTCGCCGCCAGCGCCTGGGCGACGATCACCGGGCGTGGCGAAGTCTATTTCGACTCGGTCACGATGTTCATCTTCCTGCTGCTCGGCGCGCGCTACCTGGAATGGATCGCGCGACGCCGCGCCGGCCGCGCGCTCGATGCGATCACCAGCGCCACGCCCGAGCGGGTGACTCGCCTGGCGGCGGACGGCAGCGAGGAAAGCGTGCCGGCGATCCGCCTCGAGCCCGGCGACCGGATCCGGGTCGACAGCGGCGAGCGCATTGCCGTCGACGCCGTCCTGCTCGAGGGGCGCGGCGCGGTCGATCTCGCGCTGCTCACCGGCGAATCGGTACCGGTGCCGATCGTCGCCGGCGACGAGGTGCCCGGAGGCGCCGTCAATGCCGGCGCACCGCTGGCGCTCGAGGTCCTGCGCGAGACGGGTCGCAGCACCCTGTCGACCATCGAACGACTGATCGAGCGCAGCGCCGAGGACAAGCCCCGCCTCTCGCGGATCGCCGACCACGTCGCCGGGGTGTTCGTGAGCCTGTTGCTCGTGTTCACCGCGATCGTCTTCGGCGTCTGGCTGGCGATCGACCCGGCGCGCGCCGCGCCGGTCGCGATCGCGGTGCTGGTGGTCTCCTGCCCCTGCGCCCTCTCGCTGGCGACGCCGACCGCCCTGGCCGCCGCCACCGGCGCCCTGCTGCGCCGACGCATCCTGGTCACCCGCGGCCATACGCTCGAATCG
Source organism: Burkholderiaceae bacterium (assembly GCA_041676645.1). Taxonomy (GTDB): domain Bacteria; phylum Pseudomonadota; class Gammaproteobacteria; order Burkholderiales; family Burkholderiaceae_E; genus JAMLIN01. The sequence goes on along the minus strand of JBAYRO010000178.1, from coordinate 354 downwards.
CTCACCCGCTGCACCGACGTCGTCTTCGACAAGACCGGCACCCTCACCGAGGGCCGGCCGCAGGTGATCGCGGTGCAGCCGGCCGCCGATCGCGAGGCGCCGGAACTGCTCGCCTGGGCAGCCGCGCTCGAGACCGGCTCGGCCCATCCCTTTGCCCGCGCGATCATCGCGGCCGCCGGCGAGCACTCCGGCCCGGCCATCACGCTCCTGCCCGGCGAACACCACGACGAGCCCGGCTTCGGCGTCTCCGCCAGCCTGCGCGCCGGGGACGGCGGCATCCATCGCCTCCTGCTCGGCTCGGCCACCTGGTGCGACATCGATCCGGCCACCGCCCATGCGCTGCGCACGGCGCCG
>JBAYRO010000177.1:0-4069 GCA_041676645.1 Burkholderiaceae bacterium | reverse complement strand
CCGGCGTTCGCCGACCCAGCGCCGCGGCGACGAGGCCGAGGATCTCGCCATGCGCCACCTCGAGCGCGCCGGCCTGCGCCTGGTGGCGCGCAACGATGCAAGCCCGCTCGGTGAAATCGACCTCGTCATGATCGATGGCTCGGAATGGGTTTTCGTCGAAGTGCGCCGACGCGCGAGCGCGGCCTTCGGTGGCGCCGCCGCGAGCGTTACGCCGGCCAAGCAGCGACGCATCCGGCTGCAGGCGCAGTACCTGCTCAAGCGCCGCTTCGGCGATCGCCCCTGGCCGGCCTGCCGATTCGATGTCTGCGCGATCGACGACGGTCGCATCCACTGGCTGCGCGATGCGTTTCACTGAGCGCGCGCCGTATAATCCGGATCGATGACGACCGCCTCCCGCATCGACGCCCATTTCGCCGAAAGCATCGACGCCAAGGCCGCCGCTCGAGCCGTACTCATCGAGCCGACCGAGCGCGCGGCGCGCATGCTCGATACCTGTCTTGCCGGTGGAGGCAGGGTCCTGATCTGCGGTAATGGCGGCTCGGCCGCCGACAGCCAGCATTTCGCCGCGGAGTTGATCGGTCGCTTCGAGTCCGAACGCGAGGAGCTCTCCGCGATCGCGCTCACCACCGACACCTCGATCCTTACCGCGGTCGCCAACGACTACGGCTACGATGAAGTCTTCGCCCGTCAGGTCCGCGGGCTGGGTCGCGAGGGCGATGTGCTCGTCGCCATCAGCACCAGCGGGAAGTCGATGAGCATCGTGCGCGCCATCGAGGCCGCCGGCGGACGGGGCATGCGGGTCCTCGCCCTGACCGGCCGCGACGGCGGCCGGATCGCCGCGATACTCGGGCCGGACGACATCGAGTTGCGGGTTCCACATGCCCGTACCTGCAGAATCCAGGAGATCCACCTCCTGCTCATCCATTGCCTTTGCGACGCAATCGACGCGATGCGTGGTTTCGCGCAGGGCACCGACACCCGGGAGTGAACTGAAGATGCAAGCGATCGCACGTGCCGCGCTGGTGGCGGCCCTGGTCGGCATGAGCGCCGGGCTCGCCGGCTGCTTCACCGCCGCCGCCACCGGCATCGTCGTGGGTGGGCTTGCCGCCATCGACCGACGCACCATCGGCGCCCAGACCGAAGACCAGGCCATCGAACTGAAGGCCCACGAGGCATTGCGCGCGAACCAGCTCCAGGGTGGCGGCATTTCGGTGACGAGCTTCAATCGCCGGGTGCTGCTCAGTGGCCAGGCCGAGAACGAAAGCGTCAAGGCGCGCGCCACCGAAGTCGTGCGCGGCATCGAGAACGTGGTCGAGGTACACAATGAACTCGACATCGCGGGCAGGGCGTCGTTCGGCTCCTCGGTCACCGACACCTCCATCACCACCCGGGTCAAGACGGCGCTGCTCAACAGCTCCGAAGTCCCCGGCAATTCGGTCAAGGTCGTCACCGAGAAGACCACGGTCTACCTGATGGGCCTGGTCACCGCGGCCGAAGCCGATGCGGCCGCCCGGATCGCCAGCCGGACATCCGGTGTCGCTCGCGTGGTCACCGTCTTCGAGCTGATCTCGCCCGAGGAAGCACGCCGGCTCGACGGCCGGGCAAGCAGCGGCTGAGCTTTCCGCGAGTCGGTACGCGCGCATTCGCGCGGCGTCCCGGACGCGGGCGGACGGAGGCTTCCGGCCGCTGTCCGGCGGTTCTCGAAAGCATGCCGGACGGATGCCCCCCTGTGCCCGACGGGCGGCGCGTGCATCGGCCCTCAGGACGCGCGTTTCACCCGACAATTCGACATCCCCTCGGCAATTCTGGCGGTGTCGAAGATGCTCTCGGTGAACGGCCTCGCGATTCTCGTTGTACTGCTCGCGGTCGTGCTCATCTGGGCGGTCGTGAAGTACAACGAGTTCATCGCTTCGCGCAACCGCTTCCACAACGCGTTCGCGCAGATCGACGTGCAGCTCAAGCGTCGGTACGACCTCATTCCCAATCTCGTCAAGGCGACGCGAGCCTATCTGGCGCATGAGCGCGAGACGCTCGAGGCCGTCGTGCAGGCTCGCCAGCAAGCGGTGGCGGCGCACGCCGCCGCCCAGGAACGGCCCGGTGACGCGAGCGGTCTGGCGGCGATCGAAATGGCCGAGGCGGCCCTGGCGGGCCCGCTCGGAAAGCTGTTCGCCCTGGTCGAGTCCTATCCCGACCTGAAGGCCGATGAAACCGTGGCCCATCTGGTCGAGGAGCTGTCATCGACCGAGAACCGGATCGCGTTCGCTCGCCAGGCCTTCAACGACGATGTGATGCGCTACAACACCTCGATCGAATCCTTCCCGGCATCGATCGTCGCCGGTGCCTTCGGGTTCCGCAGCGCGAGTTCGCTGCGCGCCACCCGTTCCTCCCGTGAGCGAGAGTCGATTGCGGTCGAACTCTGAGATCGCCAGGCGCTCGGCACGGTCCGTCCGGGCCCGTTGAGCATGGAGTTCTTCGAACGACAGGCCAGGGCACGCGCGTCCTCGCGACGGCTCGTGCTGCTGTTCGCGCTCGCGGTCGCGCTGGTGCTGCTGGCGGTGAATCTCGCGGGCGAAGCCATCTGGAAGCTGAGCACGGCGGGCGCGCCCCTGCCGCCGTACTTCGTGCTGACCAACAGCTTCGTCGTGCTGCTGTTCGTGGTCGGCGGCGCCTGGCTGGAATCCCTGCGCCTGGCCGATGGCGGCGCAGCGGTCGCGCACCGGCTCGGCGCCCGCTCGCTCGATGAGTACGACCTGCGCCATCGTCGCCTGGCCAACGTGGTCGACGAGATGGCGATCGCCGCCGGGATCGCGGTGCCCGAGGTCTTCGTGCTCGATGATCCGACGATCAATGCCCTGACCGCCGGCGACGAACCGACGCGCTGCGCGATCATCGTCACCCGGGGCGCGGTCGAGCGGCTCGACCGGGCCGAGCTGCAGGGCGTGGTCGCCCACGAGATCGCGCATGTCGTGCACGGCGATGTCGCGCTCAATACCCGCGCGGCGGGCGCGCTCTACGGCCTCATGTCGCTCTCGGTGATGGGGCACGGGATGATCGGGGCCGCCCTGCCGCGCCGCGACTTCCTGCGTGGCCGCGGCCGTCCGGGAGGCATTCCCTGGCCTGGTCTGTGGCTGGCCGGCGTCGCGCTGATCGGGATCGGCTGGATCGGGCATCTCGCCGGGCGCCTGATCCAGGCGGGGCTGAGCCGCCAGCGCGAGCTCCTCGCCGATGCCCGGGCGGTCGAGCTGACTCGCGACCCGCAGGGGCTCGGCCGGGCCCTGCGCAAGGTCGCCGGGCAACGGGGACGACGGCTGGAGTCGGAATACGCCGATGTCGTTGCCCATCTCCTGCTGGCCGGCCAGAGCCGGCGCCATGGCTGGCTCGACTCGCATCCCGCGCTGGCGCTGCGTATCCGCCGACTTTACGGCCGCTACATGCCCTCGATCGAATCGGTGGTGGAGGCGCGCGTCGCGGTAACGCCTTCGCCGATCGCGGCACTGGCGCCGCTGGAGTTCCCTTCCGGCGATTCCTGCCTCGTGCCCATCGTGGTCCCGCTCGACGAACCCGTGGGTTCGGGGATCGGCGCGGCCCTGTCGGTCGAGGCCCTGGTGGGCGCATCGATGTCGGCCGTCGACCATGCCGGGGTGCTGCTGTCGGCGGTGCGCGGACTGTCGCCGTCCTTCGAGCAGGCGAGCCGGTTGCTGGGCGGGCTGGTGGCGACGCCGGTCGGTGATCCGGCCGAAGCGCCCGACGAAGCGGACGCGGCCGACGTCCCCGCGGCACGCCGGGCCGACGATCCGCTGGCGGCGGCGCTCGCCTGGGTTGCCCGGCCCGAGGCGCTCTGGCTGCGCCTGCCGCTGCTGGAGGTCCTGACCGCCCGCCTGCGGCCCTGGCCCCGGGAGCTCCATGAGCGCCTGCTCGATGCCTGCCGCGCGGCGATCGAGGCCGACGGGCGAATCGACAAGACCGAATGGGTCTATTTCACCCTGGTGCGACATCGGCTGCTGCCGGTCGAGCCGGGGCGCGAGCCCGGCCCCGACGAGCTGCGCCGGGCCCTGGCCGAGCTTTTCGG
>JBAYRO010000176.1:0-4073 GCA_041676645.1 Burkholderiaceae bacterium | reverse complement strand
TCAGCTCGAAGCAGCCCGGCACCGTCGTCGGCTCGCGCCGTGGCTCGCCGCTACTGCTGGGCATCGGCAATGGCGGCAGCGGCAAGGGGGAGAACTTCCTCGCCTCGGACACCTCGGCGCTGCTGCAGGTGACCCGGCATGTGAGCTATCTCGAGGAGGGCGACGTCGTCGAGATCCGCGCCGACGGCTACACGATCGCCGACGCCGACGGCAAGCCGGCCGAGCGGCCGATCGTCGAGAGCCAGATCTCGGCCGACGAAATCGAGCTCGGCAACTACGAGCACTACATGCAGAAGGAGATCTTCGAGCAGCCCGGCGCCATCGCCAACACGCTCGAGATGCTCGCCAATGCCAACGCCATCTCACCGGGCCTGTTCGGCGCCGACGCGAGTGAAGTCTTCAAGCGCACCCGCCAGCTGCTGATCATCGCCTGCGGCACCAGCTACCATGCGGGCCTGGTCGCCAAGTACTGGATCGAATCGATCGCCGGCCTGCCCGTCAACGTCGAGATCGCCAGCGAATACCGCTATCGCGATTCCGTCTCCCTGCCCGGCACCCTGGTCGTCACCATCTCGCAGTCGGGCGAAACCGCCGACACGCTGGCCGCGCTCCAGCATGCCAAGACCCAGGGCCTGCGCGACACCCTGACGATCTGCAACGTGCCCGAATCGGCGCTGATCCGCCAGAGCAAGCTGCGCTTCCTGACCCGGGCCGGCCCCGAGATCGGTGTCGCCTCGACCAAGGCCTTCACCACGCAGCTCGCCTCGCTCTTCGTGCTCGGCCTGGTGCTGGCCAAGCAGCGCGGCCGCCTCGGCAGCGAACGCGAGAAGGAGCTCCTGCGCCAGCTGCGCCACCTGCCGGCGGCCATGAACCGGGTGCTCGACTGCGAGGACGAGGTCAAGGAGTGGGCGGCGAGCTTCGCGAAGAAGGAGAACGCCCTCTTCCTCGGTCGCGGGGTGCACTACCCGATCGCGATGGAAGGCGCGCTCAAGCTCAAGGAGATCACCTACATCCACGCCGAAGCCTATGCGGCGGGGGAACTCAAGCACGGCCCGCTTGCGCTGGTCGACCAGGACATGCCGGTCGTGGTCGTCGCGCCCAAGGATTCCCTGATCGAGAAACTGAAGTCGAACCTGCAGGAAGTGCGCGCCCGCGGCGGCGAGCTCTTCATCTTCGCCGATCGCGACACCCGTATCGAACCGGCCGACGGCGTGCACGTGATCAACCTGGTGGACCACGCCGGCATGCTCAGCCCCATCCTGCACGTGGTGCCGCTGCAGCTGCTCTCCTACCATGCCGCCCTGGCGCGCGGCACGGATGTGGACAAGCCGAGGAACCTGGCCAAGAGCGTCACGGTCGAGTAGTGACCATCGCCCGGCGCATGACGCTTCTTGCAGCGTCCTGCGTCACGCTGGAGGCCAGGGTGCCGTAGTGGGAGCCCCAGGCGCCGGGGACACCCGGGCAGCGCGTATCCAGGAAGATGTCCAGCACCTCCTTCGTGCTGTGACGCGCGAGCTCGGCGGCCTGGATCGCGCGCGCAAGGGCTTCGGTCATCGGGCGAGCAAGGAACTCGTCATCGATGGCTGCCCGCATCAGGTGCTCGGTATGCCGGACCAGCGCATCGAAGCGCGGATCCTGGCCAGCCAGCGGAGCGAGTTCCTGGAGAAGGGCGTCGACGGTGCGCGGGTCCCTGCTCATGGCGCGCCGAACATCCATGCACATCATGTTCGCCGTACCTTCCCAGACACTGTTGAGGGGCGCCTCGCGGTACAGCCGCGCCATCGGGTTCTCTTCGATGAAGCCATTGCCGCCATGGCATTGCAGCGCTTCATTGGCGATGGACGGCGCCCGGGAACAATTGAAGTACTTGGCCGCCGGCGTTGCCACGCGCGCGAGGAGCCGTTCCTGCTCGCTTGCCTCCATCAGGTCGGTTGCCCTGGCGACGCGCAGGGCCATCAGGGTCGCCGCTTCGACCTCGACCGCCATGTCGGCCAGCACATTGGTCATCATGGGCCGGTCGGCGATGGAGCTGCCAAAGGCGGTACGGGTGGTCGTGTGACGCAGGGCGAGAGTCAATGCCTGGCGCATCAGACCGGCGGAGCCGACTGCGAAATCGAGCCGGGTCAAGTGGGAGTGCGACAGGATCTCCCGGAGGCCCCGACCTTCCTCGCCGACGCGGATGGCGAGCGTGCCGGCATACTCGATTTCGCTGGACGCGTTCGACTTGTTGCCTGCCTTGTCCTTGAGCCGCTGGACGAAGAACCGGTTGTAGCTGCCGTCGGGAAGTGTCCGAGGCAGGAAGAAGCAGGTGACCCCGCCATCGACCTTGGCCAGCGTGAAGAAGCCGTCCGACTGCGGCACCGAGCAGAACCACTTGTGGCCGGTGAGCTCGTACCAGTGAGCCGGAGCACCGTGGTAGTCCGCGATGTGGGAGAAGCGCGCCGTGGTTTGCGTCTGGCGGAGGTCGGAGCCGCCCTGCTTCTCGGTCATGGCGTAGCCGATGACAACGGAAGGCTTGTCGGCCACCTCGCGGCGACTGAACTCATAGACGGTGCCAAGCGACTTCTCGGCCCAGACAGCCAGGGCGGGCTCTGTCCTGAAGCCGGCGTACGAGGCGTAGGCCATTCCGGTGGGGCAGCCGGTTCCGTGTTCGACCTGGTTCCACAGGTGGGACAGAACGGCACGCGCGACGTGACCGTTCGGCTTGTCGGTGCGCCAGGAGAGGTTCGGCACCTCGTGCTCCCATGCAAGCGACATCAGCTGGTGCCAGGCCGGGTGGAAATCGACCCAGTCGATGCGATTGCCGAAGCGGTCATGGGTCTTGAGCTCCGGCAGGTGCCGATTGGCCAGCCGTGCGAGTTCCTGGACCTCTTCATCGCCGGCGACGGCGCCCAGTGCCGCGCAGCGCTCCGCGGCCCACGGTGCCTCGCGGGCGATGGCTTCACGCAGGACGACGTCCTCGGTGAAAGCGTTGAAGCCGCTGGCCGGCCGCGCCTGGTTCAGCACCTCATGGGTGTCGTACCGGCTGGCGTGGGGCGCCAGGACATCGGGAGATAGGGGCTTGTTCATGCTCGTGTCCTCCTGGGGATCTGGACGATTTCCGGCCTTGCGGATACACCGGCGCAGGCAAGGGCTGCAATCTGGTCGGCGAGCTCCGCGACCTGCCGCTGATAACTGGCCGTCTCTTCGGTCTGATGGCGACTCAGGGGCGAAAGGGGCCCGATGAGCCCTTCCATGAAGCCGCCGACGATGACGGTGGCCGCGACGTCCGGCCGCACGTCGATGCGCATCTCCCCGCTGGCCTGTCCACTCTCGATGATCGAGCGAATCACCTCACTGATGGCCGCTCGATACGTCAGTCGCGCCGCGTCGATCTCGGGGTCACAGGGCTCCGCGATGAGGGCGTAGGCCAGCCGGGGGTTGCGCATGGCCCGCTTCACGAAGGTCGCGACTGACGCATGCAGCCGGCCAAGCGGCCTTTCGTCGGATTGGCCGATCTCGATCAGGACGTCGACCTCGCGCTGCGAGACGCTTGCAAGAACCTCGGCGAACAGGTCGGCCTTCGACGGAAAGTACCGATACACGGTTCCGGTAGCGATGCCCGCGGCGGCAGCGACGCTTGCCACCTGCGCCTCGCGCCACCCTCCTTCGCTCACGAGCGTGCGTGCCGAGCCGAGAATGCGAGCCCGGTTGTCTTGCAGACGAGCTGCGACGGCAGGTGTCTGGCGATAGGCCATGAAGGAATGAACCCTCGTTCATCAATGAACTGAACCTTAGTTCAGTCTTCGGGCTCGCACAAGACTTCCCCATGATCGACAGGGACAGTGCTGCCAGAGGGCCTCGGTGGCCTGGACCCGGCGCAGTGGCAGCGCCGAACTCCGTCGCGGGATGCGAAAACGGCGCGGCCCCGCGCTTGCGGGGACCGCGCCGTTGTAGCTCGCCTGGGGTGCGATCAGCTGCGCTCGCCCACGGTCTCCAGGGTGGCGTTGTTGGCGATCACGTCGCCGTCGCGAACCGCCTCGGCCAGCTCGGCACGGACCTCGTCGCGCGTCAGGATCCCCTGGCCGGGAGCG
>JBAYRO010000175.1:0-4229 GCA_041676645.1 Burkholderiaceae bacterium | reverse complement strand
CGATGTCGTCGGGGACCTCGAACTTGCCCTTGGCGACGCCGATTCGCTTGCCAGCAGGCATTGCATCCATGGGCACGAGTTTGGCCGCTGGGCGGCCGTTGCGTGCAATGATGATCTCGCGTTCCCGTCCACTCTCGATTGCTTCCACGAGGCGGGACAGGGAGGACTTGGCTTGCAACATGTTGACCGATGACATGACGGCTCCTGGCGAGATGCCTTGGTCTAGTCTAGCTAAGGAGGCTTACCGGGTCAAGCATCGGCCGCTGGATGCGGCACCGAGATCTCGATCAGGTTCAGGTCGGGGTCGCGCACATAGACCGACTGGATCGGCCCGGTGGCGCCGGTGCGCCGCACCGGCCCTTCGATGATAGCGATGTCGTGGGCCTGCAGCCTGGCGATCACCGCATCGAGCGGCTCGCTGGCGATGAAGCACAGGTCGAGGCTGCCGGGCACCGGCAGGTGGGCCTTGGGCTCGAACTCGCGACCCTTCAGATGCAGGTTGATCTTCTGCCCGCCGAACACGAAGGCGCGGCGCTCGACGGGCGGCGTGCCGCCGGTGAAGGTCTCGAGCCGCATGCCAAGCGCGTCGACGTAGAACCGCACGCACGCCGCCTCGTCGGCGGTGGTGAGCACGAGGTGGTCGAGGTGATCGATCATCGGGACGTTCTCCGTAACGGCCCGATTATCTCCCGCAAAGGCGGGCGGGCCCGGCCGGCGCCGGGCCCCGCATGGCTGTCCGTGAAGCCTATTCGCTGCTGCCGCCCATCCCGATCAGGGCGAGCAGGCTGGTGAAGAGGTTGTAGATCGAGATGTAGAGGCCGACGGTGGCCATGACGTAGTTGGTCTCGCCGCCGTTCACGATGCGGCTGGTCTCGAAGAGGATCAGGCCGCTGGCGAGGACCGCGACCATGGCGGCGACCACCAGCGCCAGGGTCGGGATCGAGAAGAAGATCGCCGCGAGGCCGGCGAGGATCGCGACGATCATGCCGGCGAAGAGGAAGCCGCCCATGAAGCTGAAGTCGCGTCGGCTCACCAGGGCGTAGGCCGACAGGGCGAGGAAGGTGCCGCCGGTGGCGCCCAGCGCGAGCATGATGGTGCCCGAGCCGCCGGGGATCGCGGCGTAGGCGGCGAGGATCGGGCCCAGGGTGTAGCCCATGAAGCCGGTCAGGGCGAATACCGCGGGCAGCGCCCAGACACTGTTGCGCACCCGCGTGACCAGGAAGAACAGGCCGAAGAAGCCCGCCAGCGTCAGGATGACGCCCGGATGCGGCCAGCGCATCGCCATGCTGGTGGCGGCGATGAAGGCGCTCCACAGCAGCGTCATCGACAGCAGGGCATAGGTGTTGCGCAGGACGCGCTGGACGTCCGTGCTCAGTGCGCCCCGGCCGGGATAGGTGGTCGTGCTCGCGGCGCGACGGATCGAGGGGTCGAATGCCATGGCGGTTTCTCTTGGTAACAAAGTGAGGATCGCGTCAGCCTAGCCCGGTGCTGCATAATGAAAAAGCAGATAATTTCGTAGAAACCCTTCGGAAAAACCTTCAGTGAGCCTGGGCTTCAGCTATCGGCATCTCTACTATTTCTGGGTCGTCGCCAATGAAGGCAGCATGAGCCGGGCGGCGGCCCGGCTCGGCATCGCGGTGCAGACTCTCAGCGCGCAGGTCCGCGCGCTCGAGCGCAGTCTCGGCCATGCGGTGCTGCGGCCGGCCGGGCGCGGCATCGCGCTCACCGATGCGGGCCTGGCGGCGCGCCGCCAGGCTGACCAGATCTTCCAGCTGGGCGAGGAGCTCCCTACCCGCGTGCGAGATGCCGCCGGCACGCCCACCATGCGGCTGTCGCTGGGCGTCTCCGACGGCATCCCGAAGCTCATGGTCCGCGAGCTGATGCGTCCCCTGCTGGCCGAGCCCAGCCTGCGACTGCTGTCGCACGAGGGGGATCTCGACGAGCTGCTGGGCGAGGTCGCCCTGCACCGGCTCGATGTGATGCTTGCCGATCGGCCGGCGCCGCGGAACCCGAGCCTGCGCCTGTTCAGCCATCGGCTCGACCTCTCGCCGCTGGCCTGGTACGCGCCGCCGGCCTTTGCGGACGAGGTCCGCGCCGACTTCCCGGCCGCACTCGACCGGGTCCCGGTGCTGCTGCCGGGAGCGCAGGCGGCATCGCGCCTGCCGCTGGAACAGTGGCTCGAGCGCCACCAGCTGCGTCCGCATATCGCCGGCGAGTTCGAGGACCATGCCCTCATGACCACCTTCGCCGCCGGCGGCATGGGGGTCTTCCCGGCGGCCTCGCGCCTTGGCGGCGAACTCGAGGCGCACTACGGACTGGCGATGGTCGGGCGCAGCGAAGGCGTCGAGGAGGCGATCTACGCGACCGTCGCCGACCGGCGCATCGAACATCCCCTGGTGCAGCAGCTGATTGGCGGCGGCCGGGGTTGATCGCTCAAAATGTCAAAATGGGGTCAGACACCATTAATGCTAATGGTGTCTGACCCCATTTTGAGCCTCGGGGAGGAGACACATGCCAGCGACCGACCGGTCCCGCGATACCGCCCTGCGCGAGCGCGCCCGCCGCGTCGTGCCGGGTGGCATGAGCGGCCACCTGCATGCGGCGATGCTGCCGCCCGGGTATCCCCAGTTCTTCGCCAGCGGCAATGGCTGTCGCCTGGTCGATGTCGATGGTCGCGAATTCATCGACATCATGTGCGCCTGGGGGCCGAACCTGCTCGGCTACCGGCATCCCGAAGTCGAGGCGGCTGCCGCACGCCAGCAGGCGCTGGGCGACTGTCTCAACGGCCCGGCCGAGCGTTTCGTCGAACTGGCCGAGCGTGTGGTCGATACCGTGGCCCATGCTGACTGGGCGATGTTCCAGAAGAACGGCACCGATGCCACCACGGTCGCGCTCATGATCGCCCGTGCCGCCACCGGCCGGCGCAAGGTGCTGGTCGCGAGGCGGGCCTATCACGGCGCGGCGCCCTGGTGCACGCCGGTGCCCGCGGGCACCACCGCCGAGGACCGGGCGCACCTGGTGAACGTCACCTACAACGACATCGCCAGCGTCGAGGCGGCCCAGGCCGAGGTCGGCGACGACCTCGCGGCGATCATCGTCACGCCCCATCGCCATGAGCTCGGCACCGAGCAGCAAGCGGTCGACCCGGCCTTCGCCCGGCGGCTGCGAGAAATCTGCGACCGGGCCGGCGCTGCGCTCGTCCTCGATGAAGTGCGCACCGGCCTGCGCATCGATCCGGCCGGCAGCTGGGAGCCGCTCGGAATCCGACCCGATCTCTGCGCCTGGAGCAAGGCGATCGCCAACGGCCATGCGCTGGCCGCCGTCACCGGCACCGATGCCTTGCGCGATGCGGCGCAGCGGATCTTCACCACCGGCTCGTTCTGGTGCGGCGCGGTGGCGATGGCCGCCGGCCTGGCCACGCTCGATATCGTGGCGCGCGAAGGCCTGGTCGCCCATCTGGAGCGCATCGGTGGCCTGTTGCGCGACGGGCTGGCCGAGCAGGCCGCGTCGCACGGGGTATCGGTGCACCAGAGCGGACCGGTGCAGATGCCGCTGGTGCTCTTCGAGGACGACGCCGACGTCGCGAAGGGAACGCTCTTCTGCGCCGAGGCGCTGGCGCGCGGCGCCTACCTGCATCCGCGCCACAACATGTTCCTGTCGCTCGCGCATACGGAGGCCGATATCGACCGGGCGCTGATGGCGACCGACGCCGCGTTTGCCGCGGTTGCCGCTCGCTTTGGCTAGGCAGAAAAATGGGGTCAGACACGATTAACTAGTTAATCGTGTCTGACCCCATTTTTCCATTTTTCCTCAGGCGGGGATGCGCGCCGTGAGCCTCGTGAATCCGTGCACGAAGTTCGACAGCGTGCGCTCGGGTTCGCCGAGGACTTCGATGCGCGGATGGCGGGCCAGCAGCTCCTCCCACAGGATGCGCAGCTGCAGCTCGGCGAGCCGGTTGCCGACGCAGCGGTGGATGCCGAAGCCGAAGGCGACATGCTGGCGCGGGTTGGCCCGGTCGATGATGAAGTCGTGCGGTCGCTCGATCATGCTGTCGTCGCGGTTGCCCGAGAGGTACCACATCACCACCGCATCGCCCTTCCTGATCCGCTTGCCGCCGAGCTCGGTGTCCGCCACGGCGGTGCGCCGCATGAAGGCGAGCGGTGTCTGCCAGCGGATGATCTCCGAGACCATCTTCGGGATCAGGCCGGGGTCGGCGCGCAGCTTGTCGT
>JBAYRO010000174.1:0-4289 GCA_041676645.1 Burkholderiaceae bacterium | reverse complement strand
TTCGCCGACAAGAGCTTCACCTTCATCATGAAGACGCCGCCGGCGACGATTCTTCTGAAGAAGGCGGCCAAGATCACCAAGGGCTCTCCCCGGCCGCACCTCGACAAGGTCGGCACGGTGAACCGGGAGCAGCTCGAGGAGATCGCCAGGACCAAGATGCCCGACCTCACCGCCGCCGACATGGATGCCGCAGTGCGCACGCTGGTGGGTTCGGCCCGGAGCATGGGCCTGACGGTGGAGGGCGCGTAAATGTCCAACCTGTCCAAGCGCGTGAAGGCGATCCGCGCCAAGGTCGATCGCCAGAAGATGTATCCCATGGCCGATGCGCTGAGCCTCGTGAAGGAATGCGCCAAGGCGAAGTTCGACGAGTCGATAGACGTCGCCGTCCAGCTGGGCGTGGATCCGCGGAAGTCCGACCAGGTCGTGCGTGGCGCGGTCGTGATGCCGGCCGGTACCGGCAAGGCCGTCCGCGTGGCGGTGTTCACCCAGGGTGACAAGGCCGAGGAGGCGAAGGCCGCCGGCGCCGATATCGTGGGCATGGACGACCTCGCCGAGACGATCAAGGGCGGCACCCTGGATTTCGACATCGTGATCGCCTCGCCCGATGCGATGCGGGTGGTCGGCCAGCTCGGCCAGATCCTGGGCCCGCGCGGCCTGATGCCCAACCCGAAGGTCGGCACCGTGACGCCGGACGTGGCCACTGCGGTGAAGAACGCCAAGGCGGGCCAGGTCCAGTACCGTACCGACAAGGCGGGGATCATCCACGCGACCATCGGCCGCGCCTCGTTCGAGAACGAGGCGCTCGAATCGAACATCCGGGCGCTCATCGAGGCGCTCAATCGCGCCCGCCCGGCGAGCGCGAAGGGTATCTACCTGCGCAAGGTGGCGGTGTCCTCCACGATGGGGGTCGGTGTCAAGATCGACACCGCCAGCATCGCCGCCGGCGCATAGAACTTTGGGCCGCTGCGGTCCGTCTCCGGCCCTGGCCGGAGCGCGTGCCGCAGCGGGTTGTCAAAGACCGCAGGGAGATCGATGGCCCGGGGGGTCATCGGCCGTGGCGGCAGGCTTCACCCGACGGGTGGGGCCGGCGGCATCGGCCCGATCTTCAAACCATCCCGTCCATACACGGGAAGGCCCCGCGCAGATGGCGTCCCGAAGCAAGGGTTTGAGTGGCAATCATGCTGATGCTCCAAGAACGCTTTCTCGGTCGCCGAAACCCCGGGAGTGAAGTTGCTCCCGGACGGGCGCAAGCCCTTTTCTGGAGATAGACCGTGGCTCTCAATCGACAGGCGAAAGCGGCTGTCGTCGAGGAAGTCGCCGCCCAGGTGGCGAAGTCCGAGGCGATCGTCATCGCCGAGTACCGTGGTCTGGAAGTGGAAGCGATCACACAGCTGCGCAAGCAGGCCCGCGAAGGCGGCGTTTACCTCCGTGTCCTGAAAAACACGCTGGTGCGCCGTGCGGTCGCCGGCACGCCCTACGAGAAGCTGTCCGACCAGCTGGTCGGCCCGCTGATCTACGGCATGTCCGAAGACCCGGTCGCGTGCGCCAGGGTGCTCGACGGCTTTGCGAAGAAGAACGACAGGCTCGTCATCAAGGGTGGCTCGATGCCCAACGTCCCCATGGACGTTGCGGGTGTCAAGGCCCTTGCCGACCTGCCCAGTCGTGAGGAACTTCTCGCCAGGCTGCTCGGCACCATGCAGGCGCCGGTCGCGAAGTTCGTGCAGACGCTCAATGAAGTCCCGACGAAGTTCGCCCGCGGTCTCGCGGCGGTGCGGGACCAGAAAGCCGAAGCCTGACGCGCAACGCCGACACTTTCAGATAGCGAATCAACGTATCCGTATTCCTGGAGCATCATCAAATGGCACTTAGCAAAGAAGAGATCCTCGACGCCGTTGCCGGCATGTCGGTCCTTGATCTGTCCGAACTCATCACCATGATGGAAGAGAAGTTCGGCGTTTCGGCCGCCGCCGCCGCCGTGGCGGTCGCCGCCCCGGCCGCCGGTGGCGCCGCCCCGGCCGCCGAAGAGCAGACCGAGTTCACCGTCGTCCTGGCGGCCATCGGCGACAAGAAGGTCGAGGTCATCAAGGTGGTCCGCGCCGCGACCGGCCTGGGCCTGAAGGAAGCGAAGGACCTGGTCGACGGCGCGCCGAAGCCGGTCAAGGAAGGCGTCTCGAAAGCCGATGCCGAAGCGCTGAAGAAGCAGCTCGAAGACGCTGGCGCGAAAGCCGAGCTCAAGTAACTTGGCGATCCTGCCTTCCGTACCCGGCCGCCACCCCCTGGTGGGGTGGCGTCGCCGGGTTTTCGCGTCCCGCCAGCAAAGCGGGAACCGAAATCGCTGCGTTCACCCCTGCCACGGGCATCCCGAGCGCCTCGATTTCAGTTTCTGCATGACACCGGAGTGTTCATGACCCAGTCGACTCCCTATTCGTACACCGAGAAAAAACGCATCCGCAAGAGCTTCGCCAAGCGCCGCGTGGTGCTCGACGTGCCGTTCCTGCTGACGACCCAGATCGAGTCCTACGACCAGTTCCTGCAGTCGGGCGTCCCGGTCGCGCAGCGGCACGACCAGGGCCTGCAGGCCGCGTTCGGCTCGATCTTCCCGATCAGCTCGCACAACGAGATGGCGCGACTCGAGTTCGTCCAGTACGGGCTCGGCCACCCGGCCTTCGACGTCAAGGAGTGCCAGCAGCGTGGCCTGACCTTCTGCGCCCCCCTGCGCGCCAAGGTGCGCCTGGTCATCATGGATCGCGAGGCGGCCAAGCCGACGGTCAAGGAAATCAAGGAGCAGGAGGTCTACATGGGCGAGATCCCGCTCATGACTTCCAACGGCTCGTTCATCATCAACGGCACCGAGCGGGTCATCGTCTCCCAGCTGCATCGCTCGCCGGGCGTGTTCTTCGAGCACGACCGTGGCAAGACGCACAGCTCGGGCAAGCTGCTGTTCTCGGCGCGGATCATCCCGTATCGGGGATCCTGGCTCGACTTCGAGTTCGATCCCAAGGACATCCTGTATTTCCGGATCGATCGTCGCCGCAAGATGCCGGTCACGATCCTGCTCAAGGCGATCGGGCTCAATCCCGAGCAGATCCTTGCGAACTTCTTCGCCTTCGATCACTTCCAGCTGATGGCCGAGGGCGCCCAGCTCGAGTTCGTCGCCGATCGCCTGCGCGGCGAGGTCGCCCGCTTCGACATCACCGATCGTGACGGCAAGGTGATCGTCGCCAAGGACAAGCGCATCAACGCCCGCCATATCCGCGAGCTCGAGGCCGCCGACACCAAGCGCGTCTCGGTGCCCGAGGATTTCCTCCTTGGCCGGATCCTCGCGCACGACATCGTCGACGGCGAGACCGGCGAGATCGTCGCCAAGGCGAACCAGGAGCTCACCGAGGAGCTGCTCGCCACCGTGCGCGAAGCCGGAATCCGCGAGCTGCGCGCGATCTACACCAACGATCTCGACCACGGCCCGTACATCTCCCAGACCCTGGCCCTGGACGACACCGCCGACCAGACCGCCGCGCGCGTCGCGATCTACCGCATGATGCGGCCCGGCGAGCCGCCGACCGAGGATGCGGTCGAGGCCCTGTTCAACCGGCTCTTCTACAACGAGGATGCCTACGATCTCTCCAAGGTCGGCCGGATGAAGTTCAATCGCCGGGTCGGTCGCGACGATTCCGTCGGGCCCATGACCCTCACGAACGAGGACATCCTCTCGGTCATCAAGATCCTCGTCGACCTGCGCAACGGACGTGGCGAGATCGACGACATCGACCACCTCGGCAATCGCCGGGTGCGCTGCGTCGGCGAACTGGCCGAGAACCAGTTCCGCGCCGGGCTCGCGCGGGTCGAGCGCGCCGTCAAGGAGCGCCTCGGCCAGGCCGAGACCGAGAACCTGATGCCGCACGACCTGATCAACAGCAAGCCGATCTCGGCGGCGATCCGCGAGTTCTTCGGGTCGAGCCAGCTGTCGCAGTTCATGGACCAGACCAATCCGCTGTCCGAGATCACCCACAAGCGGCGGGTTTCGGCATTGGGCCCGGGCGGCCTGACCCGCGAGCGCGCCGGCTTCGAGGTTCGCGACGTGCATCCGACGCACTACGGCCGGGTCTGCCCGATCGAGACGCCGGAAGGCCCGAACATCGGCCTGATCAACTCGCTCGCCCTGTACGCGCGCCTCAACGAGTACGGCTTCCTCGAGACGCCGTACCGCAAGGTCGAGGACTGTCAGGTCACCGACGAGATCCACTACCTGTCGGCGATCGAGGAAGGCCGCTACGTGATCGCCCAGGCGA
>JBAYRO010000173.1:0-4311 GCA_041676645.1 Burkholderiaceae bacterium | reverse complement strand
GATGTCCCGGTTCAGGGCCTCGTCGACGCTCGCCGGCACTTCACTGGCCATGGGCAGTTCCTCCAGGCCGTCCCGGTTGCCTTCGAACAGCCGGGCCTGCTGCCGGTCGATGCCGAGGATCTGATAACGATCGGCGGACTGGGTGATGCGCATGAGGGGCTTGGTGTGGAAGCTGTCGGCCACCACCGCCAGCGCCGCCACCGGCCGCTGCAGGCGATAGACGCGGAACAGGTCACTCGCGCCAAGCACCGCGAGGCCTTCGGCCGGGTGGTTCCAGAAGCCCGCGTCGTCGGCGAGCTTCCGGAAAGGGGCCAGGAGGGGGGCGATGTCGCGCTCCGGATGGCGCTGCAGCAAGGATTGCTCCAGGTCCTTCAGCAGGTTGCGGAAGCGGATCGGATCCTGCTGGCGCTCGGGGAAGGCGCGATGGGTCGGCTGGTAAAGCGACAGGCAGGGGCCTTCTCGCTCCGCGAGCAATAGCTGGGGGTAATCCTTGTCGAGTGAATCCATGGATCCAGGCCTCCGTTAGAGTCGACGTTGCTGCGTTTTCCGGTTCGAGACCGGATTCGGTTGACCCATCATGGCCAGGTTTTTCCGGGCCGTATTGGGTCAGGTCAAGAATCGTGCGGGATTCGGGCCCGGTCCTGGCGGGACTTCGCCCGGGCGCCCGGGAGCATCGGTGGCACCGGACGCAGGGGGCCGCCGATTTCAGTCGAAGCGCCGGCTGGGCGGGCCTTCGGCGAGAACCTCGAGGAAGCGGGCGTCGGCTTCGACCCAGGTTTCCCGGGCATGGCGTCGGTAAAGCTCCAGGACCGGATCGATGACCTCCGGGCGTACGAGCCCGGCGCGATACGGCTTGTTCAGCGTGATCGAGAAATAGCCGTCGGGCCGGTACGGATTGCCGCAGGAGCCGGGAACGAGGAACCAGATCGTGTAGTTGAGCCGATTTCCCTGGCAGGGCACCGGTTCGGCGGAGAACAGCACCCGGCTGACTTCGCCCAGCGCGAGATGGCAATGGTGGTCGTGGAACTCGCCGATCTGCCAGGAGACATGGCCTTGCTCCTGGTAACGGTGCAGACCGCCGAGTTTGTCGGTCTTGAACTCGACCAGGGTGCGATCCCGGAAGATCACGAGGGAAGCCTCGCGCAACGCCAGCGCCTCGCGCAGCAGGGGCACGATACGCGGCTCGCCCGCCGCTGCGGATTCCCCGGCCGGGGCGCGCACCCCCAGGGCGGCGAGTGCGCCCGCCCAGTCGATGCTCTCGAAGCGCTTGCCGGAGGCTTCGGCCAGGCATTCGAAAAGCGCGCCGGCATGGACGTTGCCGGTGATCCCGGGCGCGATCTCCATCCTGACGAGATCGGGTCGGCGGGCGAGATGGTCCCGGGCGCTGCGAAAGAAGCGGCCGGCGGCCTGCGGATCGACGCGACGGTCCTGCAGGTACGGATTCGAATACATCAGCGAGACCATCCACTCATCGGTCGGCTCGCCGGCTTCGTCGGTGGTCAGCAGCCGGATCTCGAGCGAGGGATCGAAGCCGAGGCAGACGCTGGGCGCGACCACGTAGGACAGGGCATGGATGCGACCGAAGTCGATGTGAAGATGGTGGCGCTGCTGGGGGATCCGCAATTCGCGGATTCCGGCGAAGCGCCCCTCGTAGACGGGCGGCAGCAGGCTGGCCTTGCCCGCCGGCAGGAATTCGGAGATCGCGCCTTCGGCCCATCGGCCGCAGACGATCGTGATGCCGGGATCGGCGAGCCAGTCGGCGAGCGCATCATGGAAGAATGCAACCCTTTCCTCCAGTTCCGCCTGGTCGTCGTTCTGGTCCGCAATCGCGACCGTATCGTCCGGGCGCGTCATGTCCTGCCTCCTCGGCCCGCTGTCTGCGGAGGCCGATCGATCTTGTCAGGGGGTTTCCGAAACCCGATGATGGTGCCGCGTCGCGCGGCGGCAGGTCAAGCCGGCCCGGTTCCGGGCGGCGCGGGGCGCGGTGTCCGCTGCAGGTCGTTGACGAGGATCTGGATGGCGCGCTCGACTTCCGGCGGCATGGGGCCGAATTCGCAGCCGACCAGGCCCGAGCCATCCCCGGTGGAGTCGACCCGGCTGGCGACCAGGGTGCACGGCAGCGGCGCCCGGCCGACGAACTCGATCCGGGCGTGTTCCCAGACCGTGCCGACGGCCGGAAGCGCCCGGTCCCGCCAGGTGATCAGGAGCCCGCGGGCGCTGAGGTCCCTCAGCGGCACTGCGAGCTCCTTGCCGGGAGCCCGGCGGATGACACAGCGGCCTTCGGATGTGGCGACCGCCACTCGATAGGCCTCGCGGCGCTGCAGCCGATAGACGGCCGGCGGTTGCGGTCCGCGCAGCAGGCGTCGCCGACCGGCGGCGCAGTCCTCGTCGAGATGGGCGTCGAACTGGATCTTCACGCCGTCGAGATAGGCTACGGCGACGTAGTCGTCGCCCGCGATCATGGGCAGGCCCGGATCGATTTCGTCGAGATCGAGCGTGAGAGCGTCGTCGCGACACTCGACGATACGGCCGAAGCCGTGGGTACGCAGGTCGCGGCGACGCCTCAGGGCGATCGGTATCCGCTGGTGGGCAAGCTCGCGAAGCAGCGCCGTCGCCAGCGGCTTGCCGACCAGCGCATGTGCCTCGAGCAGGCGGCCCGGTGGCTCGGGCATGAAGTCGGCGGAAACCTCTCCGGCGGCCATGGCATCAGCCGCCGCGGCGCGTCCCGGGGGTCGCTGCGAATCCGTTCCCGGAGGCGCGGCGCGATGTCGGCGAGAGCAGCCTGTCGAGGCGCCCGGTCCAGGGCTGGCGCAGCTGCCGGACCTCGGCGTCGATCGTGACCAGCCTGGTCAGCAGACGCACGCGCTCGGCCTCGTCGGCCGCGCTCAGCTCGCCGGCTTCGCGGCGGGCATCATCGATCGAGGTGGTGATTCTCTGGACGGTGCGCGCCGCACGGGCGACTTCATCCCAGCGACCGTCGCGCGCCTGCGCGAGCATGGCCTCGGCGGTTTCGACTACCGAACGATAGGACTGGAGCATCGCGGATTCAGGGGCCATCAGGCGGTCTCGAAGTCCGGTTGTGAATTGCGGGCCGGCGCGATCTGCCGCCATGCGGCATGGATCTCGGCGAGGGTGCGCCGGGCGACGGCCAGCCGTTCGCGATCGTTGTCGCGGCTGGCGGCGAGCAGCTGCAGTTCGACGAACAGGTAGAGCGAGCGCAGGTTCTCGGCGACTTCGCCAGCCGACATGTCGAGTGCCGCGTTCAGGCCCTCGTCGACGATGCGGATCGCCCGGGTGATCGACTCGCCCTTGGTCGCGAGGTCGCGCCGGACGATGGCGGCGTCGGCTTTCGCGATGAACTCGCTGGCGCCCTCGAAGAGCATGTCGATGAGGCGGTGGGGGTTGGCGTCGGACACCGCGGTTTCGGTGCCGAGCTGGCGATAGGCCTGGGTGGGGTTTCTGAATGGAGCGAACATGCTGCGCCTGTGCGGGTTGTCTCTCGATGCTTCCTTTATCGGCCCGGAAGCCGGCGCCTTGAGATCGGGCAGGGGGCGCGCCGGTCAGGAATCGACCTGCGGCCCCGCGCGCTACTCGGTCGGTATGTTTCCGATCGCCGAAAGCGAGCCGTTGAGTTGCGCCAGGCTCGCATCGAGTGCGCTGTACTGGCGGATCAGGCGGGCTTCGATGAGTGTCAGGCGGTTCTGCAGCCGCTCTTCTCGGTTCTCGTAGATCTCGCGCCGGGCCTTGAGCGATTCGGTCGCGCCGGTGATCGCGCCGTCGACCCCCAGCATTCCGTCGAGCAGGTCGCGGACCTGTCGCCCGATGCCGAGCACGCCCGCCTCCATGTCGTTCGCCGCGAACAGTTCCCGCACCTGCTTCGGATCGGCCAGGGCCACCGACAGCTTGTCGTCGGCGACCTTCAGCGAGCCGTCGCGCTGGACCTCGATGCCGGCATCGGAAAGCCGTCCGAGGTCGATGCCTTCGACGCTCGAGCCCATGATGGCGCGCAGCTTCGACTGCATCATCGTGACCGTCTGGTTGCCCTGCAGGGCGCCGGCCGTCTGCGTGGCCGGATCGTAGGCGGTCTGGCTGCGGACAAGGCTGTTGAGCTCGTTGTAGGCGGTGATGAATTCGTCGAGCCCGGCCCTGATGGCCTCGCCGTCGGTGCCGATCTCGATCAAGACCGGATCGGGGCCCGCCTGGCGAAAACTGAAGCTGACGTTCTCGATGAGCTCGCTCGCATTGTTCGATGCGAGGCTCAGGGCGAGGCCGTTGAACTCGACCTGCGCATTGGTCGCCGCCTGCAGGCGG
>JBAYRO010000172.1:0-4325 GCA_041676645.1 Burkholderiaceae bacterium | reverse complement strand
TCGGGTCCATTCCCGGCGCCGGCGCTTCCTCGATCACCTTCTGGTGGCGTCGCTGCAGCGAGCAGTCGCGCTCGAACAGGTGCAGGCAGTTGCCATGGGTGTCGGCGAAGACCTGGATCTCGATGTGGCGCGGCGTGCGCAGGTAGCGTTCGACGAGCACATGCTCGGAGCCGAAGGCGCTGGCGGCCTCGCGCCGGCAGGACTTGAGCGCGGCTTCGAAATCGGCGTCGGATTCGACGATCCGCATGCCCTTGCCGCCGCCGCCGGCGCTCGCCTTGATGAGCACCGGATAGCCGATTTCGGAGGCGCGCTCGCGCAGGAAGGCGGCCTCCTGCTCATCGCCGTGATAGCCGGGCACCAGCGGCACCGCCGCCGACTCCATCAGGCGCTTGGCCGCCGACTTGCTGCCCATCGCCGCGATCGCCGCCACCGGCGGGCCGATGAAGACGCCGCCGGCCTCGGCCACCGCCCGCGCGAAATCCTCGTTCTCGGACATGAAGCCGTAGCCCGGGTGCACCGCCTGGGCGCCGGATTCGCGGAAGATCTCGAGCAGGCGGGCGGTGCTCAGGTAGGAGTCGCGCACCGGCGCCGGGCCGAGCCGCCATGCTTCGTCGCAGGCTGCCACATGGGCGGCGCCGGCATCGGCGTCCGAGTAGACCGCGACGGTCGCGATGCCCATGCGCCGCGCGGTGGCGGCGATTCGGCAGGCGATCTCGCCCCTGTTGGCGATCAGGATCTTGTCGAACATGGCGGTGCCCTCACTGTGCCCAGCGCGGCTTGCGTTTCTCGAAGAAGGACGCGATTCCCTCGGCGGCATCGTCGGTGGTGCGGGCCCGGGCGATGCGCTCGGCGGTATCGTGGGTGAGGGCGTCGTCGATGCGCCGGCCGCTGACCGCCCGGATCAGCTGCTTGGTGGCGTCGATCGCCTGGGGGCTTGCCGCCAGCAGGTTGGCGAGCATCGCATCGACCTTGTCGTCGAGTTGGTCGGCTGGCGCAAGATCGCTCACGAAGCCGATCCGGAAGGCTTCGGCGGCGTCGAAGACCTCGGCGCTCAGCATGTAGCGGCGCGCGTTGTGCTCGCCCATCGCCTTGATCACGTAGGGGCTGATCATCGCCGGGATCAGGCCGATCTTGACTTCGGACAGACAGAAGCGGGCGTCGGCGGCAGCGATGGAGATGTCGCAGGCGGTGGCCAGGCCCATGCCACCGGCGAAGCAGGCGCCGTGGAGCCGCGCCACCGAAGGCTTGGGTCCGTCGTAGAGCCGGCGCATCACCGCCGCGAGGTTGCCGGTATCGGCCCGATTGTCCTCGGCGCTCATGTCGCGCCCGCCGCCCATCCACTTCAGGTCGGCGCCCGCGCAGAAGCCCTTGCCGCGGCCGCCCAGCATGATCACCCGCACCGAGTCGTCCGCGTTGGCTTCATCGATCGCGGCGGCGAGTTCGGCGATCAGGGTCGCGTTCATCGCGTTGCGCACATCGGGCCGGTTGAGCCAGATGCGGGCGACGCCGCCGGTGTTGTCGATCTCGAGCGTCTCGTAGCTCATCGGTGTCTCCATGCTGGGTTCGTGGGCGGCTGGCGACAGGATCGCAATAAGCCGGGCCGTGCCGATCATGCATTGTAGTGATTGGCGAGCACGGTGCGGGAGATCCATGAGCCGTACTTGGCATGGTGGCTTTCATTGATGCAAGTGGTACCGCATTCCGGTACCATGCAAGCATGAGGCGAAAGAGCCAACGAACCTTGGCATTGGTGTTCGCACATCCGACCAGCGGGAGCATTCCCTGGCGGGATATCGAAAGCTTGTTTGTGGACCTCGGTGCGGATGTCAGTGAGCGTCAAGGTAGTCGCGTCGCAATTTTCCTCTTCGGCGAAGTTCGCGTTTTTCATCGTCCGCATCCGTCTCCGAGTACGGACAAGGGGGCCGTTGCAAGTGTTCGCAAGTGGCTGGAGCAGCACGGAGTAGTGCCATGAGTCTCATGAACGTGGATGGATATCAGGCGAAGATCGAATACGACCCGGAACTCGACATGTTCCGAGGAGAGATTCTCGGCCTCAATGGCGGCGCGGATTTCTATGGAAAGAACCCGAAAGAGCTTCGGGCGGAGTTCAGGAAATCCTTGCGCATTTTCCTGGATGTTTGTGCAGAGAAAGGTCTGGAGCCGCGCCGGCAGTTTTCCGGGCGATTCAATCTCCGTATTTCACCGGAACTCCATGAGCGCTTGGCGATCCGGGCGCAAACGGAAGGCAAGAGCATCAACCTGATAGCGCAGGAAGCATTGAAAGAAAGGCTATCCGAATAGGAGCTCGGCAGTACGCAGTTCAGTAACGGTGGTCGGCGTGGGCGAGCTTGCGTACGGTTTCTCCCGCCTTCAGGCAGTCGGCCAGCGTGACGCCCTTGCGACTCAAGTTCCGGCGTATCGTGGCGACAGATCGGAGGGTTGCCTCGACGGAATCGGTATCGCCCGCCTCAAAGGGGATCAACTGCGCAATCGGTTCACCATGCCGGGTGATAACAAAGCGTTCGCCGCGTGCCACCCTCGCGAGCAGCCTGGGCAGGTGAGTTCTCGCGTTGTGGGCGTTGATGGGCTTCGCCGTTCCGTGAGTCGACATCATCAATTCAGTCTAGACTTGCCTGAAATTCGGATCAATCCGGTTATTGCCGGGCGGGCGGATTCCGGCTGCGTCCCGCCGCTGGCCTCAGATCCTGAACACCCCGAACTTCGTCTCCCCGATCGGCGCATTGAGCGCGGCCGACAGGCCGAGTCCAAGCACCTCGCGCGTATCGACCGGATCGATCACCCCGTCGTCCCAGAGCCGGGCGCTGGCGTAGTACGGGTGGTTCTGGGCCTCGTACTGGGCGAGGATCGGCGCCTTGAATTCGGCTTCGGCCTCGGCGCTCCAGGTCTCCCCTCGTTTCTCGATCCCGTCGCGGCGCACGGTCGCAAGCACCGAGGCGGCCTGCTCGCCGCCCATCACGCCGATTCGCGCGCTCGGCCACATCCACAGGAAGCGCGGTGAATAGGCGCGGCCGCACATCCCGTAGTTGCCGGCGCCGTAGCTGCCCCCGAGGATGATGGTGAACTTCGGCACCCGGGCACAGGCCACCGCGGTCACCAGCTTCGCGCCCGCCCGGGCGATGCCCTCGTTCTCGGCCTTGCGCCCCACCATGAAGCCGGTGATGTTCTGCAGGAACACCAGCGGGATGCGTCGCTGGGCGCACAGCTCGATGAAGTGCGCCCCCTTGTCGGCCGATTCCGAGAACAGGATGCCGTTGTTGGCGATCAGCCCAACCGGCACGCCCTGGACATGCGCGAAGCCGGTGACCAGGGTGGTGCCGTAGCGCGGCTTGAACTCATCGAGGACCGAATCATCGACGATGCGGGCGATGACTTCGCGGATGTCCCAGGGCTTGCGGGGGTCGTTCGGAACCACGCCGTAGAGCTCCTGCGGATCGTAGCGCGGCGCAAGTGGCGCCCGCAGCGCGATGTCGTGCCGCTTGACCCGATTGAGATTGCCGACCAGGCGCCGGGCGATGGCGAGCGCATGGGCGTCGTCGTTGGCGAGATGATCGGCCACCCCCGACAGCCGGGTATGGACATCGCCGCCGCCGAGATCCTCCGCGCTGACTTCCTCGCCGATCGCCGCCTTCACCAGCGGCGGGCCGCCGAGGAAGATCGTGCCCTGGTTGCGCACGATGATCGCCTCGTCGCTCATCGCCGGCACATAGGCGCCGCCCGCGGTACATGAGCCCATCACGACGGCGATCTGCGGAATGCCGGCGGCGGACATGTTGGCCTGGTTGTAGAAGATGCGCCCGAAGTGCTCGCGGTCGGGGAAGATCTGGTCCTGGTTGGGCAGGTTGGCGCCGCCGGAATCGACCAGGTAGACGCAGGGCAGCCGGTTCTCCGCCGCGATCTCCTGTGCCCGCAGGTGCTTCTTGACCGTGATCGGATAGTAGGTCCCGCCCTTGACCGTGGCGTCGTTGCACACCACCACGCATTCCGTGCCGGAGACGCGGCCGATCCCGGTGATCACCCCGGCGCCGGGGGCATCTCCGTTGTACATCCCGTGCGCCGCCATTGGCGAGAGCTCGAGGAAGGGCGAGCCCGGGTCGAGCAGGCCCTCGACCCGGTCGCGCGGCAGCATCTTGCCGCGCGAGAGATGCCGTTCGCGAGCCGCCACGCCGCCGCCCTGCGCTGCGCGCGCCGTCTGTTCCCGCAGGTCGGCCACGGCCTCGCGCATCGTGCGGGCATTGTCCTGGAACTGGGTGTCGCGTGGGTTGAGCCGGGATTCGATGGTCGTCAAGGCAGGTGTCTCCGAAGGG
>JBAYRO010000171.1:0-4397 GCA_041676645.1 Burkholderiaceae bacterium | reverse complement strand
CCGCTCCTCGTTCCAGACCGCCAGTGCGAAGGCCCGGTACGGCGTGAGCAGCGCGCTGCGGGCGATGTCGTCCCAGGAACTGGCGAGTTCGGCCGGCAGCAGCCAGGCGAACCGATCGGGGGAATCCACCGGCTCGGCGATCGACTTCGTCCATTTGTCGACCGCCTCGACATGGCGCAGCTCTTCCTGGTGCATCGCGCGGAACGCCGCAGCGGTCGCGGCTTCGCCGCGCGCATCCATGAGCTCGGCCAGCTCCTCGTAGCGGCGGGCCGATTCCTGCTCTATGGCTGCGGCGATGCCCGCGAGCGTCGACATGTCGACTGGCCCGGTCTGCGGATCGTCCTGCAGCAGCTTCGCACGTCGCATGTCACGCAGATTGCGCATATCGACCCGATGGGACACCTATACTTCCATTCATCACATGTTGCCCGAGCAGGGGGCATCATGTCCAACGAGAGAGGCAGTCATTGATGGACGCGAGTGCGACGACAAGGTGGACCCCGACGCGGATCCTCGGCTTCCCGGCCCTCCTGGCGCTGATACTGATGCTGGCGAGCGTCCTGGCTTCCTTCCCCGCCCACGCCCGGGATACCGGGCTCGATTCCTTCCTCCCCGGGCTCGAACCCGGCCAGCTGGTGCCGGGCGCCGACCGCTTCGGGGACATCGTGACTTCGCCCGCCGTCGTGGCGCCGGCCTACCGCGGCGATGAACTCCTCGGCTATGTGTTCCTGAATTCGCAGTATGTCGACACCGCCGGCTACTCGAGCAAGCCGATCCACATCGTCACGGGCCTCGACACCGAAGGCACGATCGTCGGGCTCGAACTCGTCGAGCACAGCGAGCCGATCGTCCTGATCGGAATCGCCGAGCAGCGGGTGATCGACTACATGCGTCCGTTCATCGGCTACAACCCGGTGAAGGCTGCCATGGCCGGCGAAGGCATGCCCAGGACCGATATCGTGAGCGGCGCCACCGTGACGGTCCTGGTAATGGGCGAGAGCGTCGTGCGCGCGAGCATACGGGTCGCCCGGGCGCTCGGCCTCGGGGGCGCGGCCCCGCCGCCGGCCAGCGCCGCCGCCACGCGCGAGATCGATCCGACCGCCGGCTCGATCACCAGCTGGGACGAAATGCTGGCGAGCGGCGCAGTCGGCTCGATGCTGCTGACCATCGGCGACGTCAACACCGCGTTCGAGGAATCCGGGGATGCGGCGGCCGCCCGGCGGCCGGAACCGGGCGATCCCGACGAACTCTTCATCGAGCTGTGGGCCGCCCTCGTCTCGCAGCCGGCCATCGGACGCAGCCTGCTGGGCGACGCCGAGTACGAAACGCTCGCCGACGCGCTCGAGGATGGCCAGCACGCGATCCTCGTTGCCGGTGACGGCCTCTATTCGTTCAAGGGCTCGGGCTATGTGCGCGGCGGCATCTTCGACCGTATCGAAGTGCACCAGGCGGGCGAGACGATCCGCTTTCGCGACTACCAGCATCGCCGCATCGGCGACCTGATGGCCGAGGGCGCGCCGCATCTGCAGGAGATCGGTGTCTTCATGGTCCCCGCGGGCACCGAGTTCGATCCGGCCCGGCCCTGGGAACTGCAATTGCTGGTGCAGCGCTCGGTCGGGGCGCTCGACCGGGCCTTCATCACCTTCGATCTCGACTACCGCCTGCCCGAGACCTATCTCAAGCCGGCTCCGGCCGCCACTCCGGCTCCGGCCACCACCGCGCCGGCGCCAGCCCCCGGAACACCGGCCGCGCCGACCGCGGCTGCGACCGACCCGGCGATGGAGTTCGGCGGCCTGGCCGACCTCGAGCAGCCCCTGTGGATGCGGATATGGAAGAGCAAGACCGCCTCGATCGTGTTCCTCGGCCTGATGCTCGCCGCGCTGACCCTGATCTTCTTCTTCCAGGACCTGCTGGTCGGCCGCGAAAAGCTCTTCGACCGGATCCGCATGGCCTACCTGGCGCTGATCCTGGTATGGCTCGGCTGGGTCGCCGGGGCCCAGCTTTCGGTGGTCAGCGTCCTCACCTTCACCACCGCGCTGCGCGAGGGCTTCCGCTGGGAGGCCTTCCTCATCGATCCGCTGATCTTCATGCTCTGGTGCGCGGTCGCCGCCGGCCTGCTGTTCTGGGGGCGCGGGCCGTTCTGCGGCTGGCTGTGCCCCTTCGGGGCGCTCCAGGAGCTCAGCAACAGGGCGGCAAAGGCACTGAAGTTGCCCCAGATCAAGATTCCGTGGCGCGTGCATGAGCGCATGTGGCCGATCAAGTACATCATATTCCTCGGGCTCTTCGGGGTATCGCTCGGCTCCCTCGCCTATGCCGAGATACTCGCGGAGATCGAGCCGTTCAAGACGGCGATCGTCCTGAGGTTCATGCGTGACTGGTGGTTCGTCCTCTTCGCCCTGGTGCTCATCGGAGCCGGACTTTTCGTCGAACGCTTCTTCTGTCGATACCTCTGCCCGCTGGGAGCCGCGCTGGCGCTGCCGGGCCGGTTGCGGATGTTCGACTGGCTCAAGCGCTATCGCGAATGCGGCAACCCGTGCATGCGCTGCTTCAACGAGTGTCCCGTCGAGGCCATCCACCCCGAGGGGCACATCAATCCGAACGAGTGCATTTCGTGCCTGCACTGCCAGGTCCTCTATCACCATGACTACAAATGCCCGGTGCGTATCCAGCGCCGGGTCAAGCGCGAGAAGCGCGAAGCCGTGGCCAGGCCGACGAGCCAGCCACCGCGGAGCGCCAGCCCCGCGCGCACCATACCGATCACACCCGCTACGTGAAGCCGGGCGCCGACATGGCGCGACTTTCATGCAAGGAGAAGGCAATGAGTGAAGACAAGAAGAAATCGGGCCTGGCGGCCCCGGGGCGCCGGGCGCTCCTCGGCAGTGCCGCGGTGGCCGGCGCGGCGGGCCTCGCCGTGGGCAGCCTCGGCGGCCGCGACACCGGCCTGGTGACGAGCGCGCAGGCCCAGGGGCGCGGCGCCAGGTCGGCAGGCAACGACGCCCATGTCGGCCCGGGCGACCTCGATGAATACTACGTGTTCTTCTCCAGCGGCCAGAGCGGCGAGATGCGCATCATGGGCCTGCCCTCGATGCGCGAGCTGATGCGCGTACCGGTGTTCAACCGCTGCAGCGCGACCGGCTGGGGACAGACCAACGAAAGCCTGAAGATCCTCACCGAGGGGCTGACGCCCGAAACGAAGAAGTATCTCGAGCCCTATGGCGGCACGTACGTCAACGGCGACCTCCACCATCCGCACATGTCGTTCACCGACGGCACCTACGACGGTCGCTACGTGTACATGAACGACAAGGCCAACACGCGCGTGGCGCGCGTGCGCTGCGACGTCATGAAGTGCGACAAGATCATCGAGCTGCCCAACCAGCAGACGGTGCACGGCCTGCGCGTCCAGAAGTACCCCAAGACCGGCTATGTGTTCTGCAACGGCGAATACGCGGTACCCATCCCGAACGACGGCACGACCGGCTCCGATCCCAAGACCTACCAGTGCATCTTCACCGCACTGGACGGCGAGACCATGGAAGTCGCCTGGCAGGTCATCGTCGATGGCAACCTCGACAACGTCGACGCCGACTACCAGGGCAAGTACGCGTTCGCGACCTGCTACAACTCCGAGGAGGGCGTCACGCTGGCCGAGATGACGGCGGCCGAGCAGGACTGGATCACGATCTTCAACCTCAAGCGCATCGAGGAAGCCGTCAAGAACGGCGAGGCCCGGATGATCGGCGGCGTGCCGGTGGTCGACGGCCGCAAGAAGGACGGCAAGGATTCGCCGTTCACCCGCTATGTGCCGGTGCCCAACAGCCCCCACGGCATCAACACCGCCCCCGACGGGATCCATGTGGTCGCCAACGGCAAGCTGTCGCCCACCTGCACGGTGTTCGACGTGCGCAGGTTCGACGACCTGTTCGATGACAAGATCCAGCCGCGCGACACCGTGGTCGCCGAGCCGGAACTCGGCCTGGGGCCGCTGCACACCGCCTTCGACGGCCGGGGCAATGCGTACACGACGCTGTTCATCGACAGCCAGATCTGCAAGTGGAACATCCAGGCCGCGGTCGACGCGTTCAACGGCAAGGATGTCGACCCGATCATCCAGAAGCTCGATGTCCACTACCAGCCTGGCCACAACCACACCTCCATGGGCCAGACCAAGGACGCCGACGGCAAGTGGCTGATCTCGCTGAACAAGTTCTCGAAGGACCGCTTCCTGAACGTGGGGCCGCTCAAGCCCGAATGCGACCAGCTGATCGACATCTCGGGCGACCGGATGCGCCTGGTGCACGACTCCCCGACCTTCGCGGAGCCGCACGACGCAACCATCATCCATCGCTCGATCGTCAATCCGGTGAACATCTGGAGCCGCGGCGACCCGATGTGGG
>JBAYRO010000170.1:0-4427 GCA_041676645.1 Burkholderiaceae bacterium | reverse complement strand
GCCGAGTGGTGTTCGAGGCTGGTGCCGAGGGCGGCATGGGCGGCGACCACCGCCAGGGCGACACCAGCGAGCAGCAGCGGGCGGGACGGTCGCAGGCAGAGCATCCGGAAGCTCTGGTAGATGCCCAGCGCCCCGAGCGAGCCGATGGTATTGGCGGCCAGGACCGTGATCGTGTCGGGCAGGTGGCCGCGCGAGACGATCAGTGCCATCGCGGTGCCGACCGTGACCGTGGTGGCGCCGGCCCACAGCAGGGCTTTACGCGAAGCCGAATGGAGCCTGCGCGACCCGATCATCATCCATGCGCAGATGAAGGCATTGATCGCACCGATGAAAAACAGGGTGCGTATATCGAGGAAATCGAACATGGCCGGGGGAGTTTGGCGGGAGGCGCCAGGGCGGCCGGCCCCCGGGCGACGGACGAGCCCTGGCGGCCGACGGACGAACGCGGCGATCGTCCGCCGAAACCGGCTGCTCAATCTTCGTGCCGGGCGGGGGGCGGCGCGCTGAGCATCGGGCCGAACACCAGCACGAAGCCCGCATAGGCGGCGATCCAGCCGCCGGCGGCGATGCCGATCGCGAACTCGTAGTCGAGGCCGCCGATGCTGCGCAGCAGCCCCGCTCCGACCACGGCGGCCAGCATCGTCGTGATCGCGACGTCGGCCCGGGCCGCCATGCGGGCCCGGCGCAGCGCTACCCGGATCATCATCGCCAGGATCGTGGTGCCCATCGCCCCCGCGGTCCAGGCATGGATCGCGTCGCCGTGCCGGGGCCAGCCGAGCTCGGGCCAGGCCGCGCCGAGGCCGATCAGCATGAAGCCCGCCGGGACGAACGCGTAGCCCGCATGCAGGGCGAGGACCAGCGGCTCGCGCAGCGTGCGCCAGCCCTGCCAGCGCAGCCAGCGCAGCGCCTGCAGCACGCCGGCGCCCAGCAGCAGGATGCCGCTGGCCGGATGCGTCGGCGCCACCACCCAGGCGAGCAGCGCGCCGATGCTCACCCAGAGCACGGCCGTCTCGAGCGGCGCCCAGCCGTCGGGCGCCGGCGGGCGGCGGGTCTGGAGCAGCCAGCGCCGGGTGAAGCTCGGCACCAGCATGCCGCCCATCAGGCTGATCAGCAGGACTACCGCCGCGATGCCGATCCGCGTCGGCATGCCGCTGGCCGGGGACGCGCCCTCCAGCGCCTGCCAGAGATAGAGGCAGTTGCCCAGCGCAAGCACCCCCAGGGGCGCGAGCAGGCGCGCGGCCCGGCGGTCGCGGCCCCGGACGACCTCGCGGGCAACGAGCGCCCATGCCACCAGCAGGAAGGAGGAATCGATCATGGCGGCGACCGCGAAACCGCCGGGTGGTGCGCTCAGCAACGCGAGCCGCCCGGCGAGCCAGAGCGCCAGCAGGAGGCTGCGCGGACCGCCCCGGACCGGCAGGCGGCCCGACCAGTTGGCGACGATGGACAGCATGTAGCCGACCACGATGGCGGGCACGAAGCCGTAGAGCAGCTCGTGCACATGCCAGTCGAGCGGTGCCAGCGAGCCCGGGATCTCGAGCGCGCCGCCCAGCGCCAGCAGCCAGAATCCCATCGCGAAGGCGGCCCACAGGCCACCGGCAAGAAAGAGCGGAGCGGCGGCATCGGGCAGGCCGGGGCCACGCGCGCGCGGCCGGCCGCGCGCGCCGCGCGGCGCTTGGCGTTTCGGGAGCCTCATGGATTCGGTCGGAAGCGGGGAGCTCCAGGTTCTGCTGCGGATGATAGCGCCGACGTCGCGGCGCTGCGCGGATCTCTCCCCGGTCTCTCGCCGGCGCCCGGCGTGGCGTGGCGTGGCGCCGGTCGGTCGCGGTGCGGGCCGATTCGCCGGACTTGGTATTCTGCCCGGTCATGCCCACGTCTCCCGCTCCCGGCCTTCCCGTCGTCCTCGCGCCCCCGGC
Organism: Burkholderiaceae bacterium; assembly: GCA_041676645.1. Taxonomy (GTDB): domain Bacteria; phylum Pseudomonadota; class Gammaproteobacteria; order Burkholderiales; family Burkholderiaceae_E; genus JAMLIN01. The sequence continues at coordinate 2,514 of JBAYRO010000170.1, read as the reverse complement.
GCTGCGTCGCCTGTCCTGGGCGTTCGGCGTGACCCAGATCGTGTCCTGGGGTTCGCTCTTCTACGCGATCGGTGTTCTCGGCAAGTCCATCCGCGCCGATCTCGGCATCTCCGAGCCCATGCTCTTCGGGGCGGTGTCGGCCGCGCTGCTGATCAACGGCCTCGGGGCGCCGCTGGTGGGCCGCCATATCGACCGCCATGGCGGACGCAGGCTGATGGCGGCGGGCTCGGCGGTGGCGGCGCTCGCCTTCGCGATCATCGGGCTGGCCAATGGCAAGCCGATGTACTTCGTGGGCTGGGTGGTGGCCGGCATCGCGATGCCGATGGTGTTCTACGATCCGGCCTTCGCGACCATCACCCGGCATTCCGGCGGCTCCTACCGCCAGGCGCTGACGATGATCACCCTGTTCGGCGGGCTCGCCGGCACCCTGTTCTGGCCGCTGACCTCGTTCCTGCACGATGCGCTCGGCTGGCGCGCCACCTGCGGCGTGTTCGCCCTGCTGCACCTGCTCGTGTGCATGCCGATCCACTGGCGCATGATCCCGGCCGATACGCCGCGTCCACCGGCCGCGACGCCCGGCGCCAGGGCGGGCGCGGAGGCGGCGTCCGCCGCCGGCAGGAAAGGCGTGGCCCGGGGCTGGGCGGGCGCGCCGGCCGCATCGAAGCGCGCCTTCGTCTGGCTCACCATCGCCTATTCCTTCAACGCCTTCAACATGGCCGCGCTGCTCGTCCACCTGCTGTTCCTGCTGCAGGCGCGCGGCCTCACCCTCGAGCAGGCGGTGCTGATCGGCACGGTGATCGGGCCCTGCCAGGTCATCGTCCGCCTGTCCGACGTGATCATGGGCGGTCGGATCAAGCCGCTCACCCTGGGCCTGATCGCGACCTCGCTGGTCGCCGCCGGGGTGCTGGTGCTTGCGCTGTCGGGCGCCTCGATGGTGGCCGGCATCTGTTTCGCCGTCCTCTTCGGCATGGGCAATGGCTTGCAGACCATCGCCCGGGGCCTGGTCATCGGCGAGATCTTCGGGCCGTCGGCCTATGGCGAATGGCTCGGGCGCATGAGTCGCTATGTCTTCGTGGTCCACGCGTTCGCCCCCTTCGCGCTCGCGCTGCTGATCGGCGCCGGACTGGGCTACGCCAATGCCGCCTGGGTGCTGGTCGCGGTGACACTCTCGGCGCTCGTGGCGTATCGTGTGGCGATCCCGCGCCGGGCGACGGAGGCCACGCCATGAGTGCAGCCGGGGCACCGCCGGCAACATCGATCGATGCGTCGTACTACGACACCGACAAGATCCTGCGACAGGCGGCTGCGACCTTCTTCGATCATCTCTCGGAGATGTGCGAAGGCATCCTGCTGGTCGACAGCGAGGCGCGCCTGGTCTGGATCAACGATCGCTACGAGCGCTATCTCGGCACGCTCGGCTTCACCTCGCCGGAGGAGGTGCTCGGCCGGCCGATCGAGGAAGTGGTGCCCAACACGATGATGCGCTCGGTGGTCGAGACGGGCCGACCGATTCTCATCGACGTCATCGAGAATCCGACCGGCGCCTTCGTGGTCTCGCGCATTCCGCTGCATGACGACGACGGCCGGGTCATCGGCGCGGTCGGCATGATCCTCTATCTACGACCAGATCGATTCGCTCAAACCCATCCTCGGCCGGCTCTCGCGCCTGCAGACCGAGCTTGCCGCGGCCCGCCAGCAGCTCGCCCGCCAGCGACGCACCCGCTATACGTTCTCGAACTTCGTCGGCAACAGCCCGGCGGCGCTGAACGTCAAGAGCCGAGCCCGGCGCGCCGCGGTGCTCAATACCACGGTCCTGCTGGTGGGTGAGACCGGCACCGGCAAGGAACTGGTCGCCCAGGCGATCCATGCGGCCTCGGCGCGCGCTTCGCGTCCCTTCATCGCGATCAACGTCGCCGCCATTCCCGAGACCCTGCTCGAGTCGGAGTTCTTCGGCGTCGCCCCGGGCGCCTTCACCGGCGCCGAGCGGCGCGGGCGTGACGGCAAGCTCGCGCTCGCCGACACCGGCACCCTGTTCCTCGACGAGATCGCCGACATGCCGCTGGCCCTGCAGGCGAAGCTGCTGCGGGTGCTGCAGGAGCGCGAGTTCGAGCCGCTGGGCTCGAACCGGATGCGCCAGGTCGACATCCGCGTCATCGCCGCGACCAGCGTCGACCTCGGCCGCCGGGTCGAGGAGGGGCGCTTCCGCTCCGACCTCTACTACCGGCTCAATGTCCTGCCGATCCCCTTGCCGCCGCTGCGCGAGCGGCGGGCCGACCTCGAGGCGCTATGTGAGTACTTGCTCGAGCAACTGGGCCTCGAGCACGAGATGCTGCCCAAGGAGCTCGATGCCGACGCCCTGGCGCTGCTCGAGGCCTACCCCTGGCCGGGCAACGTCCGGGAACTGCGCAACGTGCTCGAGCGCGCCTGCTCCTTCTGGGACGGCCTGCGCCTGAGCGCCGACGCCGTCGCCGCCGCCCTCCCGCCCGGCGCCGTAATGGGGTCAGACTCGATTTC
>JBAYRO010000169.1:0-4433 GCA_041676645.1 Burkholderiaceae bacterium | reverse complement strand
TCCTTCAGGCGCGTCTCCCGCTCTTCGAATTCAACGAGCTCGACCTCGGCTCCGGCCAGGTCGCGGTTGGCCGGGAGCACATCGTAGCCGCCGGTGGGCGACGTCGCCGTCGCCTCTTCCACATCCGAGAGCCCGATCAATACGTGATAAACGGAACGAGTGAGCGCTCGCTTATCGATACCGCTGCCCATGGTTGCATTGCCCTGGGGATCGAGATCGACAAGGAGCGTGCGCTGGCCATGGCGGGCGAGCGCGGCCGAGAGATTGACCGTGGTGGTCGTCTTGCCGACGCCACCCTTCTGGTTTGCAATGACGAAGATTCGGGCCAAGGCTCAGGGCTCCGTGGGATTCGAGGCGGGAGGAATCGGGAGGGCTTCGAGGACGACGACGCAGCGCTGCGCATCCAGCCCGGGTACGGTGAGTGCTTCGATGGCGGCGATCCGCCAGGGCAGCGCCCGCTCGGAAAGCGCCTCGATCTCGGCATCCGGGCGCGCGCCCTTCATCGCAAGGAGCCGGGTATTGACGCCGGCGATCCCCGCGACCGAGGCGGCGAAATCCGCCAGGGACGCGAAGGCCCGACTGGTGATCACGAGCGGCTCGGCGTCGAGCGAAAGCTGCTCGACGCGCGCCTCATGCACAGCGAGGTCGGACAGGCCGAGCTCGGCGCGACACTGGCGCAGGAAGGCGGCCTTCTTGCCGACCGGCTCGACGAGCTCGACGCGCAGGCCGGGCCGGGCGATCTTCAGCGGGATGCCCGGCAGCCCGGCCCCGCTGCCCACATCGACCAGCAGGGCGCCGTCCGGAACCTCTTCGAGCAGAGGCACCAGCGACAGGCTGTCGGCGATGTGCGCCCCGACCATCGCGCGCGGATCGCGGATGGCGGTGAGGTTGAAGCTTCGGTTCCACCGCGCGATGAGCTCGAGATAGTCGAGCAGCATCGTCCGGGCGGACGCATCGAGGCGCAACCCGAGTCCGTCGACGGCATCGTCCAGCTGCGCGGCAAGCTCGACGCGGGAGGATTCCGCGGGCTCGCGGCGCCGCCCTCCCGCCCCGCGGGGGCGAGCGCCGGCGCCGCGAGCGACCCCCGGCGCGGGCCTCAAGCCGCTTCGCGGCGTCCGCCGCGCTTCTTCAGGAAGACGAGGAGAATGGAGATCGCCGCCGGCGTCACGCCGGAGATCCGGCTCGCCTGCCCGATCGTCTCGGGGCGTCGCTCGGCCAGGATCTGGCGCACCTCGAAGGACAGCCCCGGCACCGCCGAATAGTCGAAGTCGGGCGGCAAGAGCAGCTCGGTATTGTGCTTCTGTCGTTCGACCTCGACCCGCTGGCGTTCGATGTAGCCACTGTACTTGGCCCGGATCTCGACCTGCTCGACCACTTGGGCGATACGCAGCGCATCGAGGCCGTCGGCCGCGGCGGCTTCGCCCAAGTGGGGCGGCGCCAAGTCCACGAGGCGATCGTAGCGCGTCTGCGGGCGGCGCAGGAGATCGGCGAGCGAGTATTCGCGCTCGATCGGCTGGCCGAGCGCCGCCTCGACCAGGGCCGGGTCGGCACTGGCGGGCCGCACCCAGGTCCGGGCCAGCCGACTGGATTCCCGTTCGATGGCGTCGCGCTTGCGGCAGAAGGCATCCCATTGCCGGTCGCCGACCAGGCCCAGGCGACGCCCGGTCTCGGTGAGACGCAGGTCGGCATTGTCCTCGCGCAGGTTGAGACGATACTCCGCCCGGCTGGTGAACATCCGGTAAGGCTCGCTGACCCCCCGGGTGATCAGGTCGTCGACCAGCACACCGAGATAGGCCTCGTCGCGTTGCGGCGACCAGGGATCCTCGCCCCGTACCTGTCGGGCCGCGTTGGTGCCGGCGAGCAGGCCCTGCGCAGCCGCCTCTTCGTAGCCGGTCGTGCCGTTGATCTGGCCGGCAAAGAACAGCGCGTCGACCGACTTTGTCTCCAGGCTGCTCTTCAGCGAACGCGGATCGAAATAATCGTATTCGATCGCGTAGCCTGGACGCAATATATGCGCGTTCTCGAGCCCGGAGATGGCACGAACCATCCGGATCTGGATGTCGAAAGGCAGGCTCGTGGAGATCCCGTTCGGATAGATCTCATGGGTATCCAGCCCCTCGGGCTCCAGGAAGACCTGATGCGAAGGCTTGTCGGCGAAGCGGAAGATCTTGTCCTCGACCGATGGGCAATAGCGCGGACCCACGCCCTCGATCACGCCGGTGAACATCGGCGAACGATCGATTCCCTCGCGGATGATGTCATGCACCTCGGGCGAGGTATTGGTGATCCAGCACGGCACCTGGCGCGGGTGTCGCTGCGGATCACCGAAGAACGAGAAGACCGGCACCGGATCCAGATCGCCGGGCTGCTCCTGGCAGCGGCTGTAGTCGATCGTCCGACCATCGATGCGAGGCGGAGTGCCGGTCTTGAGCCGACCCCGCGGAAGAGCGCGCTCCTTCAGGCGCTCGGCAAGCGTCACCGACGCCGGATCACCGGCCCGGCCGGCACCGTAGTTGTCCAGACCGACATGAACCTTGCCGTTGAGGAAGGTTCCGGCCGTCAGCACCACCGCACGGGCACGGAATTCGATCCCCGTCTGCGTGCGGGCGCCAAGCACCCGGTCGGTCCTGCCGTCCGACTCGATGAGCAGATCGTCGACCGCTTGCTGGAAAATCCATAGATTCGGCTGATTCTCCAGCCGCGAGCGGATCGCGGCGCGATAGAGAACCCGATCGGCCTGTGCACGGGTAGCGCGAACCGCGGGCCCCTTGCTTGAATTGAGGATGCGGAACTGGATTCCGGCATCGTCGGTCGCCGAAGCCATTGCCCCGCCGAGCGCATCGATTTCCTTGACCAGATGGCCCTTGCCGATACCCCCGATCGAGGGATTGCAGGACATCTGACCGAGTGTCTCGATCGAATGAGTCAGAAGCAAGGTACGACAACCGATCCGGGCAGACGCGAGCGCCGCCTCGGAACCGGCATGGCCCCCACCCACGACGAGGACATCGAACTGATCGGGATACTGCATGGCTGGACTCGACCGGGACCCTTCCGGGTCAGTCGACAATGTAGTCAGGGTTGGCCGGGATTCGGAGGCCGGCGGTCGCGATCATCGCCGGCGCAACCGGCTGGGCCGGTCGACCCGGGCCTGTGATTATAAGGCGCGCAACGGACTTGTGACAGATATCGCCCCGATGCCGAGGCAATCGCCGCAAACCCGTGGAGATTCCGGGCCCCGTTTCACGTGAAACATGGGGATGGATCCGCTTTTTGCAATGAACGTGCGAGGATCAGACTCCGGGAATCAGCTCGGTTTGCTTCGACACCCAGAGCTTTGAACCCTTGCTGGCGATTAGTCGCGAGGTTCCTTCTCCGCAGCCGGAATCACGGCTCGGCCCCTTGTCCGGGCTCACGACCACCATGCCCGCCGGTGCAAGATCGAGGACATCACACGGCGGAGATGCCATCGAACTCGGCGCCAGGGAATCTGATGTTTCACGTGAAACGCGCGTTCCGCCGGCCGCTCCTAACGATCGCGGCTGACCCTTTGCCTCCGCCCCCATGTCGTTCGCCTTCGCCGTGTGCCTTCGCCCTTCTGCCCTTCCCCCTTCCCCTTCGCCCTTCGCCCTTCGCCCTTCGCCCTTCGCCCTTCGCTTCGCACCCATGGTGGCGCACTCGAACCTTCGCCCTTTGTTCGGCCTGCTCTCCTGCTGGCCTGGCTCCCGCCTCCCGGGCCTTGCCCGTCGACTCTGCCTCGCTGGCTTCCTGACTCCCCAGTCCTTCCCCTGCCCGCTCCTGCCAGCGTCCGTCCGCCAGAACTCCACCCCCTGTTGCGCTGACAGTCGCTTCGTCGTGGGGAAATCAACGACGGATCGCAGCCATCCTTCGGGCTGGCGAGATCTCGTTGAGCTTGGCGCTCGTGCCAGTGAGCCATGTCCGTCACTTTCGGCATGATCGACGCGAAGTACCGCACCGCTCCGTTTCCCGCACAATCTGGACCGGAAATCTGTCAGCGCCTGCGCCCGGCCCATATGCCCTCAGGTCGGGAAACGAGACTGGATCGGCTCGGACGCCCATGGTGGAGCAGGACGTGGATATCCCGCCAAGTCCGGCCGCGAGGATCAGCCCGCGATTGACCTGCCATCGTCGGGAAATGGGCCTGGCGCGCTGCGCGGTTCACCGACTCCTGGGCGTGCCCTCGAGATACGCAGCGTTGCAAGCCGGCGCAAGAGGCGAAGGACGATCAAGCTCTGCCCCCGGCTCCGGCTCCGGCTCCGGCTCCGGCCCGGCTCTGGCCTCCCTCCCGGCTCTGGCTCCGGCTCCGGCTCCGGCTCCGGCGCCAGCGGCAGCGCCTGGGCGGATGGTTTCCCGGTGTTGGCGGGAAATGACGTCGCGTGTGGTGAATCGGTCCCGATCCGCTGTTCTGCGCC
>JBAYRO010000168.1:0-4491 GCA_041676645.1 Burkholderiaceae bacterium | reverse complement strand
TCGCGCAGCAGCGCGATCTCGCCGGCGAAGATCAGCGGCAGCCGCCGGCCGAGCTCGCGCTCGACCTCGGCGAGAGCGGCCGGGTCGGGGTAGGTGGGCAGCTGGCGCACCGGCTTCGTGCGCCAGCTGGCGGGCGTCCAGGCTGGAGGCATCATGGAACTGGGCATCGTGGACCGGCGGAAGCGGCCTGTGGCCGGCAGTGGCGGGCCGCCATTATCGCACCGCCGCCGCGGCACGCCCCACGGCGGCGGCGCGCTGCGATGGCACCGCGCCCCGCGCCGTCAGGCGTCCGAATCCGAAGCGGTTCGGGCTTCGATGCGCTGGAGCTCGACCAGGCGCCTGTAGATACCGTCGTCGATACTCATCAGGCTGTCGTGATCGCCGGTTTCGGCGAGTCGGCCATGGTCGAGCACGAGGATGCGGTCGGCCGCCTGGATGGTGGAGAGCCGGTGCGCGATCGCCACCACCGTGACCCGGCCACGCAGGCCGAGGAGCGCACGCTGCACCGCCCTCTCGGTATCGCTGTCGACATGGGCGGTGGCCTCGTCGAGCAGCAGCACGCGGGGATCGCCGGCCAGGGCCCGCGCGATCGACAGCAGCTGCTTCTGCCCGGTCGACAGGCGCGCACCGGCTTCGCCCAACGGAGCATCGAGGCCACCGTCGAGCGCAGCGACGAACCGGTCTGCCTGGGCGTCGCGCAGCGCCGCCTCGATGCGCCCGGGCGCCAGGCCGCGGCCCATGTCGATGTTCTCGCGCACCGAGCCGGCGAGCAGGAAGGGCTCTTGCGGAACCACCGCGACCTCGCGCCGGAACGTGGCCTCGTCGAGCCGCTCGATCGCGGCCCCGCCGATGCGGATCGCCCCGGCCGTGGGCCCATGGAAGCGCAACAGCAGCGCAAGCAGGGTGCTCTTGCCCGAACCCGTATGGCCGGCAATGCCGATGAATTCGCCGGGCGCCACCGTGAAATCGATCCCGTGCAGCACCTCGGGCCCGCCGGGATAGGCGAAGCGCAGGGAATCGACCGTGATCGAGCCATCGCCGGCGCCGGCCCGGCCACTGGCGTCGGCATCGACGATGGCCGGTTCGAGCTCGAGCAGCGCCCGCACCCGCGAGGCGGAGATCACCGACTGCTGCAGCTGGGCGAACTGCATGGTGAACTGGATGAGCGGCTCGACCACCCGCGCGAGCCAGCCGATGAAGGCATAGAGGATGCCGACCTCGACGGTCGACAGGGCGCCACCGAACTCGCGCAGGCCGAAGACCCCAACGATCGCCGCCAGCAGGCACACGGCCAGGAAATCGAGCGCCGGGCGCAACAGCCAGGCGTTGGCGCGCAACTCGACCCGGCGCGACTCCAGGTGCTCGGCATTGAGCGCTTCATAGCGGGCGGCGAAGCGCTCGGTCGCATTGGCGGCCTGGAGAACCGCCATGCCCGCGGTCGACTCGGCCATCTGGGCATTGATGTCCCCGCGCAGTGCCCGGCTACGGGCCACCGCCGGGGCGCTGAAGCGCTGGTAGGCGAACACGATGAGCCCGACGGCCGGGACCAGGATCGCAACCACCATCATCAGGCCGGGATCGAGCCAGGCCATCGCGGCCAGGGCGCCGGCGAGGATCACGAGGCTGTCGAGCATCACGAAAAGCACCTGGACGTACAGGCCCTTGACCGCCTCGGTATCGTTGGTCACCCGGCTGACCAGCCGGCCGCTCGCCGCATGGTCGAAGAAGCCGATGGGCAGGCGCATGACATGGCCGAAGACCCGCTCGCGCAGGCGCTGGACCGAGCGCATCGCCAGGCCGGCGAGCCGCACCAGCTGGAAGTAGCGCAACACGCCGGCGAGGCTGCCCGAGACCAGGGCGCCCAGCAGCAAGGCCGCGATGGTGATGCCTTCGGCATGGCGGGGCAGCAGCACGTCGTCGATGAACATGCGCGCAAGGATCGGGCCGGCGGCCTCCAGCAGGGCGGCGGCGGTCAGGCCGAACACCGCGCCGACCAGCACGCGGGCATCGGGCCGCGCCGACTCGACCAGCAGCCCGACGGCCGCCCGGGTTTCGCGGCCCATCGAGCCGTCGGCCAGGGCGTCCTCGGGCAAGGAATCCCGCGGTGTCGTACTCATGAGGGATCGGGCGCCGGCCGGGCCGCAGCGGATACCGGCGTGGCTCCGGGTGCAGGCGTGTTCTCGTCATCGAGGCTCGCCTCCAGCTGCTGGTAGCGCCACTGGCTCGCGTACCAGCCGTCCGCCGCCAGCAGGCTCGCATGGTCGCCACGCTCGACGATGCGGCCCTGGCGCAGCACGACGATCTCGTCGGCATCCATCACCGCCGAGAGTCGATGGCTCACCACGATCATGCTGCGTCCGCGGGTCGCTTCGCGCAGGTGCGCGAGGATCCGGGTCTCGGTCCCGGTGTCGACCGCCGACAGCGCATCGTCGAGCAGCATCAGCGAGGCGTCCGCCAGCAGCATGCGGGCGATCGCGACGCGCTGGCGCTGGCCGCCCGAGAGCGTGACCCCGCGTTCGCCGACGACGGTGCGGTAGCCTTCCGGCAGGCGGGCGATGTCGGCATCGAGGTCGGCGAGCCGGGCCGCGGCGATGATCTCGGTCTCGCTCGCATCGGGCCGGGCGAGCGCGATGTTCTGCGCGATCGTCGCCGAGAAGAGGAAGGGCTCCTGCGGCACCCAGCCAATCGCGCCGCGCAGGCTGGCGAGCCGGTATTCGTCGATCGGCACCCCGCCCCACCGGATGGCGCCGCTGTCCGCGGTGTCGTGGCGCAGCAGCAGGCGCAGCAGGGTGGATTTGCCGGCGCCGGTCGGGCCGACCAGGCCGAGGCTGGCGCCCGGGGGCAGTTCGATGTCGATGTCGGCGAGCGCCGGTGTCGACTGGCCGGCATACCGAAACCCGAGGCCGGCGATGCGGATCGTCCCCGCCGGGCGCTCGCGCCGCGGCCCATCGTCGACGATCCGCGGCGCTTCGGCGAGCAGGGGGCCGAGCCGGTCCCAGGCGGCGCGACCCCGCTCGTAGAGCGAAAGCACCCAGCCGGCGGCGAACATCGGCCAGATCAGCTGGCCGAGGTACATCGAGAAGGCGGTCAGGTCGCCGACACTGATCTCGTCGTGCCAGACCAGCCAGCCGCCCATCGCCAGCGTCAGCGTGGTGGCGGCGGCCAGGCTCAGGCCGACCGCCGGCTCGTAGGCGGCCTCCCAGCGCTGCGCCTCGAAGCTCTCGTCCCGGGCCAGGCCGGCAAGCGCGGCGAAGCGCGCGGCCACCGGCGCTTCCAGCCCGAGGGCGCGCACCGTCCGCACGCCGGCGAGCGACTGCTGCACATGATCGTTCATGCTGCCGAAATGATCGAGCGAGGCCCGGGAATGCCGGTGGATCCGGCGGGCGATGAACCAGAAGGCGAGCGCCATGGGCGGGAACGGCAGCAGCGCGACCAGCGCCAGCCGGGCGTCGATCGCGAGCGACATCATCGCGATCACCAGCACCAGGGTGACCGAGCCGTCGAAGCCGGCGAGCATCGCCTCGCCGGCCGTCATCTCGATGGCGTCGATGTCGTTGGTCGCCATCGCCATCAGTTCACCGGTGCGGCGACGCTCGAAGAAGGCGGCGCCATGGCTGGCCAGGCGCCGGTACAGGCGAACCCGCAGGCCGACCCCGAGTCGATACGCGGCGGCGAAGAGGTAGAGCCGCCAGCCCACCCGCAACAGGTAGATGGCCACGCCGGCGAGGATGATCCGCCCCAGCGCGATCGCCAGGCCCGCGACGTCGAGCCGCTGTCCGACCAGGGCATCGACGATGCGGCCGATCTCGCGCGGAATCCAGACGGTGAGCAGCGCGATCGTGACCAGCATCAGCGCGGCGGACGCATAGGCCCGCGCATGCGCGCGGGCATGGTCGACGACGAGGGCGACGAGGGACGGATGGGAAGCGGCGGGCACTTTGGGCGCTTGCGACGACAAGCGGGGATTCTACCGGCGGCGGTGCAAACCCGAGCCGGGGACGGGGATGCCCGACGATGCGACAATCGCTGCGACACAGCCCACAACGAAAAGGAGACCGTCATGCGTGGCCGCGACGTGTTCATGCAGAGTCTCGTCGCCCATGGCGTCGAGCACATCTTCGGCAATCCCGGCACCACCGAAAGCCCCCTGCTCGACGCGCTGGCCGCCTGGCCGTCGATCGACTACGTCTGCCATCTCCACGAAGGCCTTGCGGTCGGCGCAGCCTCCTACTACGCGCGCGCCAGCGGGCGTAGCGCCGTGGTCAGCCTGCACGTCGCGCCGGGCCTGGGCAACGGCATCGGGATGATCTACAACGCGCTCAAGGGGCAGGCCCCGATCGTGGTCACCGCCGGCCAGCAGGACACCCGGATGCAGCGCCGCGAGCCCATTCTCGGCCACGACCTCGCCGCCATGGCGGCGCCGGTGAGCAAGTGGAGCACCGAAGTGCGCAGCGCCGACGAGATGGACGAGGTGATGCGCCGCGCCTTCCG
>JBAYRO010000167.1:0-4551 GCA_041676645.1 Burkholderiaceae bacterium | reverse complement strand
TGACGTTGCCCCGCTGCCTCGGCAGACAGTGCTCGATGCGTGCGAACTGTTCGGGTGTTATTTCCATGCCCCCGAGTCTGCATCACATCGAGCATAAAAGCTATTAGTGTTAACACGCCCTAGCCGATATGCTTGCGGAAGAACGCCAGGCTGCGTTCGCGGGCGAGCTTCGCGGCCTCGGCGTTGTAGGAGGCGCGCATGTCGCAGTTGAAGCCGTGGCCGGCGCCGGCGTAGAAGTGCGTCTCGATGCCGGCATGGCGGCCGACGGCATCGCGCGCCTGCTCCGGGGTCGGCGAGGTGTCGAGCTCGCCGAAGTGGCATAGCAGCGGGCAGCGCGGCGCTTCGTCAGCGTAGTTCGGGATGCCGCCGCCGTAGTAGGCCACCGAGGCCGACAGGCTGTCGATGCGCGCCGCCCCCACCCAGGCGATGACGCCGCCCCAGCAGTAGCCGACCAGCCCGACCCGGCCCGCGCTCGAAGCGTATTCGACCGCTGCCTCGGTGTCGCGGATGGCGTCGGCGATGTCGATCCGGTTCATCAGTTCAATGCCGGCCTTGATGTCCTCGGGCTCGTAGCCCGTCTCGAAGCCGCGCTGCACACGGTCGAACAGGGCGGGCGCAATGGCGAGGAAGCCTTCGGCCGCGTAGTCGTCGGCCACCGCGCGGATATGCGCGTTGATGCCGAAGATCTCCGGCGCGATGACGATGGCTCCGTGCGCGGCATCCTTCGGCTCGGCCACATAGGCGGCGAAGCGATGATCATCGGAAGCGGTGAGCTCGATCTGGTTACCCATGGACTGTCTCCTTGTCGATGCGGCCCCGGGTCTTGCCGGGGGCTGTGAATCCGTCCCGATGGTAACGCCGACGCGGAATATGGTGGCCCGCCCGGTGGCCCGCCGTCCGCGTCTTCCCGAACAGCCGCAGGTTCAGTCCCATGCGCCGGTCGTCACGAGCTCCGCTGGAATCTCATCCTCATCCCGCGCTGTCGAGCAGGGCGGTGGCGAGATACTCGACATACGTCGACAAGGCGATGTTGCCGCCGCTCACCACGACGCCCACGCGCAGGCCGCGCGCATCGAGCGCACCCGTCACCAGCGGAGCCGCGGCAAGGCAGCCGGTCGGCTCGACCACCAGCTTCATGGATTCGGCGAAAAAGCGCATCGTCGCGATGAGGTCAGGATCGCTTGCGGTCTCGATCGCGGCGACGCGCTCACGGATCACCGGAAATGTCAGCCGGCCCGGCGCCCGGGTCTGGGCCCCGTCGGCAATGGTGCGCGGTACCTCGATCGACACGATCTCGCCACGCGCGAGCGACTGGCGCACATCGTCCCCGGCGCCGGGCTCGACGCCGACCACACGGCAGCCCGGGGAGGCGCCATGGGCGGCGGTGGCGCAGCCCGAGATCAGGCCGCCGCCGCCGACGCACACCAGCAGGAGGTCGAGCTCGCCGACCTCCTCGATCAGCTCGAGCCCGACGGTGCCCTGGCCGGCCATCACCCGGGGATCGTCGAAGGGCGGCACCAGGGCGAGGCCCTCCTCGTCGGCAAGGCGCTGCGCAATGGCTTCGCGATCCTCCGTGAAACGATCGTAGGCGATGATCCGCGCGCCCTGGGCGGCGGTGATCCGGGTCTTGATCTCGGGTGCATCGCCGGGCATCACGATCGTCGCCGGCACGTCGAGCAGCTTCGCGGCGAGCGCCACCGCGATGGCATGGTTGCCCGAGGAGAAGGCGACCACGCCGCGCCGGCGCTGTCCAGCCGGCAACTGCGACAAGGTGTTGAAGGCGCCGCGGAACTTGAAGGCGCCGCCGTGCTGCAGGTTCTCGCACTTGAAGAAGACCTGCGCGCCGCAGCGGGCGTCGAGCGCCGGACTGGTGAGCACCGGGGTGCGCAGCGCCTGGCCGGCGAGGCGTTCGGCCGCGGCGGCGACATCGTCGAATTCGATCGCGAGCCGGCCCTGGGCGGCCGGCGCGGGTGCTTGCTGCTTCATGCTGTCCTTCTTTTCACTGCGGATCCGTCGCCGCGCAATGCCTGCCCTCGACGGCAGCGGCAGGCGCCAGACCGGAGCAAGATCCGGCCCCGGCGTGCCGGACCCGTGCGCCGGTTGTACCATGTCCAGCTCGACCCACCGAGCGCCGAGGAGCGCGACATGCAGGCAGGCGTCCATCGCACACTGGCCCAGCCGCGGATCTACCAGGCGGTCCCGATGGCCGAGGCGATCGCCGCCGAACTCGATGCCTGTGGCGCCGGGCGGGTATTCCTGACCACCACCCGTTCGCTCACCGACGGCCGGCTCGTCGCCGCGGCGACCGAGGCGCTGGGCGCCCGCCTGGTCGGCAAGTTCGACGCCATTCCGGCCCACAGCCCGCGCGAATCCGTGATCGCCGGCGCGCGCCAGCTTCGCGCCGCCGGGGCCGACCGGATCCTCGCGATCGGCGGCGGCTCGGTGATCGACGCGAGCAAGGTGATGCTGCAGGCGCTCTGGTACGACATCGACGACGTCGAGGGGCTCGATGCCATCGCCAACGGCAGGCATGCGGGCGGTCGCCAGCCCGACGACTGGGCGCGCGACCCGCAGTCCCTGCGCATGATCGCGGTGCCGACCACCCTGTCGGCGGCCGAGTTCAGCCACCGGGCCGGCGTGACCGATACCTCGAGCGGGCGCAAGCTCGGCTTCGCGCACCCGCTGGCCGCTCCCGAGGCCGTCATTCTCGATCCCGCCGCCACCCTCGACACCCCGATGGAGCTGCTGCTCTCGACCGGCGTGCGTTCGATCGACCATGCCGTCGAGCGCTGGTGCGCCGCCCGCACCGTGCCCTTCAGCGATGCCATGGCGTACAAGGCGCTCGCCATGCTGGTCGATGCGCTGCCGCGAATCCACGCCGATCCGGCCGACCTCGAGGCCCGCCATGCCGCCCAGATCGCGATGTGGCTGTCGATGCTGCCCGGGGCGACCGATGTCCCGATGGGCGCGAGCCACGGGATCGGCTACATCCTCGGCGGCGCCTACGGCGTGCCCCATGGCATCACCTCCTGCCTGATGCTGCCGGCGGTGCTGGAATGGAACGTATCGGTCAACGAGGCGCGCCAGCGGGCCATCGCCACCCTGCTGGGCGCCGCCGGCGAACCGGCCGGCCCGGCCTTGCGGGCCTTCCTCGCCGGACTCGGGTTGCCGACCCGGCTGCGCGAGATCGGCATCGAGCAGGCCGACCTGTCGGCGATGGCCGCCCGCTACGACGGCACCGGCCCGATCCGGACCAATCCGCGGCCGGTCGCCGGGCCGGCGGATGTGCTCGAGATCCTGCAGCTGGCCTGGTGATGGAGACGAGCCTGGCGGTCCTGCTCTGGATCGGCGTGGTCGTGCTGATCGTGGTCGGTGTGCTCGGCGCCGTCGTTCCCGTGCTGCCGGGCGCGGTCTTCGTGTTCGCGGGCATCGCCCTGGGCGCCTGGATCGATGATTTCACCCGGGTCAGCGGCACCGTGGTCATCATCGCCGGCATCCTCATGGGCCTTTCCTGGATCGTCGACTACCTCTCGGGGGTGCTCGGGGCGCAGCGGGCCGGCGCCAGCCGGCAGGCGATCATCGGTGCGCTGATCGGCACCGTCGCCGGCGTGTTCACCGGCCTGGTCGGCGTCCTGTTCCTGCCCCTGGTGGGCGCCGCGGTGGGGGAATTCATTGCGGAGCGCAATGTGCCGCGGGCCGGTTCGGTCGGCATCGCCACCTGGATCGGCATGATCATCGGCATCGCGGTGAAGATCGCGCTCAGCTTCATGATGATCGGGCTGTTCGTCTTCGCGCTGCTGTTCTGAAACCGGCCTGGGCGGGCACGAATCCTGCCCAGGCGTGCCGCGCGCAGGTTGCGCGTGGGGAGGAAGATTCCATGGGATTCGAATGGCTCGCCGATCCGCAGGCCTGGGTCGCGCTCGCAACGCTGGCCGCGCTCGAGATCGTTCTCGGGATCGACAACATCATCTTCATCTCGATCCTGGTCGGGCGCCTGCCCGAGCACCAGCGGGCCCGCGGGCGCATCATCGGGCTGGGGCTGGCCATGGTCATGCGCCTGCTGCTGCTCCTGTCGATCGCCTGGATCATGCGGCTCACCACGCCCTTTTTCGAGATCTTCGATCAGCCGATCTCGGGGCGGGACCTCATCCTGCTCGGCGGCGGACTGTTTCTGCTCTGGAAGGCGGTCCACGAGATCCACCATTCGCTCGAGGCGCCCGGCGCCGATGAATCGAATGCGCCGCGGGCAGCGACATTCGGCGCGATCATGGTGCAGATCGCGCTGATCGACATCGTCTTCTCGCTCGATTCGGTGATCACGGCCGTCGGGCTGGTCGAGCATGTCTCGATCATGGTGATCGCCATCGTCCTCTCGGTGATCGTCATGATGATCGGCGCCAGGCCGATCGGCGAATTCGTCGACCGCCATCCCACCGTCAAGATGCTGGCGCTCAGCTTTCTCGTCCTGGTCGGCGTGGTCCTGATCGCCGAAGGTTTCGGCCAGCATATCCCCAAGGGCTACATCTACTTCGCGATGGCCTTCTCGGTCGC
>JBAYRO010000166.1:0-4554 GCA_041676645.1 Burkholderiaceae bacterium | reverse complement strand
GCGACCAGCTCAGGTTGACCAGACTGCGTGTCTCGGCCATTTCGGCGGCGAGCGTGCACAGGCGTGTGGCCGACACGCCGGAAATCGCCGCCGCCCAGCGGGCGTCCTTCATCACGCCGTCGGAGCGTCCCAGCAGGTAGTCGCGCCAGCGCCCGAAGCCCGCGCAGTGGCTATGCAGGAACTCCTCGTCGTGGCGATTGGCGAGGATCGTCTCGCAGGCCAGCGCCAGCATCACCGCGGTGTCGCTGCCCGGTCGGATCGGGATCCATTCGAGCGCCTGTTCGCCGGCCGGGCCGGGGATCTCGAGGTCGCTGGCGACGGGGCTGAAATTGACGAAGCGGCAACCCCGGGCGGCCATGTCGGCCAGGCCTGCGCGCGCCCGGTGCTTGGCGGTGCCGCTGGCCGAGATCTGGGCGTTCTTGGCCGGCACGCCGCCGAAGGAGACGAAGAGTTGCGTGTGCTCGGCCAACACGTCCCAGCCATGGTGGTTGGCCATCAGCCAGTCGATCGGCGCGACGATGTGGGGCATGAGCACCCGGGCGGCGCCGAGGCTGTAGGTATCGGCATGGCGGACGTAGCCACCGATCGCGTTCAGGAACCGATGGACCTGGCTCTGCGCATGGTGGAAGCGCCCGGCGCTGGACCAGCCATAGGAGCCGCCGAAGATCGAGGCGTTGCCATGCTGCTTGCGCACCCGGTCGAGTTCGGCGGCCACCAGGTCGAGCGCGGTGTCCCAGGAAACTTCGACGAAGGGTTCACGGCCGCGGCCGGCGCCACGTCCGGCAGTTTCGCCGCGTCGATGGGCTTCCAGCCAGCCGGCGCGCACCGCTGGGCGCTGCACCCGGGTGGGCGAGCGCAGCGCCTCGAGCATCCCCAGGCCGATCGGCGAGGGATCGGGATCCTCGGGCAGGCCACGTAGTGCCGAGGCGGGCGCCGTCGGCGTGTCGGCGATCGCTTCGTAGGCGCCCCAGTGGGCCCAGACGAGGCGCCGGTTCTCGAGTGTCGCGCGCATTCCCGCTCCGTCTTCCGATCCGTATGGCAAGGCACCATTAGAGCATCGCCACCGGGGATTGGCTCGGAGGGCCGGAGGCGGGAGGGGTGAATCCCGCAGGTGCTGGATATCGAAGCGCGGCACCTGCGCGAGGCCGATGCCCGCCGCGCAGCAGGCGATATAGCTCTCGGTGTTGTTCACCACCACACGGCTGGGCACCGCGACGCGGTGGGTGCGACCATCGTCGGCGAGATACTCCCACGACACTTCTCGCCCGGTGATCGGCGATGCATAGCCGACCGCCCAGTGTCCGTCGGCGAGCGCAGCACGAGCCGCAACCGGGGATGGCGATGCAGCAGACCGGGCAGGGCCGGCGCGATCAGGCGGCGGGAAATGCGGCTGGGTACATCGACGACGAGACGCCCGGAGACTTGCCGCTGCCCCGCCTGGAACAGCTGGTCGAGCTTGTCCATCCCGCGTCCCGAGGAGTCAGGTCTTGCGTCGCCGGGCGAGCGTCCAGGCCAGGGCTACCGGCACGCCGTAGAGAAACACGTGGATCGGCAGTTCCTGGGCCAGGGTGTAGCCGTGGGAGAGCCCTGTCGCGAGGTTCCAGGCGCAGACTCCGAGCCATGCCAGGGTGAACGAGATGGCCGCCCGGTTGCGCCAGGCAGCAGGGGCGATGCGCAGCGAGGCCAGGGCAAGCACGAGTCCGACGGCGATCAGGATCAGGGTGCGCATGGTGGGTCGCCTCTCTGCGTCGGGTAGCCGCGGGATTCACTTCGTGGTGTAGCCGCCGTTGATCACGATCGTCAGGCCCGTGGGCGAGCGCGACGACAGCGCGGCCGCCGTCCGATGATAGGCCACGGCGTCCTCGCCTTCCTGCCCGTAGAAGAGATTGCAGCGTAGATCCTGCGATGGATCGGATAAACCGGCCGGGCCGGGATGGATCATCCAGAAAATCCGACCAATTCCACAAAGGCCGGTCTCGTCACCATTTCGTCATCGCGCCGGGGTAGTCTTCCCGGCGCCACGATCGATCGCGGATTCCGCAAGAACGGATCGCGGCGAGCCAGGGCGGCACCGCCACGGGATCTCCCGTGGATGTGTGTCCTGCACACGGCCCCGAAGAGGGTCGCAGACGGGGGAGCGTACGCATTACATCCACTGTACGGAGCAGGAAATGACGACGGAATTCCATACGCCAGCCTTTTCCAATGTGGGCGCCCTGGCGCGCCGCTCATTGGGCGCACTCTGCCTGGCCCTCGGCCTTGTGGCCTGCGGAGGAGGCGGCGGCGGAGGAGATGTTTCGAACCAGGGCGGTGGCGGAGGTGGCCCGGTGATGGCCGGTCCGATGTCCTTCGCCGGCTCGGCTCCGGCGCTGGGCGCCGCGCCGACGCAACTGCCGCAAGACGGCGCGATGAACGTCTGCGAGAACTTCCGCTTCGGTGGCCGCGAGATCGAGAACCTGAAGGTGCGCGACGGCGCCCGTTGCGTGCTCGAAGCCGGGGTGCGGATCGACGGCAACGTCGAGCTCGGCAATCGTTCGGAGTTCTATGCCAGCGGCGTGACGATCGGCGGCAACGTCCAGGGCCAGGGCGCGGCTATCGCATTGCTCGAGGATTCCCGCGTGGGTGGCAACGTCCAGCTCGACAAGGGCCGGGACATCACCGTGCGTGACAACACCGTGGACGGCAGCATTCAGCTCGATGAGAACGGTGGTGCGATCCATGTCCTGGCCAACATCGTCGACGGCGACATCCAGCTCTTCGACAATCGTGGCGGCGCGAAGGTGAGCGACAACAGGGTCGACGGCAATCTGCAGTGCAAGGAGAACATCCCCGCGCCCGAAGGAAGCGGCAACGTGGTGCAGGGGAACAAGGAGGACCAGTGCGCCAGGCTTTGAGCTGATCTCAGGGAACGATGGCCGTCCAGGTTTCGGTGGCGAACTTCTCCCGGATCAGTGTTTCTGCGCGTGCCATCTCGTCCGGGCGGATGGCGTCATCGCTCAGCCCATGGCTGGCGCGAAAGGTCTCGATCATCCGGGCGATGATCGCTTCCCGCGCCAGGCCCGTCTGGCTGCGCAGCGGATCGACCCGCTTGGCGGCGCTGCCGACGCCCTTGTCGGAGATCTTCTCGCGGCCGATGCGCAGGACCTGCAGCATCTTCTCCGCATCGATGTCGTAGGCCATGGTGACATGGTGCAGGACCGCCCGGTTGCGTCGGGCCTGTGCCGCGCCGCCGATCTTGCCCGCCCCCGAGACGATGTCGTTGAGCGGCTGGTACCAGGCTTCTATGCCGAGGGTGCGCAGCGCCTCCAGTACCCAGGAGTCCATGAAGGCATAGGCCTCGGGGAAGGACATGCCCTTCACGAGCGACTCCGGCGCCGACAGCGAATAGGTGATGGTGTTGCCGGGTTCGACGAACATCGCGCCACCGCCGGTGACCCGCCGCACGACGTCGATGCCGTGGCGCTGCGCACCCTCGGTGTCGACCTCGTTCTTCAGCGACTGGAAGCGCCCGATGATCACCGCCGGCGAGGCCCATTCCCACACGCGCAGGGTCGCGGGCCGGCGGCCGGCGCCGACCTCGTCGGTGATGACTTCGTCGAGCGCCATGTGCATGGTCGGCGACTGCGCCCGGGTGTGGATCAGCTGCCAGTCGTGGTCGTTCCAGCGCTTGTTCATGTCGTCGGGGTATCGTCCGCGGGCATGCCGTCCACGGCGCGGCGCACCGCGACGGCGATCGCCTCGGCGCTGAGCCCGAACATCGTGGTGCCCTCGGGCAGCCCGGCCTGCACCGCCTGCGCCAGCGCGGCGGTGTCGGTGGCGGCGGGCAGGCCGGTCAGGGCCTTATCGATGGCTTCGAGCGCCTCGTCCGGATCGAGGAAGAAATCCCCGCTCACCACGACCCGCTCGAGTCGGCCGGCAAGCAGCTCGAGGTCGACCACCACGAGCTTGCCGCCGGGCATCTTGTATTCGCCATGCCTGTGCATGGGCTCATTCTACGGCCTGGCGCATCTGCCGGCAGGCGAGCCGACGCGATCCGGCGGTCTCCGCTCAGGGGCTGCCCACTCCCGGACAGGCATCGGTCCGTGAGAGGCCGGGGCATACGGATATGTACTATATTGCAGATTACGACCAAGAAACGCACTATAGTGGGTGTCGGTTTTCGACATTCCGCGATCTGCCAGGAGGAGACACCCCATGAAGCAGCGAATCGCATCGGCCGCGCTCGCGGTCGCCCTGGGTCTCGGCGTGCATGCCGTGGCGTCCGCCCAGACCGTGCGCATCGGCGTACTCAGCGACATGTCGAGCGTGTACGCCGACTTCCAGGGCCCGGGCTCGGTGATCTCGGCGGAGATGGCCGCCGAGGACTACGCGAAGGGCGGCGGCAAGCTCCGGGTCGAGATCGTGTCGGCCGACCACCAGAACAAGCCCGACATCGGCTCGGCCGTCGCTCGCCAGTGGTTCGACACCGACGGCGTCGACATGGTGATCGACCTGCCGAATTCGGCGGTGGCCCTGGCGGTGAGCCAGATCGCGCGCGACAAGAACAAGGTCCTG
>JBAYRO010000165.1:0-4612 GCA_041676645.1 Burkholderiaceae bacterium | reverse complement strand
GGCCCGAGCGGGGCTACGGTCGGCCTGCCGAGCAGCGGTTCGCGTGCGATCGCTGCGATGATGTCCGACATGGTCCGGGTGGTCGCGGGTGGGCGCAACAGCACCACCGGCAGGCGCAGCGCCCGGCCGTCGACGATGCCCTTGCGGCTGTAGTCGTCGATCAGCAGCTCGGTGATCGCCTTGGCGGTGCCGTAGGACGTCGTCGGCGTGCGGAACTGGGTATCACCGACCACATCGGGGAGTTGGCCGCCGAACACCGCGATCGAGCTCGCATAGACGAATCGGGGGCGATTGCCCGCGACCCGGCATGCTTCGAGCAGTCGCCAGGGCAGCTGCATGTTGATCGCCCAGCCGCTGGCGGGATCGTTCTCGGCATCGATCGTCAGCGTGGCCGCGAGATGAAAGATGCTGTCGGGCCGGGCGGCCATCGCCCGTTCGAGCAGCGCATCCTCGCGCAAGTCGCCATCGAGGGTTCGCACCCGGATGCCCGCGGCAGCCGGCGCCGTGACCGGGCTGCGATCGACGAGGACCAGTTCATCGATGGGCGCGGTACTGCCATCGCCGCGGGCGAGGCGGCCGGCCGCGAGCAATGCCCTGACCAGCGACCGGCCGATGAAGCCGTTCGCGCCCGTGACCAGGATCTTCATGTGGAGACCTCCATTCCCGCAGGGCGCTCCCAGAGGGTGAAGAAGAAGCGCGCCCCGGCGCCACGCTCGGATTCGGCCCAGGTCCGCCCGCCGTGGCGGCGGATGATGCGCTGGACCGTCGCCAGGCCGATCCCGGTGCCGTCGAACTCGCTCGCACTGTGCAGGCGCCGGAAGATCTGGAAGAGCTCGTCGGCCATTTCCAGGTCGAAGCCGGTGCCGTTGTCGGACACCCGGTAGACGGTGGTGCCCTCGACCAGCTCGCTGTCGAAGACGATATGGGCTTCCTCGCGCCGGGATGAATACTTCCAGGCGTTGCCGAGCAGATTCTCCAGGACGATGCGCAGCAGGATCCGGTCGCCACGGCACTGCATCCGGCCGATGATCTCGAAGCGGACCCGGCGTTTCGGGTCGAGCTGTCGCAGCTCGTCGAAGACGCTGTGCGCGATCGCACTCAGGTCGACCGGTTCAGGCGCCACGCGCTGCGTCGAGATCCGCGCCATCGCGAGCAGGGCATCGATCATCTCGTTCATCCGGCCCGATGCCTCCAGGATGCGCCTGAGGTGATCCTGGGCGTCCTGGGGCATCGATTGCGCGAAATCCTCGATCAGGATCCGCGTGAACCCGTCGACGGCCCGCAGCGGGGCACGCAGGTCGTGCGAGACCGTGTGGCTGAAGGACTCCAGTTCGCGGGCGGTGACCTCGAGCTCGAGGGACCGGGCCGCCTGTTCGCGCCGGGCCTCTTCGCTGCCCGCCGCGAGCTTCCGCAGGCGGTCGCATTCGGGGCCGATGGTGTCGATCAGGGCCAGCCGCAGAGGACGGCCGCCCGGCCCTGCCTGTGGTTCGATGACGAGCCGCGCCGCGGTCGATTCGCCGAAGCGATTGAGGATGGTCGCCGGCAGCCGGTAGCCTTGCTCCGCATCGAGGGATTCCGCGAGACTCGGACGCGCCGCGCCCTCGACGGTCCTGTCCGGAACGATCCAGCGCGCCGGGTCGATCGATCCGAGTTCGAGCGCATTGAGGCCGGTCAGGCCAGATGTGGCGGCATTGGCCCAGGCGAGGCGCCACTGCCCGAGGCGGGTTTCGAGGATCGCGACCGGCAGGGGGATTGCCGCGAGTGCGCCGAGGTCGAACTGCGACACCGAGCCGGGCAGGTCGCGACGCTCGCGGATGAGGCCCGCATAGCCCAGGAAGCGGCCGTCGGCATCGTATCGTGGCCCGCCGCATTCCTCGACCTCGATTTCGCTGCCGTCGGCCAGCGCCCGACGACTGTACAGCTCCTCGAAGGGCTGCCGGCGTTCGATCAGGCTTGCGGTGCGATGCCAGCGCGCCGGTTCGTCGACCCGGATGCCGGTCTCCCGGGTGACGCCCAGGAGCTGGCGGAACCGGACAAGCGAAGGGTCGGCGCCAGTCTCGACGATGCGGTAGATGCCATCGGCATCCTGCTCCCAGTAGGCCCAGCCGTTGATCTGCCGATGGACGGCAAGCCGGGCCTCGCGTGTCTCCACCATATGGCGCAGGCCAGTGTTGAGCTGGGTGAGTTCGGCGAGCCGGGCGGCATTGCGTTGCGCGCGGCGTTCGGCGTGCCACCAGCAGGCGATCGCCACGGGTACCACGACGCCGGCCGCCAGCCAACCGAGCCAGAGCCACCATGGGTAAGGGTTCTGGGCCGACGCGGGACCTTCCTCGACCGGTCCGGTGTCGAGGATCGACAGACCGATCAGCGCTGCGATGCCGATCAGCGCCAGCGCCATGAATACGACGGGTCGCAGGGAACTTCCCTCGCGGGTGGGTCCGTCGGACCCGGCTTCCGCATTGCTCGCTGGCATCGTCGTTCGATTCATGGCTCCCGATCTTGCCAGATGTTGGCTAAAGAACTCCGGGCCGGCTGCCGTTATTGCGGTCGATACGACGATCGGCGGGCAAGGTGCCCGGCCGGTCCCGGACCTGGGCATTCGATGAGCACTGCCGCAAAACACGATACGAGACACGCACGCCTGCTGGTCGTCGACGACGACGCGATGTGGCGCTACCTCGTCACCAGCGCACTGCGCGAACGAGGCTTCATGGTGGAGGAGTACGACAGCGCGGCGGCGCTGCTGGAGGCTGTTGGCGCTCCCGAGGCCGCGCGGGCTCCCGACATGCTGCTCATCGACGCCCTGATGCCCGGCGTGAGCGGCTTCGATCTTTGTCGTCGGCTGCGTGAGCAAGGCCCCCTGCAGGACACGCCGATCCTGATGATGACCAGCCTTGACGACGACTCGTCGATCTCCCGGGCCTACGAGGTCGGCGCGACCGACTTCTTCATCAAGTCGACGCACTGGACGCTGCTCGCCGAGCGGATTCGCCAGGTACTGCGCCAGGCGAGCCAGAGGGAGAGGGAGCGCGCGCCGCTTGCCGGCGCATCGGCGACGCTCGACGAGCTGACCGGGCTGCCGCAGCGCACCGCCTTCCTCGGCGATCTCCAGCGCCTGCTGGAGGCGAACCTGGACCCAGGGCCGGAGCGCGATCGCTTCGCGGTGCTGGTGCTCGACATGGACCGCTTTCGGGCCGTCAATGAATCCTTCGGACTGCGAGTGGCCGACCAGCTGCTGGCAAGGGTCGCGACCCGGCTCGCCGACACCGGGCCTCGGTCGCTGGCGCGACTGCTGGGGGACAAGTTCGCCCTGGCCTACGGCGGCTGCCATGATGATGGGGACGTCGGGACGATCGTGGCGAAGGTGCGCAGCGCCTTTGCCGATCCCTTCGATATCGAGGGCCATGAATGCTTCCTGTCCGTCTCGATCGGGGTCGCGGGACATCCGGACGACGGGAACGACGCGGCCCTGCTGCTCAGCCACGCCGAGGCGGCGCTGGGCGAGGCGAAGGAGAACGGCCGCAACCAGGTGATGCGCTTCGTCCACCGGGAGGCCGCTTCGGGGCGACGCCGCCTCGACCTGAGCAATGCCCTGCACCGGGCGCTCGAGCGCGGCCAGATCTCCCTGCAGTACCAGCCGGTGATCGACATCCGTGGTTCGGGCTCCTGGTCGGTCGAGGCGCTGATGCGCTGGAAGCACGACGGACAATGGGTGCCGCCGTCGGAGTTCATTCCCATCGCCGAGGAATCGGGCCTGATCGTCCCCCTCGGCGAATGGGCGATTCGCCAGGCGCTGGCGCAGCTCGCGACCTGGCGAGCCTGGGGACACGGCGTCGAGGCGGTTGCCGTCAACATTCCGGCGCAGCATGTCGGCCGGCCATCCCTCGAGGCGACGATCCGGGAGTCGCTTGCGCAGACCGGTCTGTCCGGGCGCGCCCTGGCGATCGAGCTGACCGAGAGCGGCCTGATGCACGATGTCGACAGCAGCCTCGAGCAGCTCGCGCGTTTCGATGCCATGGGAGTGCAGCTCGCGATCGATGATTTCGGCACGGGTTATTCGTCCCTGTCGCGGTTGACGCGGCTGCCCATCGACACACTCAAGATCGACCGCTCCTTCGTCCTGCAGCTTGGCATCGCCCGCGAGGAAGCCGCGGTGGTCAGGGCGATCGTTGCGCTGGCGCGCGGGCTTTCGATGGACGTGGTCGCCGAAGGTGTCGAAACCGAGGAGCACATGGCCCGCCTGCGCGCCATCGGCTGCCATCGCTTCCAGGGATTCCTGATCTCGCGGCCCCGGCCGGCATGCGAGATCGAGTTCATGGAAGCCGCGGTACGCAAGTGGTTCACCGACTCGACCGAGCCCGTGCGTGGCATGACCACGCTGGTCGGGGACTGACGGGTAGCGACTATGATCGTGACGACGGAAAGGGCGGATACGACGAGCGGGCCCGGCACGGCGGAGCTGGCCCGACGCGCCATGCGCCTGATGGCCGCCCGCAGGCTGGCGCCGACGCCCGAGAACTATCGCCTCGCCTGGCTGGAGGTCGGCGGGCGCGAGGAAACTCCCGGACCAGCGCGTTCCCGGGAGAATGTGGCCGAGCCTGCGGACCGGGGG
>JBAYRO010000164.1:0-4624 GCA_041676645.1 Burkholderiaceae bacterium | reverse complement strand
TATCGACGCTGTCGCCCGCCAGCGGATCCGCCACGAAGTTCGGCTTGACCGCGATCCGCTCGGCCGGCAGGCCGCCCGCGATGAAGACGCCGCGGCTGAACTCCGACAGCGCGATGAAGCGCGCCACCTTGCGCGACCAGGTGCCGAGCCAGCGATGCCCGACGGCCATCGCCGCGACGACGGCCGTCGCGGCGCGCGAATCCCGGTAGCAGGCATGGCGGATCGCCGGCAGCGGCAGGCGGCCCACGCAGTCCATGCAGCCGCGTCCCGCGCGCTGGAGCATGCCCTGCGGGCACAGCAGCCGGAAGTTGTGCAGGCTCTGTACATAGGGCACGCCAGCGCGGGCGGTCACCCAGGCCAGCGCCGGCGACAGGGTGGGAAAGGTGTTGTGGGCGTGGACCACGTCGGGCCGGAAGGCGGCGATCGCGGCGGCGAGCTCGCGTGCCGGGCCCGGCGCCCACACCGTGTCGCGGGCGAGCCGCCAGGCCGGGCGATCGGCGAGTTCGTCGTTGTGCCGCTCGAAGACCTCGACCCGCTGGCCGAAGGCGCGCAGCATCGCGACCTCATCCTCGAAAACCGCGTCCTCGCCGCCGCGACGCTGGTAGCGCGCATGCACCACCAGGATGCGCAGCGGGCGCGCGGACCACGGATTCAGCCCGACCCCGACTCCAGGCGCATCAGCAGGGTCACCAGCTCGACCTGGCGCCGCACGCCCGCCTTGCGCTTGGCGTGCTTGAGATGCGTGCGAACCGTCTCGACCGAGCAATTGCGGGCCCTGGATATCTGCTGGGTGGACGCATTCTGGTACAGGCGCCACACGGTGTCGAACTCGGCGGGCGTCCAGCCGAAGAGCTTCGCGGTGCGCGCGGCGAGACAGGCGCTGCCGCCGTCGTGCGCCGGCCGCACGACGAGCAGGGCGCCCGCGCCGGCAAGCGAGACCACGCCGCAGTTGCGCCCGAGCGAGCGCATCTCGAGCATGTGGTCGACTTCGCCGCCGGCCGGACCGAGCCTGGCGGTGAGCCGGACCTGCGGCCCGGCAAGGCGCCCGGCCCGGATACTGGCGGGGTGCCTCGTATCGAGCACCGGCCGGAAGCCCGAGGCAATGGTGCCGCTGTCCAGATGCGCGCGCAGCCAGGCGGCGGCCTCCGCCGAAGCCGGGCGCGGCGGCCCGCCATCGTCGGTGAACATGCCGGATTCGATCAGCGCCAGGCCGGCGGCATTGGTCTGCAACAGCCTGCCGGTGGCGCCGAGCACGAATATCGCCAGTTCGCCGGCCTCGTCCTCGTCGATGCGCGCGCGCAGCAGTTCGGTGCCCAGGCGTTCGGCCTGCAGGAAAACCGGGCCGAGCTCGCGAATGGTTTCCTCGGCCTCCTCATCGAAGGCCTCGTGTTCCGGGCCACGGTGCCAGCTCACGATGAAGGGCGTGGCGCGCGGCGCCTCGGGAGTGACCACGAGCGCCCGCATGTGGCGAATTCCGTTGGGCTCGAGGAACTCGGCATGGAATTCGGAATCGCGCAGCGCACCGCCGCTGCAGAGTTCCTCACCGCGGACCAGTCGGGCCTGGCCCGGCTCGGGCGGCGCGATGCGCGCCCACCAGGCGTCGACATGATGGAAATATTCGTAATAGCGGCGGACGGTGCCCCGGGCCAGGCCGAACTTGTAGGCCGGCCGATGGTCGGGATTGGGCGCCATGCTCATGATGAAGGCGGAGCTCGCCTTCAGGCAGCGAGAGGAAGTCTGGAGAAAATCATTCCAGCATGTTGCATCGAGCACCGACTCGAACAACTTTTCCTTTGCAGTACAACGAATAACCGCCATCCCAGCTCGCCCATCGCCTGGCGACGGACACCCTCCATCCCTCGTGAGACACTCCGGAGTCGGAGTGCTCTTAATCTTCGTGGCAATTCGATACCCAATCTGTATTAGGGAAGTGGCCCCGGACGGAGTCATCCCTTACTTTGACTAGCCTAAAGCGCTTAAGACATTTCCCTTAATCAGGTTAGTACGTGCCAGACAGCATCCACACCGACAATCCATCGGCGCACCGACCGATGGCCAGCTCCGACATCGGCTGGCGACGGCTCGTCATCGCCGTCCTCCATCCCGGAACCCCGCTGCGCATCGGCGCCAGCCTGCTCTGCCTCGGGCTGGTGATCGCGATGTTCTGGCTGGGCAGCCAGCCGGGCGCATCGAAGTTCATCCCGACCCCGCCCTGGGACCGGCTGCTGCATTTCGTGGTCTACGGCGGCTATGCGACGCTTGCCTGGATCGGCTTCGGCGGCCGGCGCTGGCTGGCCGCGGCGCTGGTGGCGATCGTGATCGGTTTTCTCGATGAAGGCCTGCAATCGCTCGCGCCGGGGCGCACCGCCGACTGGACGGATATCGCGGCGGACGTCGCCGGGGCGCTGGTGGCGGTGGCGGTGCTCGGCGCGCTGCGCCGCCGGTTCAGCCGAAGCTAGACCGACCGGGCCTCGTCGAGCCCCGGGGAATCCAGCGTCAGCGCAGCCCGCCCGGCAATGATCGCCGCCGGATTGTCGGCGCACAGGCGCGTCGCCAGGTCGGCGCCATAGGTATCGCGCAGCGCACACCAGGCATCGATCAGCACCGGCGGCCGGTAGCGCAGGTTGTGCGCGTCGGTAGCCACCGCGAACACCTGCTCGCGACGCAGCAGCTCATGCGCCGTATCGTGCGCGCGCTCGCCGAACCAGCCGCAGACGGAAGCCGCGGTGAGCTGCAGCAGGCAACCCTCGCGCACGAAGGGCTCGATCGCATCGGGTGATCGCATCACCGCCTTGTTGCGCTCGGGGTGGGCGATCATCGGGACGATACCGGCGCGCATCAGCCAGCGCACCGCATTGAGCGCACCCACGGGGATATGGCCGTCGGGGAACTCAAGCAGCATCACCTTCGAGCCCTGCCATCCGCCCAGCATGGGCGCGCGGCCGTCGACCGCCATCTCCAGGGATTCGGGCGTGAGGTGGACTTCACCACCCAGATGCACCGCCAGGGCAATACCGGCCAAATCCAGGGCCTTGCGAAACGCCTCGAAGCGGGGCCGCAAGCTCGGCAGATCGTTGTCGAAGCGCCCCGGAAACACATGCGGCGTGAGGATGGCGGTGGTGATCCGGGAGGCCGCGGACGCCTTGGCCAGCCCGAGCCCCGCCTGCAGATCCTGCGCGCCGTCATCGACCGAGGGCAGGATGTGGCAGTGGATGTCGACGAGATCAGGGATGTGTGGGCGCTGCATGCGGTCAGCATACCAGCGCCCCGTACCGGCGCAATTGTCGGGATTCACAGAGGCCGTTCGAGCACTTGATCGATTCACCCCCCACATCGATCGAGGTGCGAATACCGTATTGATCCGTCCGGACAGGCCGCGTCAGGAGGAGCGCCTCATATGTCGGTGGCGATATCGTTTATACACCGACCGGGCCCTTGAACACTTTATCGAGCATGTCGATCAGATGCTGCTCGTGCGGCTCGAGGCTCGACGTATCCAGGTGCCGCCAATTGCGCCGATAGAAACTCCAGGCCTCCTGGGGGCTCAGCTCGTCGACCCCTTGGGTTTGCCACGCGAGACGCCTGAGCTGCGGAAACTCGGAGAGTTTTATCCGCAAGGGCAGAAGATCTTGCGTCTTGTCTTCCGGACTTCCATGGGGTGCGTCACCGGAAACCCCGAGCGCGACCGACAAATCGAGGACATCCAGTGCCGCCACATATGCGCCAAAGCTGACCGAGAGTTCACCCCGCTCAATGCGATGCCAGGTTACCCGTGACATCCCCGCAGACTCTGCCGCAGCAGTCGCAGTAACACCAAGCGCCTTGCGACGATCGCGTATCTGACAGCCAATCCGACCAGCGAGTTGGGCAACGCCGGAGTGTTCGGAAGAAAATCTGGCAGGCATCTGGCCTCTCTGAGCCACAATGTGTGTCTCATACTAAACAAACGCATGGAATTGTCAACAATGAGACACACAATCAACTACCCAACCTATCAATCCTTCGCGTATGCCATGGACGCACCTTATCCATCAGGACCACTGGCAACCGAATCGGAAATCTATATACTCGCCTTATCCAGCCACGGCGTTCCACATTAACCCGAAGCACGCCAGGATGGATCCCTCCGATAACACCCCACCAATAAGGCAAGCCCCCTATGTCCAGCTACCGCGATTACCTTGCGCAAATCGAAGAACTCAAGCAGAAGGCCGAAGAAGCCCGCAAGAAGGAACTCGCAGCCGTCATCAACGATATTCGCGCCAAGATCGCCGAACATGGTCTGACAGCCGCCGATCTCGGCCTTTCCGGCAGCGGCCGGCGCACCACCGCAGCTCCGCGCGCCGGTGGCAAGGTCCCCCCGAAATACCGCGGCCCCAATGGCGAACTCTGGACCGGTCGCGGCCGCAAACCCGCATGGGTCGTGGCCCAGCTCGGCAGCGGCCGCTCGCTCGCTGAGTTCGAGATTCGCTGAATCCGCCCGGCCGGGGAATTCCCAGGATACGGGATGAATTCCCCGCGCACGCCGCCCGCCGACGATGCGCGGGCGGTTTCTTCAGGCCATATCGACAGGCGGGTCGATACGCGCGAATAAGCAGTCCTTATCCGCCCGCGCACTTGTCTG
>JBAYRO010000163.1:0-4845 GCA_041676645.1 Burkholderiaceae bacterium | reverse complement strand
GGTGGTATCGGTGCAGCGGGTCGCCGCCAACCTGCTGCGACTTCACGATATCGACGCCGATCACTTCGGCGACTGCCGCTCGGTCAACCAGCCGGGCCTGTCGGTCAGCGTCGCCGACATCATCGCCGCGCTGGAGCGGGTCGGCGGGCCGCAGGCCGCCGAGCGCGTGTCGATCGAACCCGAAGCCGCGGTCGAGGCGGTGATGCGGGGCTGGCCCCGCGAGTTCGTCTCGGGCTACGGCTTCGATCCCGCGCTCGAAGCCGATCCCGATTTCGACACCATCCTGCGCGCCTGGCAGGCCGATGCCCGATAACGCCCACACCTGCATCGTCGGAGCCGGAATCTCCGGCCTGACCGCGGGCAAGGCACTCGCCCAGACCGGCGTCGCCTATCACTGCTACGAACGCGGCTCGGACATCGGCGGGCTCTGGCGCTACGACAACGACAGCGGCACCTCATCGGCCTATCGCAGCCTGCACATCGACTCCAGCCGCCAGAGCATCGGCTATCCCGACTTCCCGGTGCCGGAGCACCTGCCCGACTATCTATCGCACGCCCAGGTCGCCGGGCATTTCGATCGCTATGCCGAGCGCTTCGAGCTGCGCGGACCGATCCGGTTCCGTCATGACGTTACCGCCGTAGTACGGGCGGGCGACGGCTGGGACATCACTGTCGAAGCGCTCGATGGCGGCGAGACCATCACTCGCCGCTATCGCCATGTGATCCTCGCCAATGGCCATCTCACCCATCCCAAGCTGCCCGACTTCCCGGGCTCCTTCGATGGCGACGTGATCCACTCCCATCACTACAAGGTCGCCGACCCCTTCGAGGACAAGCGGGTGCTGGTCGTCGGCATCGGCAACTCCGCCGTCGACATCGCGGTCGATATCGCGCGGCGCGCCCGCTCCGTTATGCTGTCGACCCGCCGCAGCGCCTGGATCATGCCCAAGTACATCTCGGGCATCCCGATCGATCGCTGGCTGCGATTCATGACCGCCCGGCTGAAGATGCCGGTACCGATGGCGCGCGGCGTGCTCCGCCATATCGCGCAACTGGCGATCGGCGACCAGCGCCGCTTCGGCGTGCCGCGACCGGCGCACCCGATCTGGCGCGAGCATGCCACGCTGAGCCAGGAGCTCCTGCCCTACCTCGGCCATGGCTGGATCCGGATGAAGCCGAACATCGCCACGCTCGAAGGCGATACGGTCGCCTTCGTCGACGGCAGTCGCGAACCGGTCGACGCGATCATCCATGCCACCGGCTATGAAACCCGCTTCCCCTTCCTCGAACCGTCGCTCTTCCGGGTCGACGACGGCCGCCCGCCGGCGCTCTACCGACGCATCGTGCACATCGACCATCCGACGCTGTTCTTCTCCGGACTGGTGCAGCCGGTGGGCGCGACCATCCCGCTGGTGGAAGTGCAGGGCCGCTGGATCGCCGGTGTCATCACCGGCCGGATCGCCCTGCCCGATCGCGCCGGGATGATGGCCGAGATCGACGAGCACCGCGCACGCGTCGCCCGCCGGTACCTGGATTCGGCGCGCTACACGCTGGAGGTCGATGCGCGCGGCTATACCACCGAGATGAACGCGGATCTCGCTGCCGGCTGAAGATCGAAAGAAGCGCTGCTGGCTCAGGCTCCGGGCCGCCCCGGCTTCTCCGGAAGCCGCGACATGCTCTGGAAGTCACGCAGGCGCTCGAAGTCGAGCAGGCGGACGCCGCCATACTCGGCCTGCACCGCGCCGGCATCGCGCAGGATCTGCAAGGATTCATTCACCTGCTGCCGAGTCGTGCCGGCGAGATAGGCGAGTTCCTGCTGGCTGATCCTCAGCATGCTGGCCGCGTTCGGATAGAGGTCCGGATCGAACAGCGTCGCCAGCGCCGCCGCCAGCCGTTCCTCCCGGGTCGAGGTACGTTCCGCGGCCTTGTAGGCGATGAACTGCCCGAGACGCTGGTTGAACTGGTGCATCAGGAAGCGGTTAAAGCCAATGCTTTCCTCGAGCAGGCGCCCGAAGATCTCCACCGGCAGGTAGGCGAGCACCGATTTCTGCAGCACCTCGATGTAGTACTGATAGCACTCCTGCTTGAGGATGGTCCCCTCGCCGAACCAGCCGCCCGGGGGAAATCCCGCGAAGGTCACCGTGCGACCGCTCTCGGCGTAGCCGCTCATCTTCACCAGTCCTTCGATGACGCCGATCCAGCAGGTGGGACGATCACCCATCTTGCAGACGAACGCGCCCGGGTCCGCGACGACGATCCGCAAGCTCGTCGTCACCCAGGCGCGTTCGGCATCGGACAGGGCCTCCAGCCATGGAATCGCATTCAGCTCGCCGGCCGTGGGGCCGCGGCCGGACAAACCCGTCGTTGCTCGATCGGTTCGCCTGTTCATGAAGACATCCCTGCAGACACCTGGCCGGATCGCCATCCGCCGGGCCCGCGATTGTCCGATTCGGGACAGCCTCCCGGACAGCCCCACTCCTAGACTACCTCGATCAAAAGGGAGGAATCGGTCCCATGAGCAATGCACGCACCAACCCCGGCAAGCCCTCGGGAATTCTGGTCGAGGCGGAGGACTTCGACAACTACGGCGGCTGGGTTCTCGATTCCCAGTTCGAGATTCAGATGGGCTCGCCCTACCTGCTTGCGCATGGGCTGGGGCGCCCCGTCGCCGATGCCAGCACGATGATCACGATCACCGATGCTGGCGAATACGAAGTGTGGGTCCGGGCG
Source organism: Burkholderiaceae bacterium (assembly GCA_041676645.1). GTDB lineage: Bacteria > Pseudomonadota > Gammaproteobacteria > Burkholderiales > Burkholderiaceae_E > JAMLIN01. The sequence goes on along the minus strand of JBAYRO010000163.1, from coordinate 2,115 downwards.
AAGGACTGGGTGCCGTCGCATCACCCGGGACGATTCGCCCTGTCGATCAACGGAATCCAGCTCGACACGGAGTTCGGCGCCAATGGCCAGGACTGGTCGTGGCAGTCCGCCGGCAAGGTGTCGCTTGCGCAGGGCGACACGGTCCTGATACTGCATGATCTCACAGGATTCGACGGCCGCTGCGATGCAATCTACCTCGGCCTCGACGGAACCGTGCCGCCGGAGGGGGTCGACGATGCCAGCCGTGCGTGGCGTCGAGCCCTGCGCGGGCTGCCGGAACAGCCGACGGACGCCGGCGACTACGAGCTGGTGGTCGTCGGCGGCGGTGTTTCGGGATGCGCGGCGGCCCTGGCCGCAGCCCGCCTCGGCCTGCGAGTGGCCTTGATCCATGATCGCCCCGTCCTGGGCGGAAACGCGAGCAAGGAGATCGGCCTGAGCCCGCGAGGCTCGCAGGGCGCGCTCCTCGAAGAGCTGTCGGCACGGACCGCGGACGGCGACCTCGCCGCCCTCTCGCTGCTTCGTGCGGAACCCACCGCTTCGGTGTTCCTGGAGCATCGGATCGTCCGCGCCGTTGCGAACGACTCCCGGATCATCTCGGTCGACGCCATCGAGGCGCGCAGCGGACACGAACGGCGCTTCACCGGCGCCATGTTCATCGATACCACCGGTACGGCGATGCTCGGCGTCCTCGCCGGCGCACGAACCCTGTTCGGCCGGGAAGCGCGCTCGGAATTCGATGAATCCCTTGCGCCCGAAGTCGCCGACGACATGCATCACGGCAACACGCTTTTCTTTCGCACCCGCATGGCGGACCATCCGGTCTCGTTCCCGGAAGTCCCATGGGCAACCGAGATATCGAAGGACTACGCCAACCTGAGCGGGCAACTGACGGAGCCCGGCATCGAGAACGGCCCCGGCCCGAAGGCCGGCGCGAATCCCGCCACGCCCGAGTTCCGATTCGGCAGCCGGGCCGACGTCTTTCCTGCGACGCATTTCTGGGAGTACGGCCAATGGCTCGACCCCTATACCTCGGGAGAGCAAGTGCGCGACTACCTCATGCGGGCGCTTTACGGTACGTTCTCGAACGTCAAGCGTCTCGAACCCGAGGCATACGCCAACCTCGAATTCGAATGGATGGCCCATGTGGCCGCCCAGGGCGAGTTCCGTCGCTACCTTGGCGACTACGTTCTCACCGAGAACGACGTCCGCAACCACACGGGATTCGATGACGTCCTGGTCGTCAACGACGGCGCATTCTGCATCCACTGCGCCTGGCGTCCCGGCGAGGGGAAGTACGACTTCCGCCTCAAGGACTGGATCTGGGACCAGCGAGACAAGGCGCCCTACGGGATCCCGTTCCGCTGCCTGTACTCGGTCAACATCGAGAACCTGATGATGGCGGGCAAGCACATCAGCGTCACCCATGTCGCCGGCTCATCGACCAAGCTCATGGGTAACGGCGCGCAACACGGAATTGCCGTCGCCGCCGCGGCCTTCCTGTGCAGAAAGCACGACACGACGCCTCGCGGCCTCTACGAGAAGCACCTCGACGAGCTGAAGGAAATCGTCGGCCGTCTCGGTGCCTGCGCTCACACGGGAACCGATGCCGCGCCGATCCGGGTGAAGCTGCCGCGCTGAATATCGCCCGGGGGAAGCTTTGGTATCCTGAGCGCCGCGGCCCGTATGCGCACCGGAGCGTCGGAAGGCCGCGCACCATCACGACAAGGCAACGGAGACAGATCACATGAGCGACATTCAGTACCAGCCGGTCACACCCGAGGGATGGTCCCGACCACGCGGCTACTCGCATGGCGTGCTTGCCAGGGGAACGACACAGATCCGCATCGCGGGCCAGGTCGGCAAGGTTCCCGGCCAGGCGTCGGTCGACCCGGCCGCCGACTTCGGAACCCAGTGGGCACTGGCGATGTCGAACCTGGTCACCGTCCTGCGAGCCGCCGGCGCGCAGCCCGAGCACCTGGTCATGCTGCGCGCCTATGTCGCCGACATGGAGGATTTCCGGAAGAACGGCGCGGCTGTTGCAAGCGCATGGAGCGAAACCCTCGGCAAGCATTTTCCCGCCATGACACTCGTGCAGATCTCCGGCTTCGTCGATCC
>JBAYRO010000162.1:0-4850 GCA_041676645.1 Burkholderiaceae bacterium | reverse complement strand
GGTCGGCCGCGCGCCCGGCGCACTCGCACGAGGCGTTCGCGCAGGGCTGTGGTGACTGCCAGGGTCTTGGTTTCGCCGGTCAGCCTGGCCACTTCCGCGGCCAGGCGCTCGGCTTCGGGGTTGCGGATGTTGAGGGCCATAACTATGTACACGTATAGAAGAATGTGTAGATTGTAGCAATTCCTGGCCGGCTTCGATGCCGACGCGTCTCAAACGTACCGGCGCCTCGATCGGTGCCAATGACTTGTGGATCGCCTGTCACGCCCTCGCACAGGACTGCGTGCTCGTCAGCAACAACGAGCGCGAGTTTCGTCGGATCGCTGGCTTGGTAACGGGAAATTGGTCCTAGATTGGTAAGACAGCGTTAGTTCTTTCAAAGCGGACGATTCGGAGTCGCGAAACGGACCTGCCACTGGCCGCGATTGACGGCAAGGGTCAAGCGAAGTTAAATATAGATTGGTAAGATCAGCTTAGATCTTTCAAATTGGGACGACATGGATCCCCTGTGCAATCCTTTCACCCCGGGCGCCGGAGCGCCTCCCCCAGAGTTGGCGGGGAGGGAAAAGATCATTACCGATGCAAACATTGCGCTTCACCGCGTCAGGCGAGGGCGCCCCGAAAAAAGCCAGATGCTGCTCGGGCTTCGTGGAGTCGGGAAAACGGTCCTGCTGAACAGGATCAGCGAAATCGCCGAGGATCTCGGCTACCAGGTCGTGATGCTCGAGGCACCCGAAGGCCAGCGCCTCCCCGACTGCGGACAGCGGTAATCTGGAGATCGATCTTCCGGCGCTCCTGCTCGCTACCGGACAAGCCGCCAAGGCTGCGGACGCGAGCATTGCTCTTTCGATCGACGAGTTCATGCGGCGTGCGATTCCCGTATGGTCTCCGGACGCTGGGTCGAACCGACGTAGAAAGCCGGAGTGAGCCTCGGTTCGTGGATGTTCACCCCTCCGGCAGCGTCGCCCCGTTGCGACCATGCACGGCCGAGATTTCCCGCAGCCGGCGGGTGTGCCAGGGCTCGATGCGGCTGAATTCGAAGCGCCAGCCCCAGTTGCCTTCGGCGGTGCCGGGGCGGTTCATGCGCTCGTCGCTGCCGGCGCCGAACACGTCCTGCAGGGGCCAGATCGCATCGCGCGCCACCGACTGCGAGGCGGCGTGGATCAGGTCCCAGTGGATCTCGCGGCCGTCGGTCTTGAGATAGGTCTGCACCATGCGCCGTTCGTGCGGCGCGGCCTGCTCGAACCAGCCGCGGCTGGTGTCGTTGTCGTGGGTGCCGGTGTAGACGACCGAGTCGGGCGTGAGATTGTGCGGCAGGTAGGGCTGCGCCGGGTCTTCGGCGAAGGCGAACTGCAGCACCCGCATGCCGGGCAGTCCGAAGCGCTCGCGCAGGGCTATCACGTCCGGGGTGATGGTGCCGAGGTCCTCGGCCAGGAACGGCAGGCCGTGCAGGGCCTCCTGCACGGCCTCGAAGAAGGCCGATCCGGGACCGGGGCGCCACTGGCCGGTGGTGGCGTCCGGTGCGTCGGCGGGGATTTCCCAGCCGGCGGCGAAGCCGCGGAAGTGATCGATCCGCACGAGGTCGGCAAGCGCCGCCTGGCGGCGCAGCCGCGCGATCCACCAGCGATAGCCCTGCGCCCGGTTGGCGTCCCAGTCGTAGACCGGGTTGCCCCAGCGCTGGCCGGTGGGGCTGAAGTAGTCCGGCGGCACGCCGGCCACCCGCGCGCTGCTGCCGTCGGCCTCGAGCGCGAAGAGTTCGCGATGCGCCCAGACGTCGGCGCTGTGGTCGGCGACGAAGATCGGCGCGTCGCCGATCACCCGGATGCCGCGGCGCCGGGCGTGCGCGAGCAGCGCCGACCATTGCCGCCAGGCGATCCACTGGCAGAACTTCCAGAAGCGGATTTCTTCTTCGCAGCCGGTGTCGATGGTGGCGAGCGCCGCGGCGTGGCGATCGCGCAGTTCCCTCGGCCAGTCCTGCCAGGGGCGACCCGGCCCGGCCTGGCCGATCGCCATGAAGCGGGCGTAGTCCTCGAGCCAGTGGCCTTCGGCGAGGCAGAAGGATTCATAGCCGCCGGGCTCGCCCAGCTCGCGATGGCGTGCCGCCGCCTCGCGCAGCCGCGCCATGCGGAACTCACGGTTGGGGCCGAACGCTGCCCGCTGCTGTGCCCGGCCGAAGGCGGCCGGCAGGCGTTCGTGATCGAGCGCATCGGGCGCGAGCAGGCGCTGGTCGCGCAGCGCCTGCAGATCGATGAAGACCGGGTCGATTGCGAAGGCCGAGGGGCTCATGTAGGGCGAGTCGCCTTCGCCGGCCGGCGCCAGCGGCAGGATCTGCCACAGGCTCATGCCGGCTTCGGCGAGCCAGTCGATGAAGCGATAGGCGGCATCGCCGAAGTCGCCCGCGCCCAGGGGACCGGGCAGGGAGCTCGGGTGCAGCAGCACGCCGCTGGCGCGGGCCGGCATCCCGAGCGTCATTGCGGCGGGCTCCGCCGCGCTGCCGGGTCCGTGTCCCTTGGCCGCTTCGCTCCCATCGACCGTGTCCCGCACACGGTTCAGGCTCGCTCGAAGAGGGCGAGGCTGCGCGCCTTGAGCAGCCATTCGCCGGCGACGGGAGTTGCGTCCTCGGGCTCGCCGTCGCGCTGGCCGGTATCGAGCACCGGGCGCCACGGGCCGGCCGGGATCGCCATGGTCCAGTCGCTGGCCTCGCCGTTGATCAGTACCAGCAGTTCGGGTGCGGCGAGCCCCGCTGCGGCGGATTCGCGGGGCGCACCGCGCTCGGGCGCTGCACCGCCGCCGCCGGTGGCGCCGAGCATGAAGCCGAAGGCGTAGCGGCCCCACTCGCCCCACTGGCGCTCGTTCATCTCCTCGCCGCGGCGATTGAGCCAGGTGATGTCGCGCCGGCCGCCGGCATCGGCATGGCCTTCGAGCCAGGTGCGGCTGCGCAGCTGCGGATAGCGCCGACGCAGTGCCGCCAGCCTGGCGACGTAGTCGGCCAGGGCCTGGTCGGCCTGTGCCCAGTCGAACCAGGAGATCGGGTTGTCCTGGTTGTAGGCGTTGTTGTTGCCCTGCTGGCTGCGACCGATCTCGTCGCCACCCAGCAGCATCGGCACGCCCTGCGACAGGAACAGCGTGGCGAGCAGGGCGCGCTTGAGGCGCCCGCGAAGGGCATTGATCGCGAGCAGGGTGGTGGGGCCTTCGACGCCGCAGTTCCAGCTGTGGTTGTCGCCGGTGCCGTCGCGATTGTCCTCGCCGTTGGCTTCGTTGTGGCGCTGGTTGTAGCTGACCACGTCGTGCAGGGTGAAGCCGTCGTGCGCCGCGATGTAGTTGATGCTCGCGGTGGGCGAGCGGCGATGGTGGCCGAAGACATCGCGCGAGCCGGCGATGCGCGAGGCGATCTCGCCGCGGTATGCCGCCTTGCGCACCCAGAAGGCGCGGACCTGGTCGCGGTAGCGGTCGTTCCATTCGCTCCAGCCGGCCGGAAAGGCGCCGAGCTGGTAGCCGCCCGGCCCGATGTCCCAGGGTTCGGCGATGAGCTTCACGCGCGCGAGCACCGGGTCCTGGGCGATCGCCTGGAAGAGTGCGGCGCGCGCGACGAAGTCCGAGCCGCGATGCGCCGCCTTGCGCCCGAGCACCGGGGCGAGGTCGAAGCGAAAGCCGTCGACATGCATCCGCTCGACCCAGTAGCGCAGCGAATCGAGCACCAGCTGCAGGACGCGCGGATGGCTGGCATCGAGCGCGTTGCCGGTGCCGGTGAGGTTCTCGTAGCGCGCCGGCTCGTTGGGCAGCAGGCGGTAGTAGGTGGCGTTGTCGATGCCGCGAAACGACAGGATGGGTCCGCGGTGGTCGCCCTCGGCGGTGTGGTTGTAGACGACGTCGAGGATCACCTCGATGCCCGCCGCATGCAGGCCGCGCACCATCTCGCGGAACTCCGCCACCGGGTCGGATTCGGCGAAGCGCGCATCGGGCGCGAAGAAGCCGATGGTGTTGTAGCCCCAGTAGTTGACCAGCCCGCGCTCGACCAGGGGCCGCTCGTCGATCGCCTGGTGCACCGGCAGCAGGCTCACCGCGGTCACGCCGATGCGCTTCAGGTGATCGACGAAGGCCGGGGCGGCCAGGCCGCGATATCGGCCGCGGTCGCGCTCGGGCACGCCGGGATGGGTCGCGGTTGCGCCCTTGACATGGACTTCGTAGAGGACCGTGTCCTCGAGCGGGGTGAGCGGCGGCGCGTCGTCGCGCCAGTCGAACTCGCTCGCGTCGACCACGGCGCGCAGGGTGTCGCGCGCATTGTCGGCGGCGTTGTCCAGGTGATCGTCGCTCCAGGCGAAGCGCCCCGCGAAGCGCCGGGCGTAGGGGTCGATGAGGAGCTTGGCCGGATTGAAGCGGTGGCCGCTGGCGGGTGCGTGGGGGCCTTCGACCCGGTAGCCGTATGACAGGCCGGCGCCCGCACCGGGCAGCAGGCCGTGCCAGACACCCTCGGTGCGTCGCGGCAGCGGCAGGCGGGCGGTCTCGCGGCCGACCTCATCGAACAGGCACAGCCAGACTTGCGTGGCATGCGCCGAGAAGAGCGCGAAGTTCACGCCCTTGTCGGTGAGGCTCGCGCCCAGGGGCCAGGGATGGCCGGGCAGCAGGCTGGGGGCCGTGGCTGTGGCGGGAGTCGTGGCCGTGGCGGTGGCCGTGGCCGTCGCCGTGGCGGTGGTCGTGGTCGTGGCCGCGACCGGCTGGGCGTCGGTCGCGGGGTGGGTGGAATCGTTCAAGCCTGCCACTCCAGGAAGATGGTCGCCAGCGGCGGCAGGCTCAGGACCAGCGACTGGTCGCGGCCGTGCGCGCCGATCGCTTCGGTCGGCATCGTTGCGCCG
>JBAYRO010000161.1:0-4865 GCA_041676645.1 Burkholderiaceae bacterium | reverse complement strand
TAGTCCTGCGGAGTGATCTCCGCCATGTCGAGCATCGCGTCGACCAGAAGCTGGTTGGTCGGAACCCAGACCACATCCTTGCCGCCCTGCCCGACCCGCGGCTTGTAGTCGGGGTCGGTGGTCTGTGACCAGCTCGCGCAGCCCAGGGCTACAGCGCAGACGGCCGCGAGAATGAAGGATCGGTATGCGCGCATCATGCAATGGCTCCATGCGGGGACGTGGCCGGGAATGATCCGGGTGCGACATGGGATTCTGGCACAGCACCGCCACACGGCCATGGCATGGACCCGCAGGCGCAAGCCTTGCTGGTGCATGGGGTCGCCTTGATGGCACCCCTGTCCACTGGTCCAAGGAGGCCTTATGAAACCCCTTCCCACCGCAGCCCTCGCGTTCGGTCTTGCGCTTGCGACTTCGGGCGCGTACGCCCAGCCGAGCTCGGATGCCCAGCCCCCCACCCGCACGCAGCCTCCCACCGGCACGCAGCCCACGCAGCCGGGCGTCGCGCCGACCGCGCCGATGGCAGCCCCTGCTCAACAGGAATCCACGCTCGAGCGCCAGGACCGCAGTTTTCTCGAGAACGCGGTGCAGGCAAGCTACGCGGAGATCGAAGGCAGCCGGCTGGCCCTGGAGAAGTCGGAGAACCCGGAGGTGCAGGACTTCGCACAGAAGATGATCGACGAGCATGAAGCGATAGTCGGCGAAGTCTCGGGCCTGGCGATGGCCAAGCGCCTGACGCCGCCGGAGGGTCCATCGGTCATGCAGCGAGCCGAGATCACGGCGCTGAAGGCGTTGTCCGGCGGCGCCTTCGACACCATGTACGTGAACCGCATCGCGGTGGCTGCCCACGAGAACAGCGTCGAGTCGTTCGAGGAAGCCAGCCGGGAAGCTCAGGATCCCGAGGTCAAGGCGCTGGCGGGCCAGATCCTGCCCAGGCTGCAGGAACACCTGCGGATGGCGCAGGCGCTCAACGAAAAACAGGACCGCGAGCAGTAGCCGACACGATCGGCGGGGCGGGCCGGCATCAATCCCGTAGCCAGTCCCCGAACAGCGCGGCCGTCGCGGCGGCCGCGCTCATCGCCGTGAGCCCGAGCCCGACGCGCAGGCCGAAACGATGTCCGCCGCTGGCGAAGGCCACTCCCGTCTTGGCCGCCGCGCTCGCGGCGATCAGGCCGACCACCGCCCAGCGCGCCAGGGCTTCGTCGATGGTCCCGTCGCGAAACAGCGTGGCCACCGTCGCCGTCGCCGCCTGCAGTTCCGCGAGCGCGGTCAGGAAGGCGGTGGCAAGCGCCGCGTTCGGACCGAGCCAATGTCCCGCGACATGCGAGACGACGAGCACGCCGGCGATCAGTACCGCAAACCCGATCGCCTGGCCGATCCGGAACATGCGCGATTCGGAGCCGTGCGGCGGCAGCCTGTCACGCCCGCTGCGATGCATGCCAAGGAGAGCGCCAATGACGAGCACGACGCCGGAGGCGAGCAGCACCAGCGCAACCTCCGGCAGCAAGGTCGGAGCGACTGCGAGCAGGATCGGCACGAAGAGGCTGAGCGAGGCGAGATTGGCGAGCATGGTTGCGCCGATCGCGGAATTCAGCTGCTCCGGCTCGGTCTTCGCACGCTGCCCGAAGCCCGCGGTCGCAGCGGTCGACGAGACATAGCCGGCGAAGAATCCCGACAGCAACAGTCCCCAGCGAGCACCGACCACCCGCAGGGCGACATGGCCCAGGGCACCGATCCCCATCACGAGAACGACCAGCTTCCAGACCGTCGCCAGGTTGAGGGCGCCGTAGGGACCGACAGGCTCGTCCGGCAACAACGGCAGGCCGATCAGCGCAAATGCAAGCAGGACGAGCCCGTCGTTGACCTCGCGATCGCTGACCAGCTCACGGCTGAAGTAATGCAGTCTCGCCTTGGCCTGGATCAGGATCGCGACCAGCACCGCAAGCGCGCCGGCGGCAGCGGGTTCACGGATCGCGAGCCCACCGAGCAGGCAACTGCCCAGCAACGCGATCTCGGCGGTCAGCCCGGTGTCATCGACACCCGTATGCAGGTAGGTAAGCGCGGCGAAGCTGCCCACCAGCAACAGGACGACGATGAAGGCAGGCGTGCCGATCCATAGCGCAATCGCCCCGAGCAGTGCGGCCAGGGTATGCGTGCGCAGCCCCGCGGCAAGCGTGGGATCGTCCTGCTTGCGACGCTCGTAGACCAGGCCGATGAGTAGTCCCGCCCCCAGCGCCGTGGTCAGCGACAGTAGCGGCAGGTCATCGGCATCCATGCCGACACTATGCCATGCCGGCGTCGGGGTCGGCCCCCTATCCCGCGGACGGCGCCGTGAGCTTGAGAAGGCCCGCGCCGGCGCCGTCCTCGAGCAGCCAGATCGCCCCGTCCGGACCCTGCTCGACCTCGCGGATGCGCTGTCCCATGTCGATGCGCTGGGCTTCGCGCGCGGTATCGCCGTCGAACTCGACGCGCACCAGCGACCGTGCCGACAGCCCCCCGATGAAGCCGCTGCCCCGCCAGGCGGGGAACTGCGCGCCGTCGTAGATGATGAAGCCGGCCGGTGAGATCACCGGGGTCCAGGTGATGAGGGGCGCATTGAATTCCGGGCGCGTGTCGTGGTCGGGAATCGGCGTGCCGTTGTAGTGGTTGCCATTGGAAACGAGGGGGTAGCCGTAATTGGCGCCCCGGACGATGCGATTGAGCTCGTCGCCGCCAGCCGGTCCCATCTCGTGTGCCCAGAGCTGTCCGGCGCCATCGAACGCCATCCCGAGGATGTTGCGGTGGCCGAGGGACCAGACCTGTGCCGCCACCCCGCCCTGGCCCACGAAGGGATTGTCGGCCGGCACGCTGCCGTCGTCCTCGAGCCGGATGATCTTGCCCAGGTTCGAATCCATTTCCTGGGCAGGAGTGAACTTCTGGCGCTCGCTGGAGCTGATCCAGAGCATGCCGTCGCGATCGAAGGCGATGCGATGGCCGAAGTGCCCGCTGCCGCTCGTCTTCGGCACCTGTTGCCAGATGACCTCGAGATCCTCGAGGCTCCCATCACCATCGCCATCGAGGACCAGGCGGGCGCGCGCAACCGCGGCACCGGTGCCGCCCGTGCCGGCTTCCGCGTAGCTGATGTAGACAAGGGAGTTGCTCGAGAAATCGGGATGCAGCACGACGTCGCCGAAGCCGCCCTGGCCGGCGTGGACCACCGCGGGAACACCATCGATCGTTCCGGTACTGTTGCGGACCGGATCATGGAGCCGCAAGGCACCGGCCTTTTCGGTGACCAGCAGGCGTCCATCGGGCAGGAAGCTCATCGCCCAGGGCTCATCGAACTGCGCCACCCGGGACACTTCGAACTTCGTCTCGCCCGCGGGCGCGGGAGACGGGGCGGGCGCGGGCGCGGGCGTGGGAGACGGCTCGGGCGCAGGAGACGGAGCGGGCGCCGGCGCGGGCACGCCCGGGGCCGGCGACTGCGCGACGGCATCGCTCGCGCCCCCGCTGCTGCATGCCGACAAGAGCAGGGCCGCGGCTCCGAGCGCGGCCAGTCGCCTGATTGCAGTCATGGGCGCTCCTTTCCAGATGATATCGACAGACCCGACCATAACGCATTCGCTGCGGCGATGGCGACGGTGGAGATCATCGGGGTCGGCGTGCAGTGTCCGTGCCCGGGCATCATCACGCTGTCATCTGGATGACCGATCATGGAAGGTTCGATCCGGGGAGGTCCGCCCGGGTTTCATTAGGTCGCCATCGACCCGAATCGAGCTACATGTTGGTCTGCTCCGGGGGCACGCCCGGCGGCAGTTCGGCCGCGCCGCTCGCATGGCGGCCCTGGCCGGGCTTCATTCCCACGCCATAGCAGCTCATCGAGATCGAGCCCATCGCATGGCCACGCAGCACCGCCGGCGCGCCGCCGCCATCGGCCGCCGCCAGCGCCGCGGTGTACAGCAGCGGGATGAAATGGTCGGGCGTCGGCACGGCAAGCGCGTAGTCCGGATGCTCCGTCAGCTTCAGGATGTCGCCCGGCTGATTCGCCAGCAGGTCGGTGGCAGCGTCGTCGAAGCGCTGCGCCCAGTCGAAGACGGCATCGGGCTCGCGCCACCGCACCCGCTTCAGGTTGTGGACGACGTTGCCGCTACCGATGATCAGGATGCCCCGTTCGCGAAGCGGGGCGAGCCTGGCGCCGAGATCCAGGTGGTACTCGAGGGGCTGCAGCGCATTGATCGAGAGCTGCACGACCGGGATGTCGGCCTGCGGATGGAGATGCGCCAGGACGCTCCAGGTACCGTGGTCCAGCCCCCACTGGTCCCGGTCCAGGCCCACCCATCTCGGCTTGACGAGCTCCGCGACCTCTTCGGCGAGCTCCGGCGAACCCCTGGCCGGATACTGGAAGTCGAAAAGTTCCTGGGGGAATCCGTAGAAATCATGGATCGTGCGGGGCTGCGGCATGGCCGTCACGGCGGTGGCCCCGAAATACCAGTGCGCCGATATCACGAGCATGGCGCGTGGCCGGGGCAGCTCGCGGCCCATGGCCCGCCAGGCTTCGGTAAATCCGTTGCTCTCGAGCGTGTTCATCGGATTGCCGTGGCCGATGAAAAGAGTCGGCAAGCTCTCGTCCATGTTCATCTCCCTGACTGCAACAGTGACCGATCATACCCAGCATCGCGGCGGGATCTCCCGGCGACAAGTCCGACCCCCCATCGATCGAGCGCCGCTTGACAGCAACGGGAGAACTGGCATTTCATCGAGCCCATCGCTTGCCGGCGCCCTCCCGCCACACTCCTCTTTCGCATGAGCAACCTCACCGTCTGGCTGGAGGCCGCCTTCCTCGGCCTCATCCAGGGCCTGACCGAATTCCTGCCGGTTTCCTCCAGCGC
>JBAYRO010000160.1:0-4929 GCA_041676645.1 Burkholderiaceae bacterium | reverse complement strand
GGGGCGCTGCTCGGCGACCATCCGCACCAGGCGCTCTCGTAACTCGGGGGAATACTTCGGGGACTTCTTCATGGCTCCATTCTCTCAAACGGTGGAGCCTCCTCGAAACCCGGGGCGGTTCACATCGGGCCGCTGGGTCGCCTGTTGGGTGTGCTGGTAGTCCGCAGTCTGGCCATGCGTTGACTTGGCCGTCGATGCCTTGCGTCGGGTAGCCACGGCGTCCCCCTATGTCGTTCTTGTCGGAATAGCTCGAAAGGATACCTTTGCGAGCGTGCATTTCCACCATTGCGCCTTTCGTCTCGGCCGGGGCCTCACCGGTCACGGCGGACGGGCGCGATGCGCGCGGCACCAAGGCGCGCTGGGGAGCCGCGCCGCAGGTCGCGGGGCAAGGCGTTCAGCCGCAGCCCTTCAAGGAGCGCCGTGCTCACACGGCCGACTTGAAGCGGGGGCGCCGCAAGACAGATTTCGCCCCAGCGAAATCAGGCCCGCCCACGGGCCGGTGGCGCAGTGGGGGCGTAGCCCCGCCCCGGGCCGCGAAGCGGTCGGGCACCCTGCGAGGGGACGGGCGTCCAGCTCGAGCCGATGAGGGGCCACACGCCCCTTCGTCGGCGCTCCGCTCGCGGGGTGCCCGACCGTTGAGCTCGCCGACAGGCGAGGTCAGCGGACAGGGGCGCGTGGGGTTTGGGCGGATGCGGGCGTCCAGCCCGCAAGGTGGCGTGTCGCCCTAGCGACCTTGAGCCAACGTGCCGCCCTACCTGACGGTCGAAAGCATCTCCTTCGACCGTCTCATCCTTGCGTCTCATGTGCGGCGACGGGCTCCGAGCCACGTGTACGAGACGATGGAGCCTCGGAGGGCTTCGAGCGAAGGTGCTTGGCAGCGACCGCACGACGACCCGCTTAGGCGTCGAGAGAGTCGAGCCGAGCTTGCGTGCGGTTGTGAAGCTTCTCCTGCTCAGCCTTGGTCGCCACCGACCGGGAGACCGACTTGGGCTTCGCTCGCCCTGGCGTCGGGACAGCGGCGGCCTGCTGAGGTTCGCGAGCGGTGACAACTTCGTCCGCGAGGCGATGGTCGAGCCACGCAAAGAAGTTCCCGGGGTGCCAGTACACCCGATTGCCCAGCTTGACTGGCGCCGGGACCGTGCCGTCGTTGACCCAATTCTCAATGGTGCGGACGGTCACACCGAACACGTCGGCCACGTCGGCCCTGGAGAGAGGTCTGAAGGGGTGAGCAGTACTCATGTCGGACTCGCAAAGTTGGGGTCCGACGTCTAGGGGGCCAGTTTTATCCGTATCGGCTAGCCGCCAGAAGCCGGATAAACTCGCGTCCTCTACGGCCCACGATGCGAGGGTCGAATGGCAATCGAATGGCAAACTTGGGCATCTCGACGGTGCGTGCAGCTGCGCGAAACTGAGCGAAGCCGAACGCAAGTTATTGATTTATCATGGCGGTTCCCGCTATCGGAGCAGGTCTGTGGGCGTTGCAGGGGCGTTCGGGACGTAGAGGCCGGAGGTTCGAATCCTCTCACCCCGACCAGAACTTCGTTGCCAATCAACGATATACGAGCCCCCTGCGCAGGGGGCTTTGGCATTCAGGGCGGAGGATCCCTCGTCGTCCAGCAGTCACGCCAGCGTGACCGAGCTGTCGAGAACCAGGCTCAAGGTCGACCCTCGTCACGAAGCCCTTTCCACTCGTTCCAGTCGAAGCTGTCGCCATGCCGGCTCCGCGCGCGGGCGCGGATGCGCTGCGCAGCGTCGGACGCCGCCTGAACGTCAGGCCACGTGGTGCTCGGTACGAGCTTCGCCACGGGCTTGCCGCGCCGCGTGATGAGCACCTCCTCACCGCGCTCGACCAGATCCAGCAGCACCCCCAGCTTCGTCCTGGCGTCGAACGCACCGATTTCCTTCATATGGGCCCCATCGATCAACCGGTCTGCAGAGTGTAGCTTTCCCGATCAAGCTGGACGCGGACCGGCAATCGGCCCGCGCGGCGCTACAGCGATCCGGTGACCCGCAAGGCCTCCAGGCGCAGCGCGATCGCCTGCTCGAGTTCGGTGAGACGGGCCGACAATTCATTCCGTTCATTCGCCGTCCGGCACTCGGCAAGCTGCTTGCGCAACGCGGCGCGGCGATGGAAAAGCTCCACCTCGGGCGGCACCACATTCGCGTTCCTGAGGATGCGGAACGCCAGCCGGAATTCGACCGGCGTCTCGGCCCAGCCTTCGATCTCGGGCAGGGGCTGGCCGTAGCCTGGGAAACTGCTCAGCTCGCCGGAGCGGCGCATGGACTCGAGTTCCTCGCCGATCCGCTGATCGAAGGAGCGAATCTCCGCCTCGCGGCGCTTGCGCCGTTCCTCGTCGGTCGGCCGGGCCACGCCTTCCCGGCCCGACCGTGACGGCGCGCCCGGCGACACCGGGCCCTGGCCATGGAACGCCCGAAATGGCATGTCCATGCCTCCCGCTACCGCCTCAACGCATCACGAACGGATTCGCGGGCGCGCCCTCGGCATAGGAGATCAGGGTGCTCTTGGTCTCGAGATAGCCCCGGATCGACTCGATCCCGCTCTCGCGGCCAATGCCGGAGTGCTTCATGCCGCCGAAGGGCATCAGGTAGCTGATCGAGCGATAGGTGTTGACCCAGACAGTGCCCGCCTTGATCGCCTTCGACACCCGCATCGCGCGGCCGATGTTCTCGGTCCAGACGCCTGCCGCCAGGCCGTAGATGGTGTCGTTGGCGATCCGGATCGCCTCGGCCTCGTCCTCGAAGCCGATGACCGACAACACCGGGCCGAAGACCTCCTCGCGCGCGATCCGCATGTCGGGCGTGACGTCCACGAAGATCGTCGGCTCGACGAACTGGCCACCCGGCTGGTCGGTGGCGGGCTTGCCCCCCAGGATGCAGCGCGCCCCTTCCTGGCGGGCGATGTCGATGTAGTCGAGGATCTTGCGGTACTGCGGCGGCGTGGTCACCGGGCCGATGTTGGTGTCGGGCTTCATCGGATCGCCCCGGCGCGCCGTCGCGCCGAGTTTCGCTACCCGCTCGATGAACTCCTCCCTGATCGAGTTCTGCACCAGCAGGCGCGAACCCGCGATGCAGGTTTGCCCGGTCGCGGCGAAGATGCCCGAGATCGCCCCGGCCGCGGCCTTGTCCAGGTCGCAGTCGGCGAAGACGATGTTGGGCGACTTGCCGCCGAGCTCGAGCGTCACGCGCTTCATGGTCTTCGCGGCCTGGGCGTAGATACGCGCGCCGGTCGCGTCGGACCCCGTGAAGGTGATCTTGGCGACGTCCGGATGATCGACCAGCGCCGAGCCGGTGGACGCACCCAGCCCGGTGACGACGTTGAACACGCCATCGGGGAAGCCGGCCTCCTTCGTCAGCGCGGCGAACTCGAGGGTCGACGCCGATGCGAACTCCGACGGCTTGACCACCACCGCGCAACCAGCGGCGATCGCCGGCGCGCACTTCCAGGCGACGAAGAGCAGGGGGGAGTTCCATGCGGTGAGCGCTCCGACGACCCCGATCGGCTCATGCGTGGTGAAGCCGAAGTGATCCGGCTTGTCGATCGGCATCACGGCGCCTTCGATCTTGTCGGCCAGCCCACCGTAGTAGCGCCACCACTCGGGGTGGTAGTCGAGCTGGCCCTTCATCTCGGAGTAGAGCTTGCCGTTGTCGCGTACCTCGACCTCCGCCAGCTGCTGCGCGTTGGCGGCGACGAGATCGGCCAGCTTCAGCATCAGCTTGCCGCGCTGGGTCGCCGTCATCGTCGCGAACGGGCCCTCGGTCATCGCCCGCCTGGCCGCCTGCACCGCCTGGTCGACGTCCCGCTCGCAACCGTTCGGGATGCGCGCCCAGGCCTCGCCGCTGTAGGGATTGACGGTATCGATCCATTCCCCGCCCAGGGGGTCGACGTACTGGCCGCCGATGAAATGCTGGTAGGTTTTCATGGGTATCTCCGAGACTTCATTCTGGCCACCCTGAATGCTACTGCCGGAAATCGATCCGCACCGCCGCCGACGCCCCGAAACGGGCTTCGACCCGACAGGGCTTCGGCACCGGCAGCATGCCGGTCATGGAGCCGGTGCTGATCATCTCGCCGGCTGCGATGCCGAGCCCGCGGGCACGCAGGGTTTCGGCCAGCCACAGCAGGGGCGCGAGTGGATCGCCCATCACCTCTACGCCGGAGCCGGTACGGCGCAGTTGTCCGTCGAGTTCGACCTCGACCTCAATCCCGGCCAGGCCGTCACGCCAGCCGATGAGCTCGTCGCCGTAGACATAGAGGCCGGATGCGGCGCCGTCGGCCAGGATCGCAGGGAAAGCGGGCAGGTTCGCACTCGGGAACCGGCACTGCGCAACCTCGATGCCGGCATGCACCGAGCCGATCGCCGCCCTGACCTCCTCCAGCGTCCAGGCCTCGGGACGCCATGGGAGGGCGGATTCCAGGGTGACGAAACACTCGCATTCGACGAGGGGATCGAGCAGCTCCGACAGTTCGAGCGTCGCCGGCGAGCTCGCGACGAACCGCCGGAACGTCCGCCCGTAGATCGGTGTGTCGATTCCCAGCCGATTGCGGACGGCCGCGGTCGTGCCGGCGATCTTCCAGCCGAGCGGCTCCCAGCCGAGCAGGCGGGCGACCTCGCGGTTGACGTCGTAGGCGACGCTCGCCGAAGGGGGCACATATTGGGCCGGCAAGGCCTCGATCTGGCGCGCATCGCGCCATGCATCGGCGAGCTGCCTTGCGAGGGCCTGCATCTCCGGGGACAGGGAAGGAGGGGCGGGTTCCTTCATTCAGCGCGGCGCCATCCGGATCGATCCGTCCAGGCGCACGCACTGGCCGTTGAAGTAGGTATTGCGCGCGATCTCGAGCGCCAGGCTGCCGAATTCCTCCGGCTTGCCAAGGCGCTTGGGGAACGGCACCGAGGCGGCCAGGCTCTC
>JBAYRO010000159.1:0-4997 GCA_041676645.1 Burkholderiaceae bacterium | reverse complement strand
CGCAGGTTGTCGACGGTGGCGCCGGTCTCGACGACCGAGCTCTCGACGTTGGGGACCTTGCTGTTGATGAGCTGCGACAGGGCCACGAAGTAGCCGTACTGGCTGGACGAGGCGGACGTCGATCCAATCAGGAGCCTGTCCTTGGCCGCCGCCGGGGCGACGAGGGCCAGGCTGGCGCAGGCAGCGAGCGTGGCAACGAGTTTGCGGTTCATGATCCGGCTCCTTCGTTCGGGTTGCTGGGAAGTTGTTGACTGGTGGGGGCGGCGTCGATCCGGTTGCGGTCCGCCGGCAGGCTGTCACGGGGAACCCGCAGCAGCAGCGAGAGGACGAGGAACGAATGGGTCTTGCCGTGACCGTCGAGGTTGAGCGCGTCGTTGACCCCGCCTTCGAGGACATCGTCGATGACGAAGTTCAGCGCCCACAGGCGTGGCAGCTCGTAGCGCTCGACATGGCCCGGTTGGCGGTGCCCGAACAGCTTCGCCACTCGTTCGACGGTGACCTGCTCGCGGATCAGCGGGTAGTGCACCTCGTCGTAGGCGATCACGCTGACATTGAGCCGGTCGCCCTTGTCGCCGGCGCGCCCATGCGCGATGCGATGCAGCGGCAGCTCGATGAAGTCGCTCATGCACTGGCCTCCGTCGGGCGGACTCGCCGGCTCATTCAAGGATCTCCACCACCGGGCGCACCAGTTCGCGGCGGATGTAGCCCGAGGAGGTCGAGATGCGCCGGCGCAGGCTGCTGCGGATGCCGCCGCCGCCCGCTGGGCCGGAGCAGTACAGGGCGAGCACTTCCTCGGGGGCGCGCGCCGCCAGCGCCCGTTCCGGCGCGCTGACGGCGATGCGCAGCCGAACATCGCGCGACGCCAGCGGGTCGCCGCCATGACTGTCGAGCCACCGGCCAGCGTCGTCGTTGAACACGCTCGCGACGCCGATCACGTCGCCACGCATCCGCACACCCTCGGGCATGCGGCGGCGGACCACATCGAGTGCGAGCCGGGCCCGTGCCAGCGCATTCGGTCCCGCATACGAGATCTCGGCTTCGCCGAACCAGCCGGCATCGTGGCTGACGGTGACCTTCAGTCGCTCGGGCCGGGGCCGACCGCGGGCGCCGTCGACCCGGACCTGGTCCGGCCCGGTCTCGGTGAGCTCCACCTCGCTGATGTCGAGCGTGACGTCGGGCGTGAGGTAGGTCGACGGATCGTGGATCTCGTAGAGGAGTTGCTCGGTGACGGTGTGTCGCGTCACCAGGCCGCCGGCGTCGTCGGCGCGACCGATGGTGAAGCCGCCATCGGCCTGCATCGCCACGATCGGGAAGCCGATGCGCTCCGGATGGGGAACGTCCTTGAAGCCGGGATCGGCGTAGTAGCCGCCGGTGACCTGGGCGCCGCACTCGAGCAGGTGCCCGGCGAGCGTGCCGCAGGCGGCCAGCCGCGGATCATCGAGCGACCAGCCATGGAAGTGGGCAAAGGGCGCCAGCGCCAGCGACGGGTCGGCGACGCGGCCGGTGACGATGACATCGGCGCCGGCGGCGAGCGCCTCGACCAGCGGGGCCGCGCCGACGTAGGCGTTGGCGCAGATGACCTCGCCCAGCGGACGCGGGGTGCCCTCCAGGTCTTCGAGCCCGTCGATCGCACCGCTGGCGATCAGGTCGTCGCCGGTGACCACCGCGATACGAAACGGGGGGCAGCCGAGCCGGCGTCCGAGCGCCCGGATCGCACGGGCTGCACCGTGCGGATTGGCGGCCCCGAAATTGCCGATGATGCGGATGTCGTGCTCGAGGCACAGGGCGAGGATCGGCTCGAGCATGCGCTCGAGCAAGGGCTCGTAGCCGGCGTCGGGATTCTCGAGGCGCGCGAGCTGGGCCAGCGCCAGGGTCCGCTCGCCGAGGGTCTCGAACATGATGGCGGCGGGCCCGCCTTGCGCGATGAGACTGCGCACGACCGGCAGGGGCGCATCGAGCCGGTCGCCCGAAAAGCCCGCGCCACAGCCCACCCTGACCGCACCGTGTGCCGACACCGATCGTCTCCTCTCCCTCGCCCCGCCTCGCCAAGGAGGCGGGATGCGCTGTTCACTGCAAGGCTGCCCCAGGGGTCGATGTCTGGCAAACTGATTTGTCCGATCAATTCATAGATTTCGCTTATGCGTATCGGAATCCGCCAGCTGCAGATCTTCCGCCGTGTCGCCCAGGCCGGCAGCTTCAGCGAAGCGGCCGCGAGTCTGCACCTGTCACAACCGGCGACCAGCGACGCGATCCGCAAGCTCGAGCAGACGCTCGAGGTGCGGCTGTTCGATCGCAGCACCCGGCGAATCTTCCTCACTCCCGAAGGGCGGGAACTGCTGCGCCTGTCGGGCCGGCTGCTCGATGAATTCGAGGTGATCACGGGGGATTTTCGCGACTATCTGGCACGGCGGCGTGGGCGAATCGTCGTCGCCGCGCTGCCGTCGCTCGCCGCGGTGACGCTGCCGCCGGCATTGGCCGAGCTCAAGGCGAACCACCCGGGCATCGATGTGATCCTGCGTGACACCCTGCACGACGAGATCCAGGAGCTGGTCGCCAGCGGGGGAGCGGACTTCGGCCTGACCGTCGCGCCGCGCCCGGGCCGGGAGCTCGCGTTCCGGCCGCTGATCGTCGATCGCTTCGTCCTGGTGTGCCCGCCCGATCATGAGCTGGCCGGACGGCGCCAGGTGTCATGGACGCAAGTGGTGCGCTATCCCATGGTGGGCATGGCGCATAGCTCGAGCGTACGCCAGCACATCGATGCGGCCTGCGCCAAGGCCGGCATCAGCCTGCGCAACGAGTATGACCCGGAGCATCTCGCCACTGTCGGTGCCCTGGTTCGTGAAGGACTCGGGATCGCCGCCCTGCCGTCCTTGACCACGCAGCTGCTGAGCTTCGCCAACCTGGCGGAGGTGCCGATCGTGCGGCCGCGGGTCGACCGGACCATGGGTATCGTGACCCGGACGGGGCGCAGCCTGTCGGTGGCGGCGGGGGCGCTGGTGGAGCTGCTGGTGGAGCGTGCCGGGCGGCGCTGAGAGAACGGAGAAAGAGAAATGGGGTCAGACACGATTAATTTTCAATTAATCGTGTCTGACCCCATTTTTCTTGACCCCATTTCTCTGTGAGTAACCGCGTTCTCTGTCAAGCGAGCAATCTGTGCCATCGCACGGATTCGAGTTCGGTAGCCCCGACGTTTCAATAATCTTTGTGTTTCGAAAGATTTCGATATCGCAGTGAGCGATTCAATAGTAATCTGCTGAATCACAAAGATTATTGGCTTCTGTCATGCGAATCGTTCTCAAGAAGGCATCCGACGCCGGCGTGGCGGTGCGCGTCGTTCGCAAGGCGCAGGGCTTGCGCCAGGACGATGCCGCCGGCGGCACCGGCGTCGGGGAGAGCTTCATGGTGCGTGTCGAGAACGGCGCCGCGACTGTCCGGTGGGACAAGCTTTTTCAGGTCCTCGAAGGGCTGGGCATCACGGTGGTGCTCGAGTCTCCCGACATTTCCGGCGAGGCGTTCCTCGGCGAGCAAGTCAAGCTGGCCATGCGCCAGGCGCGTCGTGAGGGCGCGCTTGCGTCCCGAGCACCCGAAGAGCCGCAATAGCCATGAAGCAGCGCACCCTCGTCGCCACCATCGACGAGCACCGGGTCGGCACTCTTCATGCAGACAGGGATCTCTGGTCGTTCCAGTACGATTCGGCCTGGGTGCAGGGCCCGGCGTCCTTTGCATTGAGCCCGGCCCTGCCGCTGCAATCCGATCCCGTCGAGGACGGAGGGTCCCGTCGTCCCGTCCAGTGGTACTTCGACAACCTCCTGCCGGAAGAGGGTCAGCGCAAGCTGCTGGCACAGTCGGCCGGGTTGCCCGATGAGGCCGACGCGTTCGCCTTGCTGGCGCACTACGGCGCGGAGTCGGCGGGATCGCTCACCTTGTTGCCGCCGGATGAACCCCAGGCCGGGAGCGGGCTTTGTGAACTGTCCGATGCGGAACTGGAGGCCCGGATCGCGCAATTGCCTGCGGTGCCGCTTGGCCAGCACGCGCCCAAGCGGATGTCCCTGGCCGGTGCCCAGCACAAGCTGGCGATTGTCGACAGAGATGGCCGGTTCTTCGAGCCCGAGGGCCGCACGGCATCGACCCATATTCTCAAGCCCGATCATCCGGACCCGCTCTATGCGCATTCGGTTGCCAACGAGTGGTTCACCATGTCGCTTGCCGCCAGGCTCGGACTGCCCGTGCCTGCGGTGGCGAGGCGATATGTGCCTTCTCCGGTTTTCCTTGTCGAACGCTTCGACCGCCGACCCGGCCCGACCGGCGAATGGGAGCGTCGCCATGCGATCGACGCCTGCCAGCTGCTGAACATTTCACGAACGTTCAAGTACAGCCAGGGCAGCGTTGCCCGATTGGCCGAACTCGCCGGGCGTTGCCGGGCCCCGGCAGTGGCGAGGAACCGACTCTATGCCTGGCTCGTCTTCAACGTGCTGGTGGGCAATACGGACGCTCACCTGAAGAACCTCAGCTTTCTCGTCACCCCCCTGGGGATCGAACTCGCGCCGTTCTATGACCTGGTCGGCACCGCTGTCTACGAGACGAGAGCATTCGACCGCCCGGAATGGCCAGAAGCCACGCGTTTCTCCTGGCCCATTCTGGGCAAGCGCACCTACGCCGACCTGACTCGCCCTCTCCTGCTCGAGGCCGGCCTCGAACTGGGCCTGAACACGGCAACGGCAAGGCGGCAACTCGACAGGCAACTCGAGCGCATGCCCGAGCAGGCCAGGCGACTTTATGAGCAAGCGGAGGAGGAGAACGGAGATTGGCTCCGCCGCTTGCCTGCGGTCGGGCGACATCTCGAGGGAGAAATGCGATGCCTGCGGGCATTGCAGTTCACGGTGATCGGGGAAACGGTGCGGAGGGTCTCGCAGTCGCGGTGATGCTTCGCCGCGTGGAGGCGTCGAGTGCTCTGCGATGGCCGAGGCTTTTGTTCGCAATTGATCGGCAAACGGCTG
>JBAYRO010000158.1:0-5067 GCA_041676645.1 Burkholderiaceae bacterium | reverse complement strand
TGGCCGAATCGATCTGCGCGCGGGTGCGCGCCGAAACCGTGATCGACGGCGAGCACCGGATCCGGCTGTCGGTATCGATCGGGGTGGCGGCCGATCCCTTCGATGGCAGCAGCCTGGATGAACTGCTCACCTCGGCGGATCGTCGCGCCTATTTCGCCAAGGACTCGGGCCGCGGCTGCGTCATCGCCGACGACGATGTCTCGACCCTGGTGCGGCTTGCCCGCGACCAGCGCAATCTCGTGCCGGTCTGACAGCCGGGCGCCCGCATCGGGCGGGCAGTGCGCTCAATCGTCGGAAGGCCAGGTGGGATCGTGGATCACGGTGCCGACTCCGACACCCGCGCCCACCCGGGCCCCGCCACCCACTCCCGTGCTGGCGCCCACGCCGGCGCCGGCCCCGACGCGGCCATCCTGGTCGACCCCCACGCCCACGCCGACCGGCCCCACGCCGGTGCCCACGCCCACATGCGCGCGGCCACCCGAACTCACGCCGACCCCGACGGAAACCCCCGGGACGACGGGCACGCTGATACCGGCGCCGGCGGCGCAACCGACGAGCAGCGCGGCGGCGGCGACCAGGCCCAGGGCGCGGCCGGTAGTGCGAAGCGGGCGAAGGGAAGACTGCATGGACGATCCGTGGTTCTCGACTGATCGCCCATCATAGTACGGGCGCGGAACCGGGGTGCCGCGAGGATGTATCGAGCGGTAAACAGCCCCGGTGCGATCAGCCCTCGAGGAATTCCTTCAGCGGCGCCGCCGGGTCGGCGATCCGCGCCGGGTCCGGCCGGGCGCCGGCCGACACCAGCTTGCGCGCCATCATGTGCTCGCCCGGGGAATTGACCGACTCGACCGCCACCAGCCGGCCGTCGGCATCGAAGTGCAGCACCGAGAAGTGGTCCGGCGACTTGCCCGGGCGCAGCACCCCGGCGCTGTCGGGCGGCACCAGCCCGGCGATCTGCAGGCGCATCGCGCCCTGTTCGGACCAGAACCAGGGCGAGGCGCCGTAGGGCTCGTCGCGCCCCATGGCGGTCGCCGCCGCGGTACGCGCCTGGTCGTTGGCGTTCTGCACGGACTCCAGCCGCATCCGGGCGCTGCCCCGGGGAAAGGAGGTGCAGTCGCCGACCGCGAGGATGGCCGGATCCTCGGTGCGCATCCGCTCGTCGACCACGATGCCGTTGTCACAGGCAAGCCCCGCCTGCTGCGCAAGCTCGATGTTGGGC
This sequence comes from Burkholderiaceae bacterium, assembly GCA_041676645.1. Classification (GTDB taxonomy): domain Bacteria; phylum Pseudomonadota; class Gammaproteobacteria; order Burkholderiales; family Burkholderiaceae_E; genus JAMLIN01. The sequence continues at coordinate 3,848 of JBAYRO010000158.1, read as the reverse complement.
TCGGCGCCGATGCCGACCACCAGCAACTCGACCGGCTCGGCGCGGCCGTCGATCACCAGTCCGGTGACCACGCCGTCCTCGCTGTGGATCTCGTCGATGCGGGCCTCGAGCGCGATGTCCAGGCCGGCGCCGCGATGCAGCGCGAGGACGTAGTCGGACAGGGTCGGGGAGACCGCGCGGGCGAGCAGGCGCGACGCCATCTCGATGACGCGTACCGTACGGCCCAGCGCCCGGGCGGTGGCGGCGAACTCCAGACCGATGAAACCGCCGCCCACCACGGTGATGCGCTCGACGTCGACGATCGCGTCGCGCAAGGCGCTGGCGTCGCCCGCATTGCGCAGCAGCAGCACATTGTCCATCCCGTCGAGCCCGGGAAGGCGGCGGGCCCGGGCCCCGGTGGCGAGCACCAGCACGTCGTAGCCGAGCCGCTCGCCGCCGGCGAGCTCGATCTCGCGCGCTTCACGGTCGATGGCAACGACCCGCTCGCCGAGGCGAGTGGTGACGCCCCGGCCGGCATACCAGGCCGCGGCGCGGATCGGAGTCAGCTCGGCGTCCGGATCCTTGACGAAGGTCTTGGACAGGGGCGGCCGGTGGTAGGGCAGGTGGGGCTCCGCCCCGACCAGGGTGATCGGGCCCTCGTGGCCCTGTTCGCGCAGGCTGGCGCAGAGTTGCGCCGAGGCATGGCCGGCGCCGACGATCAGGATGCGGGTCATACCGAAAGTTCGATGGCGGTCATGCCGCTATTGTCGCCCCGATCACGCTGGTGGCCTCGATCGGGCTGGCAGCCCCGATCGCCCTTGTGATCTCGATCAGATTCCCGATCCCGATCATCCCGGAATCTCGATCACGTCGGGCGCCGGCGGATTGCGATAGAGCCGCTCGACCAGGGCGGCGCGGCGCTCGAGCGTGGCACGCTGGTTGATGTAGCCCTTGTCGGTGAGCTCGTTGCCGTCGATCGAGGGCGGCTCGGCCATCAGCAGCGCGCGCCTCACCTTCATGCTCGAGCCACCCTGGCCGGCGTTGTGGGCCGCGAGGCCGTCGCGCACACGGGCAATGACGGCTGGGTGGGCGATCACTTCGTCGACGCCCGCATCGGCCGGCAGGCCAGCCAGGCCGCGGCAGGCATCGAGGTTCGGCCAGGCGAGCAGCCCGACCCATTCCCGGTCCTGGCCGGTGACGATGGCATCGTGGATCGCCGGCGAGGTCGCGCCCAGCGAGGCCACCCGCAGGTTGCCGACGTGCACGAAAGTGCCCGAGCTCAGCTTGAAATCCTCGACCACCCGGCCGGCGAAGAGCAGGCCCTTGACCGGATCGTCCGGGTCGACGAAGACGCCGGCATCGCCGATCTTGTAGAAGCCTTCCTCATCGAAGGCGGCGGCGGTGAGATCGGGCTGGCGATAGTAGCCGGGCGTGACCAGGGGCCCGCGGATGCGCAGCTCGTACTTGGCGCCCGCCGGCACCAGCTTCAGCTCCACGCCAGCGTACGGCAGCCCGATCAGGCCCACCCGCTCACTCGCCCAGTAGGTGGCAGTGGCGGTGGGCGCCGTCTCGGTCGAACCCCAGCCGGTGAAGAACACGATGCGCTCGCCCTTGTAGCGGATGGCCAGCGCCTGCATGCGTTCGTAGAGATCGTCCGACAGCGTCGCCCCGCCGTAGGAGAGCAGGCCGAGGTCCTTGAAGAAGTTGCGGGCCAGCTCGGAATCGGATTCCAGTGCGGTGGCGAGCATCGCGTAGCCGGCCGGCACATTGGAGTAATAGGTGGGCGAGACCTCGCGCAGGTTCCTGAGCGTCTCGCCGAAGGCCGACGGCAGCGGCCGGCCGTCGTCGATGTAGAGCATGCCGCCCTCGGCGAGCATGGTGTTGAACATCGCGTTGCCGCCCATGGTGTGGTTCCAGGGCAGCCAGTCGAGCACCACCGCGCGCGGATCGGATTCGTTGCGCCGGCGCGCCTGCAGCATCATCTGCACGTTCGCGCACATCATCTTCTGGGTGTTGAGCACGCCCTTGGGCATGCCGGTGGAACCCGACGTGAAGAGCAGCTTGCCGACGGTATCGGGCGTGATCGCCGCGACACTCTCGGCGACCGCATCGGTCGGCGGGACGGCCGCGATCCGCTCGAAGGCCACGCTGTCGATGCCCGGCGGCGGATTCTCGACATGGACGACGTGGATGCCGGCGAGATCGAGCGCGGCGAGCGCCTTGCCGAAGAGCCTGCCGTCCTGGACCATCACCGCGCCCGGGCCGATGAGATCGAAGATGTACTTGAGCTTGGCGTGGTCCTGGCTCATCAGCGAGTAGGCCGGCGAGATCGGCGCGGCCGGCACGCGAGCCTGCATCGCCGCCTGGGTGATCAGCGCATGCTCGAGCGAATTGCCCGAGAGGATCGCGAGCGGCTTGTCCGGGCCCAGGCCCATGTCGAGCAGCGCCTGGGTCAGCGAATCCACCGTGCGCATCGCCTCGGCGTAGGTGACCCGGCGCCATTCGCGCTGCGGGCCGCGCCGCTGCGCCAGCCAGACGAGGCCGGGGGTTTCGTTTGCCCAGCGCCGCAGATGCCAGGGGATGTGCGGCGCGTAGGGTTCGAGCGGAACCCGCGAGCGCAGGACCTTGCTGCCGTCGGGCCGGTCGATGCATTCGATGTCGCGTTCCATCCATTCGATGTGGCGAAACGGCGGCTTCACGGGGGCGTCCATGTCCATCCGGATGTCTCCTTGCTTGTGGCGATAGTGTACATTTGGCGGCCGCTGCGAGGCCGTGGTGGCGGGGGCGGGCGCTCTGTGCACCGGGGCGCCGGTCACCGCAGCGCCGGGCACTCCGGGGCGCCGAGCATCGCAGCACCCCGGCCGCGCACGCTCGTTCCTTATCGCTTGAACGCGCGGCCGGGGCGCTGCGATGCCCGTCGGTCTCTGCACGTCCCGTCGTCCGTGCGCGCGGCTGGCTTGCGGCGATGCCCCCGTCGGTCTCTCGCTGCGGTCGCCTCGCCGCACTGCCCGGCGCCTCTTGCGCGTCGTCCTATCCGCCCACCCCTGATGTCGGCATTCCTGGATAGCCTGGCTTTCTCGCTGTCGGTCACCGGACCGATCTTCGTCGTGCTGGTGCTGGGCATCTGGTTCCGGCGCATCGGCCTGATCGGCGACGTCTTCATCCGCGACGGCTCGCGACTGGTGTTCAACGTCGCCCTGCCGATGCTGCTGTTCCTGAGCGTGGCGCGAACCGACATCCGGCAGGCGGCCAGCGGATCGCTGGTGCTGTTCGCGATCATCGCCGTCATCCTCGTCTACCTCGCCCTGGAGTGGGCGGCGACCCGCTGGATCAAGCCGGCGCGCGACCGCGGCGTAGTGGTCCAAGGGGCGTTCCGCTCCAACCTCGGGATCGTCGGGCTGGCCTACTGCGCCAACACCTATGGCGAAGCCGGCATCGTCGCCGCCTCGGTGCACATCGCGATCCTGACGATCCTGTTCAACATCCTCGGCGTGATCACCCTGCGCCGATCGCTGCACGGTGGCCAGGGCGTGATGCCGATGCTGCGCGGCGTGGTGACGAATCCGCTCATCATCGGCATCGTGCTCGGCCTGCCGATCACGCCACTGGGCATCGAACTGCCACAGGTGGCCGCGCAGTCGGCCCAGTACTTCGCCAACCTGACCCTGCCACTGGCGCTGCTGTGCACCGGCGCATCGCTGGACTTCGCCGCCCTGAAAGGCGAATTGCGCAACACGGTAGCCGCCACCGTCGGCCGCCTGATCGTCGTGCCGGCGGTGATCACCATCGCAGCCGCCCTGCTCGGCTACCGCGGCATGGACCTCGGCGTGCTGATGCTGCTGATCTCCTCGCCGGCAGCGGCGGCCAGC
>JBAYRO010000157.1:0-5090 GCA_041676645.1 Burkholderiaceae bacterium | reverse complement strand
CTGCCGATCCTGCTCAACCAGGTGCCGCAGGCGCTCGGCATCCCGATCTCGGTGGCCACGGCAACCCACCTCGAGTTCATGATCTTCGGCGCGCTGATCGTATTGTTCCTGGTGCTCGAGCCACACGGCCTCGCCCGGCTCTGGTCGATCGGGAAGGAAAAGATGCGGCTCTGGCCGTTCCCCCACTGAACGGGGCGCAAGTCCCCGCAGTATCTGGAAGTCTGCTGAAACCATGGAGGTTGCAATGAGGAAGACGACGAGAAACGCCCTGGCCACGGTGGCCGTGGCGGCCGCGGCAACATTTGCGACGGCGGTGCCGTCCGAGGCCTACGCGGCCGACCAGTACCTGCCGAACCTGGTCTACCGGACCGGTCCGTACGCGCCCAACGGCACGCCGATGGCCAACGGTTTCGCCGACTACATCAAGTACATCAACGCCAACGGCGGCATCAACGGCATCAACATCGACTACGAAGAATGCGAGATGGCATACGCGACCGACCGCGGCGTGGAATGCTACGAGCGCATGAAGAACAACAGCCCGACCGGTGCGCCGGTGTTCCACCCCTGGTCGACCGGTGTCACCTTCGCCCTCACCGACAAGGCCGATACCGACAAGATTCCGCTGATCACGCTCGGCTACGGCCGCGCCGAATCGGCCGACGGCACCACGTTCAAGTGGAACTTCATCCTGGGCAACAACTACTGGGTCGGCACCGACATCCTGGTCCAGCACATCGCCGAGAAGCATGGCGGGCTCGACCAGCTCAAGGGCAAGAAGATCACCCTGATCTACCACGATTCCCCGTACGGCAAGGAAGCGATCCCGGTTCTCGAGGAACGCTCCAAGATGCACGGCTTCGACCTGAAGCTGACTCCGGTCACCCATCCGGGCGTCGAGCAGAAGGCGGCCTGGCTGCAGGTACGGCGTGATCGTCCGGACGCGGTCATCCTCTTCGGCTGGGGCGTGATGAACTCGACCGCGATCAAGGAGGCCGTCGCCACCGGCTTCCCGCGCGAGAAGCTCTTCGGCATCTGGTACTCGGGCGGTGAGCCCGACGTGGTGCCGGCCGGCGATGGCGCCAAGGGCTACAGCGCGCTGACCCTGCTCGCCCCGGGCGGCAAGGGCAAGATCCATGAAGAGCTGCTCGCCACCGTCCACGACAAGGGCGACGCCACCGGTCCGCGCGAGGAAGTCGGTCAGGTCTATCACACCCGTGGCGTGATCGGCGCGATGCTCACCGTCGAGGCGATCAAGAAGGCCATGAGCCGCTACGGCAACAAGCCGATGACCGGGGAACAGGTCCGCTGGGGCCTCGAGAACCTGCACATCGACGAAGCCGCGATCAAGCAGCTCGGCTTCGAGGGCTACATGTATCCGGTCTCGACGAGCTGCGTCGATCACATGGGCGTCAACCGCTCGCAGGTCATGACCTGGAATGGCAAGACCTGGGACGTGAACCCGAAGATCTACGAGGCGGACATGCAGCTTCTCACGCCGATGATCCGCAAGGTCGCCGAGGCGTACGCCAAGGAGCGGAACATGACCCAGCGCGACTGCGCGAAAGAGTCGCAGGAGTAAGGACGCCGTGAACGGACCGTCCGCACCCGCTCGTCACGCCATGGTGGCGCCGCTCGGGTGCGTTCGGTCCGCTCGCAGGCGCCGGATATCCTCTGGCCGCGGTCCCGGGCGGCCGCCGTCGTACCGCAATGAACGGAGATTCCCGCAGTGACTGCCGCGCTACTTTCAGTCAACGGCATCGAGGTCATCTACAACCACGTGATCCTCGTGCTCAAAGGCGTGTCCCTGCAGGTGCCCGAGGGCACGATCGTCGCGCTGCTGGGCGCCAACGGCGCGGGCAAGACCACCACGCTGCGCGCGGTGTCCAACCTGCTCAAGGGCGAGCGGGGCGATGTCACCAAGGGCAGCATCGAATACAAGGGCGAGTCGATCGCGAAGCTCACCCCGGCCGATCTCGTCAAGCGCGGGGTCATCCAGGTCATGGAGGGCCGGCACTGCTTCGGCCACCTCACGATCGAGGAGAACCTGCTCACGGGGGCCTATACGCGCAAGCTCTCGCGCGGCGATCTGGCCGCCGCGCTCGAGCGCGTCTACCATTATTTTCCGCGGCTCAAGCAGCGCCGCGGTTCGCAGGCCGGCTACACCTCGGGCGGCGAGCAGCAGATGACCGCCGTCGGGCGCGCCCTGATGGCCGATCCGAAGATGATCCTGCTCGACGAGCCCTCCATGGGGCTGGCGCCGCAGATCGTCGCCGAGATCTTCGGCATCGTGCAGGACCTCAACCAGAAGGAGCGGGTGAGCTTCCTGCTGGCCGAGCAGAACACCAACGTCGCGCTCAAGTACGCCGACTACGGCTACATCCTCGAGAATGGCCGCATCGTGATGGACGGCGAAGCGAAGGCGCTGGCCGAGAACGAGGACGTGCGCGAGTTCTACCTCGGCGTGGCCAAGGAAGGCCGGCGCTCGTTCCGGGATGTCAAGTCGTACCGGCGTCGCAAGCGCTGGCTGTAGGAGGAAGGGATGGCTGAAGGTCAGTATTTCGACCAGCTCGAAACCCGCAGCGCCGAGGCGCGCGAAGGCGCGCTGATGGCGCGCCTGCCGGGGCTGGTCGCCCACGCGATCGACAATGCCCCGGGCTGGGCACGCAGGCTCGCCGGCGTCGATCCGCAGGCCATCTGCAGCCGCAAGGCGCTTGCCGAACTGCCGGTGCTGCGCAAGTCGGATCTCAAGGACCTGCAGGCCGAGGATCCGCCCTTCGGCGGACTCGTCACCCGGCCGATCGGCGAGCTGGGCGCCGTCTACATGTCGCCCGGCCCGATCCTCGATCCGGAAGGCACCGACGACGATCCCTGGCGCAGCGCCCGCGCGCTGTACGCCGCCGGCATCCGTCCGGGGCACCTGATCCAGAACTGCTTCGGCTATCACCTCACGCCCGGCGCCTGGATGGTCCACCATGCCGCGCGCCGGCTCGGCTGCGCGGTGATCCCGGCCGGTATCGGCCAGACCGAGCAGCAGATCGAGCTGATCCGCAGCCTGCGGCCGGATGCCTATGTCGGTACGCCGTCGTTCCTGCGCATCATCATCGAGAAGGCGCAGGAAACCGGCGCCGATCTCGGCAAGCTCAAGCGCGCGCTGGTGGCGGCCGAGGCGCTGCCGCCCAGCCTGCGCAGCTGGTTCCACGAGCAGGGCATCGAGACGGTGCTGCAGTGGTACGGTACCGCCGACGTCGGCCTGATCGCCTACGAAAGCGAGGCGCTCGAGGGCATGATTCTCGACGAGGACCTGATCCTCGAGATCGTCCGGCCGGGTACCGGCGAGCCGGTCGTCGACGGCGAGGTCGGCGAGGTCGTCGTCACCAGCTTCAACCCGGTCTATCCCCTGCTGCGTTTCGGCACCGGCGATCTTTCCGCCGTCTTGCCGGGGATCTCGCCCTGCGGGCGCACCAATGTCCGCATCCGCGGCTGGATGGGCCGCGCCGACCAGACCACCAAGGTCCGCGGCATGTTCGTGCAGCCCGGCCAGATCGGCGAGATCGCCCGCCGCTTCCCCGAGGTGGCGCGTGCGCGCCTGGTCATCAGCGGCGCGATGGCCAACGATGCCATGAGCCTGCGCTGCGAGGTCGAATCCCCGCCCGCGGGCCTGGCCGAGCGGATCGCCGAGGCAATCCGCGATGTCACCAAGCTGCGCGGCGAGGTCGAGTTCGTCGCACCGGGCGAGCTGCCCAATGACGGACTCGTGATCGAGGACGCCCGCAAATACGATTGATGCATGAGGGAAGCGGTGGCCGCGCTGCAGGCGCAGCGTGCCGGCGGTAGGATTGTGCCTGGCAGGCAGTCACCACGGTTCCCATCATGATCTCCCGCAAGGGCCGTTCCATCCGATGACGGCCGACCCCCGGTCGGCCGCGATCGATGAATCCTCATGGCGCCATCCCGGCTGGCGGGTGGTCGCGGCCATGTTCGTGCTCGCCACCGGCAGTTTCGGCGTGTCCTTCTATGGGCTCGCCGTCTACCTGGTGGCCATGCACGAGCACTACGGCTGGCCGATCGCGCGCATCGCGTCGCTCTACACCTTCTATCACCTGATCGGCGCCGGACTGCTCGTCTTCATCGGTTCGGTGATCGCCCGCCTCGGCGGGCGGGTGGTGATGATCGGCGGCCTGTGCACCATGGCGGCGGCCATCGCGGGCATGAGCGTGATCGAGGCCTTCTGGCAGTTCGCCGCCTGCCTCTTCCTGCTTGCCATTGGCTGGGCCTGCCTGTCGACGGCCGCGATCACCGCCGTGGTGGCGCCCTGGTTCGAGAGGCGGCGCAGCCTCGCCGTCGGGCTCGCGCTGAATGGCGCCAGCTTCGCCGGCCTGATCATCGTGCCGCTGATGGTCTGGGTGCTCGAGCGCCATGGCGTGGAGCGCGGTCTGCCGATGCTCGCCGCCGGGGTGCTCGTGGTCCTGGTGCCCGTGGTCTGGTTCGCACTCGGCCGACAGCCGGCGACGGCCAGGGTCGATGCGACGACGCAGCCCCAGCGCAGCCTCGTCGAGATCCTGCGCACCCGCGGCTTCTGGCGCGTCGCGCTGCCGTTCACGCTGCCCCTGATGGGCCAGGTCGGTTTCCTCACCCACCAGCTCGCGCTGCTCGAGCCGCGGCTCGGCGTGCAGGCGGCCGCCTGGGCGATCGGGGTGACGACCGGCGCCGGCGTGATCGGCCGGACCCTGTTCGGGGCGCTGGCCGACCGCGTCGACATACGGCGCATGACGGGCGCGACCTTCATGGTGCAGGTGGCCTGCCTGCTGGTCCTGGCGGCGGAGCCGGCTCCCGTCTGGATCTACCTCGCCTGCGGCGTCTACGGCCTGGGGCTCGGCAACATGATCACCATGCCGGGCGTGATCGCCTACCAGGAACTGCCGCCGCGCGATGTGGCCCGCGCGATCGGGCTGGTCTACGGGACCCTGCAGGTCTGCTATTCCTTCGGGCCGGCGATACTGGGGTTGATCCGCGATGCGACCGGCAGTTATTCGCCGGCCCTGTGGTTCAGCGCCAGCGTGATCACGATCGGTGCGATCCTGCTGCAG
>JBAYRO010000156.1:0-5140 GCA_041676645.1 Burkholderiaceae bacterium | reverse complement strand
GCAGGAGCACGCCGACGTTGATCTCGACGATCGCCTTGCCGCTGTCGATACAGGTCTCGAGCAGGCCGGCGCTGGCTTCGGGCGCCAGGCAGTCGACGATCACGTCGCAGTCACCGGCCAGCGCATCGAGCGTCGTCGCTTTGGCTGCGATCCCCAGGGACGACAGCCGGGCGGCGATCGTTCCCGGATCGCGCCCGGCCACCCGGGCCAGCTCGAGCGAGCGCGGCGCCGATGCGGCAAGCCAGCGCGCGACCTCGGTCCCGATGTTGCCCAGGCCGGCGATGCCGACCGCCAGCGGATGATGATGCTTGTCCATGCTCCTCTCGTCTCTTCAAATCGCGAATGTCGGGCTTTCCGGGTCGCTGTGGTCGCACGTACATGGGCGACGCCGGACCATTGCGCTTCTGGATACTATGGTGGATCGCATGCGCGCAGGTTCCGATTTTCATTCTCGATGGGAGAGTAGCTATGAGTACCCGGGTTCTTTCGGCTGGCGGCTATCGCTATATTCCGGCCGTCTCGCAGTATTCGGGGGGTGTTGCCGCCGAGGCGGGTTTTCGCATTGAACGCGCGCGATTCTCGCGGGTGGTGCCGTTGCGCGAGGGCTTCGACCTGATCGAGAAGCACATCGCATCGCTGGGGCGTCCGGCAACGGCGTTCTGCGCCTGCGAGCTGCGCTCGCCGGCGCCGTTCACGGAAGCGGGTTTCCGTGCGTTCAACGAGATCTACGTGGGTACGCTCAAGCGCTGGGACGTGATCCAGGGCGAGGAGAACCCGGTCGCGCGCAGCAATGTCTGTCCCGAGCTGGACCCGCCGGCAGAGCCCGGCTTCTTTGCATTCAGCTACACCGTCGTCGATGCTGATGCCGCTCCCTCCTTCGTCGTCGCTGGCAGCGCCGAGGCGCCTGAAGGCAAGGGCGACTATCGCGAGAACGCGATTGCGCGCGACGACACCTCGCCCGCCGGCATCCTCACCAAGGCGAAGTGGGTGCATGCCGAGATGGAGCGCCGCATGCAGATGCTCGGCTTCGACTGGAGCTCGGTCACGGCGACGCAGCTCTATACGGTGCACGATGTCCATCCCTTCATCGGCGAGGAACTCGTCTCGCGTGGCGCGATGCGCCCGGGCCTGACCTGGCACTTCGTGCGTCCGCCGATCGTCGGGCTCGAGTACGAGATGGATTGCCGCGGCATTCCCGTCGAACGCGTGATCAACGTCTAGCGGGGTGGGGTGGAGATGAAACTGCTTCGTCATGGCCCGCTCGGCCAGGAGAAACCGGGGGCCGTCGATGGTGGCGGCAGGATCCGCGACCTGTCGGGCGTGGTGCGCGACATCGACCTGCGCGAGCTCACGCCGCAGCGGCTTGCCGAACTGGAGCGGATCGACCTCGAGTCCTTGCCGGAAGTACCTGCCGGTACGCGGCTTGGTGCCTGCGTCGCACCGATCGGCAAGGTGGTCTGCATCGGGCTGAACTACTCCGACCATGCGGCCGAGAGTGGCATGCCGGTGCCCACTGAACCGATCCTGTTCCTCAAGCCCTCGAGTGCGGTCTGCGGTCCGGACGACGACGTCGAGATTCCGCGCGACTCCGTCAAGACCGACTGGGAAGTCGAGCTCGGCGTGGTCATCGGCAAGCGGGCCAAGTACGTCGAGGAGGCCGATGCGCTCGATCATGTCGCCGGCTACTGCGTGGTCAACGATGTGTCCGAGCGCGAGTTCCAGCTCGAACGCCAGGGCCAGTGGGACAAGGGCAAGTCACACGATACCTTCGCGCCGGTCGGACCTTGGCTGGTGACGCGCGACGAGGTGCCCGATCCGCAGGCCTTGTCGATGTGGCTGGAAGTCAACGGCCGGCGCTTCCAGGACGGCAGTACGAGGACGATGGTGTTCGGGGTGCGCGAGCTCGTCGCCTATGTATCGCGCTTCATGACCCTCGAACCGGGTGACGTCATCTCGACCGGCACGCCGCCCGGCGTGGGCATGGGGCAGAAGCCGCAGGTCTACCTGAAGGCCGGCGACGTCATGCGCCTGGGCATCGAGGGGCTGGGCGAGCAGCGCCAGGCCTGCGTTCCCGCCCGATGAGCCCGTCCGGGTTTCAGGTTCCGCAGAAGGTCTGGTAGCCGGCGGTGAGAGCCGCCGGCGCCGGCTCGGCAAGGTCGGCGAACCGCGTCGACTCCTCGTACGGATGGCGCAGGGCGTCGAGCAGGCGCTCGAAGGGCGCGATGTCGTCGTCGTCGCTGGCCGCCGCCAGGGCTTCCTCGACCCGGTGGTTGCGAGGGATGAGCCAGGGACTGCTGCGACGCATGCGCATGGCCCGGCCAGCCGCATCCGGTCCGCCGCGGGCTTCGTCGATCGCGCAGCGCTCTCGCCAGCGCCCCAGCCAGGGATCGAGCGCGCCCGGATCGGCCAGCAATGCCCGCAGCGGTGCTTCGCGATCTTCGGCGGCATCGGCGAGATGCCGCCAGGCCAGGGTGAAGTCCGCCCCCTGGGCGTGCAGCAGCGCCAGCCAGTCGGCGGCCAGTGTGGTGTCGGCCTGGTCGTCGGCGGGGCGGGCGGCGAACAGGCCCAGCTTGGCGCGCTGGCCGCGCAGCAGCGCCGCTTCGTAGAGGCCGGGGAACTCGCCGAGCGCCTCGCTGGCGCGTTCGGCTGCCTGCCGCATGGCGGCTTCGTCCTCGGGGTCGGCCATCAGCGGCAGCAGGGTCTCGGCAAAGCGTGCCAGGTTCCAGCGGGCGATGGCGGGCTGCTGGCCGAAGGCGTAGCGGCCGCCATGGTCGATGCTGCTGAAGACGGTGGCCGGATCGTAGGCCTCGAGAAAGGCGCAGGGACCGTAGTCGATGGTTTCGCCCGAGATCGCCATGTTGTCGGTGTTCATCACGCCATGGATGAAGCCGACGTTGATCCATTGCGCGACCAGGCTCGCCTGGCGCCGGGCGAGCGCCCGCAGCAGCGCGAGATGACGATCGGGATCGTCGGCGAGCGCCGGATCATGGCGCCGGATGGAATAGTCGGCGAGCCGGCGCAGGGCATCGTACTGGCCACGCGCGGCGAAGAACTGGAAGGTGCCCACCCGCAGATGGCTCGCCGCCACTCGGGTGAGTATTGCGCCGGGCAGCGGCGTCTCGCGGTAGACGGGTTCGCCGGTGGCGACGACGGCCAGCGCGCGGGTGCTGGGAACGCCGAGCGCATGCATCGCCTCGCTCACGAGCGCTTCGCGCAGCATCGGCCCCACCGCGGCCTTGCCGTCGCCACCCCGGGAAAACGGTGTGCGGCCCGATCCCTTGAAGGCGATGTCGCGGCGGCGACCCTCGCGGTCCAGGAGTTCACCGAGCAGCAGCGCGCGGCCGTCACCCAGCTGCGGCGAGAAGCCGCCGAACTGGTGGCCGGCATAGGCCTGCGCTATCGGTTCGGCATCGGTGGGCAGGAGGTTGCCGGCGAACACCTCGGCGGCCCGCTCGCCACGCAGCGCGCCGACGTCCAGGCCGAGCTCGGCGGCTAGCGCCTCGTTGAAGAACAGCAGCCGCGGCGAAGGCGCCTTCGCCGGCTGCCAGGCGACATAGCTGCCAGGCAGCTCGCGCGCATAGGTGTTGTCGAAGCCGAAGCGAGGCTGGCTGGCGACGGGCGCTGATATGGAAGGAGTCGACATCGTCCCAGTATGACGGGCTTCGAGTCGCCCTGTTGCTGGCGGGGGCGGCTAGTGCGCCGGTCGCTGCGCCTCGATCCCGGCGATGGCCGCCACGCGCGCCCGCTGGATGAGCGCCGGAATCTCGCCCGGGTCGCCCGCGCCGGCAGCGATCGCGCCGGCATCGACCGATCGGGCCGCCGCGCTGGCCTGGCGCAACCAGCCAGCCTGGGGGAAGTCGATGTCGTCGGCGGTCGCGACCGGCGCCGCTGCGGCGCGGGTGGCCGCCTGGCGGGCGCTGCCGCAGTCGCGATCGGCCGCCAGGGCGGCGCGCACCGCCGCAAGCACCGGTTCGAGCCGTTCCGGCCGCCGGATCAGGTCGAGCCGCGTGACCAGGCCGGCGAGGGCGTCGGCCGGAAGTTCGATCGCGGCGAGGATCGCGTCCTGCTCGCGGGCGACCAGCAGGGCCAACACCCGGCAGGCATTGGGTACCCGCAGCCGGTCGGCGATGGCCTCGATCGCCGGCCCCGGCTCGGGCGCGATGCGCGAGCAAAGCGCGGCGAAGCGCACTTCGAGCGGGGCATCGGCGGCCGCCGCATGGTCGACCGCCTGCAGTGCCCGTTCGAAGCCGTACCCACCGTCGACTGCGAGGTCATCGAGTTCCGGCAGGATGCGGGCGAGTGCTCCACATTCGCGCAGGACGAGGAACATGCGCGAAGGTTTCGCTGTCATGAGCCCCCGGGCGATCTCCTGCCAGCTGCGTTCGGGCACGAGCGCATCGACTTCGCCCGATGCGACCATCGCGCGCATCAGCGCCATCGTTTCGGGGGCGATGTCGAACTCGGGAAAGCGCGCGGCGAAGCGGGCAAGCCGCAGGATCCGCACCGGATCCTCGGCGAAGGCTTCGCCGACATGGCGCAGGATGCGGGCCTCGATGTCGCGCTGTCCGCCGAAGGGATCGACCAGGCTGCCGTCGTCGGCCTGGGCGATCGCGTTGATCGTGAGGTCGCGCCGGGCAAGGTCGTCTTCGAGACTGACCTCCGGCGAGCAGTTGAAGGCGAAGCCCCGATAGCCGCGCGAGGTCTTGCGTTCGGTGCGGGCGAGGGCGTATTCCTCATGGGTCCGCGGATGCAGGAAGACGGGGAAATCCCGCCCCACCGGGGTGAAGCCCAGCTCCGCCATGCGCTCGGGCGTGGCGCCGACCACGACCCAGTCGGTGTCGCCGGGCGGCAGGCCGAGCAGCGCGTCGCGAACCGCGCCGCCGACCCGGTAGATCTTCATTTCGTCCCGGACGGCGGTTCCCGGTAGGGTTCCTCGCTGGCGAGGAAGCGGCCCTCGTCGCGGGCGGCGTCCATCCAGGCGCGCGTGGCCGGCAGCGCCAGGATGGCTTCGCCCCAGGGCGCGAGATCGACCGGCAGCTCGACGCCGTGGGTGCGCAGGCGCATGAGCACCGGTGCATAGAAGGCATCGGCCGCGCAGAAGCGCCCGAAGAGGAAGGGGCCATCCGGGTTGTCGCCGCCG
>JBAYRO010000155.1:0-5201 GCA_041676645.1 Burkholderiaceae bacterium | reverse complement strand
TTCGATGAACCAGGCGCGAACCTCCGGCCAGGTCGAGAGGATCGCGCGGGCGCGCTCCGGCGCCAGCACCGCGAGCGTGGTCGACAGCCCGTCGGCGAGCGTGGCGCGTGGCGCCGCGACCGTGACGCCGGCATGGTGGCTGGCGCTGGCGCCGGTGCGCGGATCGAGCAGGTGGTGCAGTCGGCTCGACGGGTCGAAGCTCGTGCCGCTGCCCGCCGAGCTTGCCAGGGCCGGCAGCGCGCCGGGCGCCTCGCCGATTTCGAGCTCGAACAGCTGGCGATCATGGCGCAGCGGATCGGCGATGGCGGCGCGCCAGGGATCGCCGTCGGGGCGCCGGCCCAGGGCGAGCGCCTCGCCGATGTCGACCAGCACATCGTCGAAACCCGCGCGGCGCAGCCGCTCGCCGATCCGGTCGGTGATGTAGCCCTGCGCGATGCCGTTCAGGGTGAGCGCCATGCCGGGCCGATGCAGCCGGATGAAGCCGGCGTCGATCTCCACATGCCGGTGGCCGATCGATTCGAGCGTTCGGGCGATGCGCGCCGGATCGGGTCCGGTGGCGGCGGCGCCGGGCTGCGCGAAATGATCGGCCAGCAGGCGATAGAGGGGCTGCACGGTCGGATCGAAGGCGCCGTCGCTGCGACGCGCCAGCGATAGTGCGAACGAAAGCAGCTCGACCAGTTCCTGGGGCGGCTCGGCGAGCATGCCCGCGCTGTTGAGGCGGACCAGCGCGGACTGCGGCCGGTACAGGCTGAAGATCGATTCGAGGCGGTCGATCTCGGTGACGCAATCACCGATCGCCGCCCGTGCCAGGCCGCGATCGGGATGGACGAGCGTCATGGATGCCGATGCGCCCAGGGCCACGCCCTTCCAGACGCTGGCCTGCGAAGGGGTCGTGGCGCCGGCGAGCGAGGGCAGGCCGGCGAGGGCTCCCGCCGATGCGGCGATCGCGAGAAAGCGTCGGCGTGGATTCATGGACTGGCTCCTCAGTGACGATGTTCGCCGGAGTCCTCGCCGTGGTCCGCATGCATGGGAATCTCCACGGGGCCGAGGATGTAGTCATCGGGGATCTCGGCCAGCCGCAGGACGCGCCCGCCGTGGTCCGCAATATAGGCTTCGGCGGCAGCCTGCTCGGAGAAGGGTACCGCTTCCGGCGCGCCCATGCCGCCGACCCGGTTGCTTTCGATCACGAACAGGGCGTCGTCGAGGCGAATCCAGGTGTCCGCCTCGGGCTGGTCCCACTGCCGGGCCCGACCCATGTCATGGACATAGATGGCGGTGATGTTGCGGGCCTCCTCGGGCAGGCGCGTGAACGCGATGGTGTCGCGTACCGAGGTGAACCACAACGGTGCGTCGCGGCGCGTGAGATGGATCTGTCCCTTCGGTCCGGAGTGTTCCGACAGGAGCATGCCGCAATAGTGACCGGTCTCCTCGAGCGGGACCTCGGCGACTGGCGGTGGCGCGACCCGGGGAGCCTCGCTCTGGCAGGCCGACAGGACGAAGCCGGCGAGTACGAGAGCGAAGGCGAAGGTGCCGAAACGAAGAAACCTCAAACGGACCTCCTGCGAAAGGCGATGATGGCGAGCGCGAGCGGCGCCAGCATCCAGGCTGTGAGCGCCGCCATGAAGACCGGTATCGGCAGCGCGGCCGCGTCGCCCGGCCCGGCCATGCCGCTGTAGATCGAAGCGCTCTCGGTCGCCGTCATGTTGAGAAGCCGGTAGACATCGGTGGGATTGAGCAGCAGCAGGACATTGAGGGCCCGCTCGCCGATGATGCGTCCCTGGTCGGCGACCAGCACCCCGAGCACCGCGGTATCGTAGATCAGGACGAAGAACAGCCAGGCGCCCACCGCGAGGCCGGCCGCGGTGGCCCGTTCCCGCACCAGGGTGCTGGCGAGGCAGCCGATGGCGACGAAGGTGGCGCCGAGCATGATCGAGGACAGCACCATCATCGCGAACGCACCGATCGATTCGAGACCGGCTTCGCCTCGAAGCCACAGCGCGGCGGCGGCCACCCCGTAGCCGACGACGGTCGCGAACGCGAGGATCGCGGTCTGCCCGAGCACCTTGCCGAGCACCACCTGCCAGCGTGCCACCGGATAAGAGAGCAGCAGGATCAGGGTGCCGCGTTCCTGCTCGCCGACGATCGCATCGAAGGACAGCAGCAGGGCGATGAGGGGAATGAGGAAGATCGTCAGGCTCGCGAGGCTGACCACGACGATCGCGAGCGAGTCGGCCTTCACCTCGCCGGTCGGCGCGCTGCCGAGCAGGACGAGCGAAAGCGACAGCGCCCCCAGCACCAGGGTGGTGGCGATCACCCAGCGATTGCGCAGGCCGATGCGGATCTCCTGGAGCGCCAGCAGCCAGACGTTCATGAAGATTCTCCGATCGATTCGACCAGGCGTCCGTAGATCTGCGCGAGGCCGACGTCGCTCGTCTCGACGTCGAGGACGATACCCTCCATGGCGAGCAGTGTCCGCAGCAGCGTCATCCGGGTCGCGGCCGGCGCGACCAGCTCGAGCGATTCATCGTCGCGCCGCACGCAGTGGATTCCGTCGGGCAGTCGCTCCAGCACCTGTCCGGTATGGCAGCGCTGGACGCGCAGCCGCAGCCTGACCTCGGCCTGGGCGCCGCGGCGCAGGTCATCGAGGGTGCCGGCGGCAACCAGCGCTCCGCGATGCATGATCGCGATCCGGTCGACATGGTGCTCGATCTCGGCCAGCGCATGCGTCGAGACGAGGACCGTTGCCCCGGATTCCCGCAGGCGGTCGATCAGCTGGAAGACATCGGCCCGCGATGCCGGATCGAGTCCGCTGGTGGGTTCGTCGAGAAGCAGCAGGCGGGGTTCGCCGATCAGCGCCTGCGCGATGCCCAGGCGCTGGCGCATGCCCTTGGAATAGGTCGAGATGCGCCGGTCGGCGGCATGCGCGATGCCGACCTGCTCGAGGAGCCCGGCGTTGCGCGTGCTCGGCTGGCCCTTGAGGTGGGCGTAGAAGGCCATCAGCTCGCTGCCCGTCATGGCGCCGTGGAAGGCGACGTTCTCGGGCAGGAAGCCGAGGCAGCGCCGGGCTTCGGCGCCCCGGCTGCCCGCCGGATCGGCGCCCGCGACCCGCACCTCGCCGGCATCGGGGCGGATCAGCCCGAGCAGCAACTTGATCAGGGTCGTCTTGCCGGCGCCGTTGTGGCCGACCAGGGCGGTCGCCGCGCCCGGCGGCAGGGCAAGCTCGACGTCGCGCACCGCGACGATCTTGCCATAGCGCCGGGTCACCCCGGCCCATCGTGCAATCGGGTCCATCAATGATTCCTGCCGAGATCGATCGCCTCGCGGCTCGTCCAGGGCCTGGTCGGTGGCGGCAGTTCCGGTGGCGGAGGAACCGTTGCCGGGCGCATCAGGGGGGCGCTGTCGGCAACGCCTCCCGGATGGATCGCCGGGAAGCGGGCCTGGGCCCAGCGAATGGCCCCGACCGCCGGGCTGTTGGCCAGGAGCTTGGCCGAGGGCAGGGTCCAGAGGATGTCGTCCATCACGTCGTTGGGTCGGTAGGGGCGGTCGGAGACGCCGTCGCCATCGAGATCGAATGCCGGGTTGTCGCTCCAGTAGTTGCCGCGGCCCTCGTGCGCCCAGTCGATGAAGCGGGTGCCGACGTACTTCACCTGCGTGCGGTTCGACACGAAGGCGTTGCCGCTCATCTGGTTGTCGGCCGAGCCGGCGGTGAAATGGATGCCGAGCGGACAGCGTTCGAACCAGTTGTCGAGGATCCGGTTGCGGTGCGCGTTGTAGACGAACACGCATTTCTCGCCGCCGTTGCGCACCACGTTGCCGCTGATCTCCGAGTAGTTCGTCGAGTTCAGCAGCAGGCCATGGTCGCGGTCATCGTCCGAAATGTTGTCGCGGACCTCGAGGTGGGTGGAGAACATGATGGCCCAGGCGACATGGTTGCCCCGCGACTGGTTGCCGATGATCCGGCTGTCCTGCGTATACATGTAGTGGATCGCGAAGCGCAGTTCGGTGAAGCTGTTGCGCGCGAAGATGTTGTTGCGGCTGACCTTGACGAAGATCCCGTCGCGCCCGCGGCTGATCCGGTTGTCGAGAACCTTCGCGCCGGGCGCGTTCCAGATCGAGACACCATTGCCGGCTTCGGACAGTCGCAGGTCGTCGCGGCCGACGATGGTGTTGTCCTCGACGATCGAATCGGCGGCGCCATGCAGGTAGACGCCGAAGAGGTTGTCGACGATGTGGTTGCCGCGTACCAGCGCCCGGGTCGCGGTGCGCTCCACCAGCACCGCGGAGTCCATGGCGGGCAGGTCGGTGCCCGAGCCGGTGATCTCGAGCCCTTCGATACGGACATCCTCGGCGGTGACCCTCAGCACGCTGCCGGTGCCGGTACCCGCGATCGTTGCGCCGGGCTCGCCGACCAGGGCCAGCGGGCGGTCGATGACGAGAGGCCCGGCATGGCGGCCGGGCGCGAGGCGCAGCACGTCGCCGGGTGCGGCCGCCTCGATGCGCGGCTGGATCGGCTCGCCGGCGGCGATGCGAAGCTCCGCGGCGACGGCGGGCATCGTTGCTGCGAGCAGCATCAAGACGCCCGCCAGGGCCGCCGCGGCGGCCCCGAAGGGGCGCGCCATGCCGGTCCTGAAGGCGCGTTTCCTCAAGCGCTGGGCTCGACGATCATGCGGCCCTTCATCTCCATGTGCAGGGCATGGCAGAACCACTGGCAGTAGTACCAGTAGACCCCGGGCCGGTCGGCCTTGAAGGTGACCGAGGCGGTCGCCTGCGGGCCGACTTCCATGGCGATACCGTAGTTCGTGACGGTGAACCCATGGGTGAGATCCTCGACCATGTCACGGTTGGTGACATAGACGGTGACCTCGTCGCCCTGCTTGACCGTGAAGTCGGTCATGCTGAAGGTCGGCGCCACCGAGAACATGTAGACCCGCACCTTGTTGCCGTCGCGGATCACCTCCGAGGCGGTGTCCAGGTCGACTCCGTCGGCCGCCGCCTGCTTGCGGGCATCCTCCCACATGGGGTCGTCGCGGCTCCAGATGTTCACCGGATTGACGATCGAGCGATGGATGATCGTTGCGTCGTGCGGCTCGGCGAAGGTCGGGGAGTCGTGCACCAGGCGCATCCGGTCACCCGAGATATCGATCAGCTGGTCGCATTCGGGCTTGAGCGGCCCCACGTTCAGGAAGCGGTCCTTCGAGAAC
>JBAYRO010000154.1:0-5208 GCA_041676645.1 Burkholderiaceae bacterium | reverse complement strand
CATGCGCCATCTACTCAGGCACGGGCTCATACGCCCCAGCGGATACCAGGCTGCACGGTCCGGTCCAGACGCCTTCTCGGCCTCCGGACTCTACCGTGCCGGTCTGGTCTAAAGATACAAGCGAAAATGGCGCGAAAATGGCACAGAAATGGGGTCAGACTCGATTATCAATGCTTGATAATCGAGTCTGACCCCATTTCTGATCGAGTCTGACCCCATTTTCACGTTTTCATAGAAAAACGCCCGGCGCAAGGCCGGGCGGAGACTGCGGCTCACGGGGGATTGGCCGCAGGGGGAGGAGACTGGAGACCGTTCCGGCGCAACACTGGGGATGCGCAACGCCGAAACCGTCCCGGCAGCGACCGATAATCGCCGTCGCTCGCTGCCGATAATCGATCTGCAGGACGCGTGCCCGCCGGTAGCGATACCCCGACGGATTCGATCGGCCAATATTTCCGTCGCCGGCCCGCGCCCTCGGCGCGGGCACCGAGCTTGCGTCGAAGGCTGCATCCAGGGCCCCGGGGCGGGCCGCCAACGACCTCGCCCTGAAAGAACATGCGCCGCCTCATGGCAAGTACCGGAATCCTCGCCGTGCTGACGCTGCTCGACGGCTGCGGCTTTCCCGACGCGCTCCCCGACAGGACCACCGCACTCCAGATGGCCGAGAAACGCCGGACGCTGCCCATCGAGGAACGTTACCGCCATCCCGAAATCGGCGACGAACTGAGTACCGGCAACGAAGTGACCCTGCTGGTCGATGGAGAAGCCAACTTCGAGGCGATGATCGAAGCGGTGGAGTCCGCCCGAGAGCAGGTCGATGTCGAGACCTACATCTTCGATCCGGTGGGAATCGGGGGCGAGCTGATCGAAGCCCTCGAGCGGCGCGCCCGCGCCGGCGTGCGGATCAACCTGCTCTACGACAGCGTGGGCTCGCTGGGCACACCGCGCGAAGTCTTCACCCGGCTCGAGGCGATCGGCATGCAGGTCTGCGAATTCAATCCGGTCAATCCCTTGCGAGCGATCAACCGCTGGTCATTGAACCATCGTGACCATCGCAAGATGCTCATCGTCGACGGCCATACCGCATTCACCGGCGGACTGAACATCAGCGGGGTGTATTCCGTCAGTTCCAGCCCCGCGGGAGCGCGGCGCCACCATGAAGCGGACGAAACACCCTGGCGGGACTCGGGCGTCAAGCTGCGCGGGCCGGCGGTGGCTCGCCTGCAGCAGCTCTTCGCCCAGAGCTGGGCCTCGCAAGGCTGCGGCAACTACACGCCCATCGCCGAGACCGACCAGGAGCCCGCCGAACCGGATGCCGAACGCCGGGAAGTGCGGATCGTCGCCAGCGGCCCCGAGTCCAACCGGGCGAGCAACTACGCGGTGCTGCGATCGGCGATCGCGCTCGCCACCGACCGCATCTGGCTCACGACCGCCTACTTCGCACCCGACGAGGGCCTGATCACCGACCTGATCGAAGCCGTCGAACGCGGCGTGGACGTCCGGCTGCTGCTGCCCGGGCCCAGCGATTGGGCGCTACTGCGCTGGGCCGCCCGCGCGCACTATCCGAGACTGGTCGAAGGTGGGGTGCGCCTCTATGAACGCCAGGACGCACTGCTTCATGCCAAGACCGCGGTGATCGACGGCTACTGGCTCAGCGTAGGCACGGCCAATCTCGACTACCGCAGCTTCCTGCACAACGACGAGCTGAGCGTCATCGTCATCGACCGACGCCTTGGCCGGGAGATGGAGACACTCTTCGAAGCCGACCTCGAGCAGTCCGTCGAGGTCGATGCGGCCCGCATCGCCGAGCGCAGCCTGCTCGACCGCGCCAAGGGCTGGTTCGCCCGCCTGTGGGAATACTGGCTCTGACGTCGACTCCGGCAAGGAGTTCGAGCCCTACAACGAGCCGCAGACGATCGCAAGGCGCAGCAGGACCGGATCGGCGCCGCCCACCGGAGCCACCAGGGTATCGACGGAAAAGGTATTGCCCGAGAGGGTGAATGCCGGCAGCCTGACGCCTTCGAACACCACCCGCCCCTGGTGGCGAAACACGACGCTTGCCGCCAGGGCCGCGCCCGGCTCCTCGCGGGTGACCGCCAGCACCAGGTACACGCCGTCGCGATTGGCATCGCCCAGGGCCGGGCCGGTTTCGCCATCGGACCAGAAAGTGAACGGCTCGCCCTTGCGGGCGAGGCGGCAATAGCCAATCATCTCGAGGGGAACATCGCCGATCCTGCCCTTGAGACGGGCCTGGCCGGGAGTTTCGGGAGTGGCGGACTGCGCCATGGCCGATGTTGCGCATATCCAGAGTGCGATTGCCAGCGAAGAGGCGGCGCTCGGCCGCCAGGAACAGGGCATCGGGGTTCTCCACCAGCCGGTGTCGGCACTGCTGCCAGTATCGACAGCCGATGCACCGCTAGTCAAATGGCGGCTATCGCCACCGGATGACCGATCGTCGCCGATACCCTGTGGGTAATCGGACAAGGCTGCGAAGATCGGACCGCCGCCTTTGGCCTCGCTACGGGATCGCCATGAAGAACAACCGCCGCAACTACTACCGGATCCTGCATGTCCAGCCCGAGGCGCCGGCGGAGATCATCAAGGCAAGCTACCGCACCCTGATGAGCAAGCTGAAGATGCATCCCGACCTGGGCGGCGATCACGACATGGCGATCCTCGTCAACGAAGCCTACGCGGTGCTCGGCGATCCCGAGCGACGCGCCGCCTACGATCTCGAGATCGGCCGCTTGCCGTACCGCGGACGCCGGGCCGACCGGGCGGAGGCGGCGACGGGACACGCCGGGCCATGGCAGGCGGCGGGCGCCGCGGCTCGCGGCAGCCAGGGCTCGTCGGACGGCACCGCCTGGACGATGGCCGACGAGGACGGCGAGCACTGCCCCTGGTGCGCTTTGGCGGTGCCCGTGACGATCAAGCCCGCCACCCGCTGCGCGCGCTGCCGGGCACCGCTCGCCAAACCGCCGGCACCGGACGCCCAGGCGCAGGAAATCCTTGGCCGCCGGGGCGCCTCGCGTCGGCCCCGCGCCAACCTGGCGATCATGCAGCGCCAGGATGGCGGCGCGACGCTGTCGGTGCGGCTGCGCGATCTGTCGCTCTCGGGCCTGGGCCTCGTCACCACCACGGCGGTAGCCGACGATACGCGCGTGTGGATCCAGGCACAGGATTTCGAAGCGATCGCCACGATCGTCGGCAGCCAGCGCGAATATGGCGACCATATCCTCCATGCGCGCCTGCTGAGCCTCGCGCTGACCCGCCGCACCGGCGTGTTCGTATCGGAAACCGCCTGAGCATGCAGCATGGGGGTCGGCTCGGGACCGTGCGCGAGGTACGCACCGGACGCGCGGTCGAGTTCGCGCGCGGGCGGCGCAGCGCGATCGCCAAGGCGCTGCGCGCGGGGCCGGTAGCGGTCGGCACCACCGGGCTCGATGGCGACGAGCAGGGCGACACCCGCTTCCATGGCGGCCCCGACAAGGCGGTGCACGCCTATGCCTTCGAACACTACCCCACCTGGCGCCGGGAACTCGGCGAACCGCCGGTGCTGGCGAGCGCCGGCGCCTTCGGCGAGAACCTCAGTACCGCGGGCATCACCGAAGCGGGCCTGTGCCTGGGCGACCGGCTGCGCATCGGCAGCACGATCCTTGAGGTCTCGCAGGCGCGGCAGCCCTGCTGGAAACTGAACGAACGCTTCGGGGTAGCCGACATGAGCCGCCGCGTGCAGGACACGCGACGCACCGGCTGGTACCTGCGCGTACTCGAACCCGGGAACGTCGCCGCCGGCGACGAGATCCTGATTCTCGACCGACCGCATGCCGCCTGGTCGCTCCTGCGACTCATGGACCTGCTCTACGGGAAGTCGCGGGATCCAGGCGCCTTGCGCGCGGCGCTCGACCTGCCGCTGGTTCCGTCCTGGCGAGCGCTGATCGAACGCCGGCTCGCCCGCGGCCGCGTCGAGGACTGGAGCGCCCGCCTGGACGGACCCGCCTGACACGGATTCGCCTTCAAGCGCACGATTGCGCATGGACGGACCTTGCGTTCAGCTGCGCTTGCCGTCGCTCTTCGGCGTGACGCTGCGGCTGGCATCGGTACCGGCGGAGGCGCCGGCATCGACCGGCAGGATCACGCCGGTGATCCAGCGGGCGGCGTCGCTGGCAAGGAAACAGACGGCTTCGGCGACATCCCATCCCGTGCCCTCGGTCTGCAGCAGCGAGGCGAGGCGGCGACGCTCGCGCATCTCCTCGGTCATTCCCCGTGACGCGACCATGGGCGTGTGGACCATGCCGGGCGCCACGCAATTGACCCGGATGCCCTCGGTGCCGTGCTGCGCGGCCATCGCACGCGTCAGGTTGATCACCGCGCCCTTGGCGGTCGGATAGAGCAGGCTGGGATGGCCGCCCCGGAATCCCGCGACCGAGGCCATGTTGACGATGGCGCCGCGGCCGGCCGAGCGCATCGCGGGAATCGCGAACTTCGCCATCAGCATCATCGAGCCGACATCGACCCGCATCGCATGGTCCCAGGCCTCGATGTCGACATCGACCGCATTGCCCGGCGGGCCGCTGATGCCGACATTGTTGACCAGCACATCGAGCCGTCCCCAGCGAGCCAGCGCATCGGCAACCAGCGCCTCGCAGTCGCCGGCGCGCGAGACATCGGCGGCGACTGCTTCGGCCTCGCCGCCGGCATCGCGGATGCGCCGCACCGTGTCGTTCGCGGCATCGATCCCGAGGTCGGCGACCAGCACCCGCGCGCCGCGCATCGCCAGCAACATCGCGCTCGCACGGCCATTGCCGATGCCTTCGCCACGCGAGCCGCCGCCGGTGACGATCGCGACCCGGCCGTCGAGGCGAATGCCGGCGTTGGCGTCATAGGTAGACGTCAGACGGCCTCCCTCTTTGCGATCTCTCTGCAGATCAGAGATAGCCAGAGCTCCAAGTCCTTGATTTTATTGAAACCAAACATGAATCTCTCTGCAGATCTCTATTCTTCTCCTCCCAAGCTCTCTGCTAACCGCCAGCATGGCGCCGCATCAGAACCGGTATTGACAATCACGCCCTGACGCCGAAGCTTGGTGAGCAAGTTACTGATCTTGTTGTACTTCTGCTTATCGTCCAGTGCATCACTCAGCTTGTCCATCAGCAACCCGTTGAGTTCAGTGCGGTTCGCCCGGTCGAACTTCGCAAGGTAGTCAGT
>JBAYRO010000153.1:0-5278 GCA_041676645.1 Burkholderiaceae bacterium | reverse complement strand
GCTTCCGATCCCCGACAACAGCCTCGCCGACGCCGTCAGCGATTCGCTCGTGGTCAACGATTGCGACATCCAGGCGATCGAATTCATCGAGGTGCGCTTCACCGCCGAGCACACCTATTCCGGCGACCTGCAGGTCGATCTCATCAGCCCCAACGGGCTGCAGAGCCGGCTCGCCAATCCGCGCATCTGCCTCGATGATCCTTCCAGCTCCCGGCCGAACGCGGTGTTCTGCGGCGGCTACGACGACTGGCGCTTCGGCAGCGTCCGTCACATGAACGAACCGGCTGCGGGCAACTGGATCCTGCGTGTCGCCGACCTGCAGGCGGGCGACACCGGCATCTTCCAGGGCTGGCAGATGCGCATCTGGGGGCGCTGACATGATCCGAATCCTTCTCGTCGCCTTGCTGTTGCCGGGTCTGCCCGCGCATGCGCTCGAATCCGCGCCGGCAAAGCCGTTCGCTCCGCTGGCCAAGCCGACGACCGGTATGGCCGCATCGGAGGCCGCGGCCACCCACCACTGGTACGACGGTGATCGGCGCCGCGCGCTCGTCGTCGATGAAAACCTGCAGGCGGATTTCCGCGGCGGCAAGGCGGTGCTCGCCGAGCGCAAGGCGCCGGAAGCCAAGGCGCTGGACGCGCCCGCCAGCGTCGCTGCCCCCGGCACATCCCCGGTGTTCCGCGACGCCGCCGCCCCGGCCGTCAAGCGAGCCCTGCCCGGCGGCGCGATCCTCACCACCCATGAGCCCACCGATCAGCAATCGCTCCAGCGCATGCTCTCGCCCCACGGCGTCAGCGTCATGCGGGCGCTCGACGAGGGCGGCACCCGCTGGCTGGTCGATACGCCGGCTGGCCTCGCCGGCCTGGAACTCGCGAACCGGCTCCACGAGAGCGGCGACTTCGCCGCGGCGGCACCCAACTGGTGGCGGGAGCGTGTGCTGAAGTAGGCGACCGCGACGAGGGCCACGTCGCCCTCGACCGCGGCGCGCCTCATCAGCGCGCCTCGAAGATCCGGTTGAACGGGTTTTCGGCCACCCGGCGGAAGCCGCGGAATCCCGCCTCCTCGAAGATCTTCGCCAGGCGGCTTTCGCCGGCCTGGGCGCCCAGCGCCATCCCGACCTCCTCGGACAGGGAATGCGGGCAGCATATCGCGGTCGAGCCGCAGTAGAAGAGCCGACCGATCGTGTTCAGGTTGTCCTCGATCCGGTCGTGGGCGAAGGGCTCGACCAGCATCACCATCCCGTCGGGCGCCAGCGCCTCCTTCACATGGCGAGCCGCG
Source organism: Burkholderiaceae bacterium (assembly GCA_041676645.1). Classification (GTDB taxonomy): domain Bacteria; phylum Pseudomonadota; class Gammaproteobacteria; order Burkholderiales; family Burkholderiaceae_E; genus JAMLIN01. Next base: position 4,002 of record JBAYRO010000153.1, on the reverse strand, counting down.
CCCACCGGGTCGCCGAAATCGTGCAGGCAGTCGAAGAAGCACACCAGGTCGTAGTCCTTGCCCGGAAAGCCCTTCGCCGTCGCCACCCTGAACTCCACACGATCGTCGACACCGGCCTGCCTTGCATTGTCGCTGGCGGCGACGATGGAATCCGGATGCGCATCGAAGCCGATGAAGCGCGAATTCGGAAACGCCTCGGCCATGAGGAGCGTCGAATGGCCGTGGCCGCAGCCCACATCGGCGACCCTGGCTCCCCGCTCCAGGCTTTCGACGACGCCATCGAGCGCCGGCAGCCAGGCCGACACGAGGTTCGCCCGGTAGGGAGCCCGGAAAAAGGCCGCGCTGCCGCAGGACAGGCGCTCGTGATGATCGCTCCACGCCAGTCCCTCGCCGGTCCGGAAGGCGTGCAGCAGCCGCTCTTCGTCGAACCACACCGAGGCTGGCACCTCCCAGGCAGGCGGGACGAAGACCGGGCTGTCCTCGTCGGCCAGCACCAAGGCCTGCTCGGGCGGCAGCTCGTAGGTGTCGTGCGCAGCGTCATAGACAACATAACCGCCGGCGGCCTGGCTGTTGAGCCACTCCCGCACATAGCGTTCGGCGCAAGCCGCCCGCTCGGCAATCCGCGCTGCGCTCATCGGGCCGCCGCCTCGCATCGCCCGGTACAGGCCACTCTTGTGGCCGAGGCTGACCATCACGCCCCCGAATCCGGCGGCGAGATCGCCCAGTGCCTGCCCGACGAAGGCGTCGAGCTTCTTTTCGTCGATCCTGGTCATAGCATCCGCTCCTGGTCGTCGTGCCGCGTCGACCCCCATGGACGATCCGCGCACGATTCACCAAAGTCTCGTCCTTGAGGTGGCGGGCGGTAAGTGCGAGACTCGACGCGATCGGTCCGTTTGCGTCGCGGAGATCGAGACCATGGCAGGAAGCGCCGCTCTCCATGTAAGCTTGGCCGCCGTGCCCGGCAGCCTGTCCTCGCCGATCACCGGTCTCTACGAACTGCTGACCTCGTTTCCGGTGGTGGCCGATTTCTACGACGATGTGCCGGCCATCTCGCCTTTCGACGTGGAAATCGTCGGACGGTCGCGAAAGACGCTCACCGCACCGAGCGGACTGCCCATCAGGATCCAGCGCTCGATCGCGGAGATCGAGCACAGCGACATCGTCATCCTCCCGGCCATGGCCGTCGAGCCTGGCAAGCACCGCCAGCACCCGGAACTCGTGCGATGGCTGCGCGGCATGCACGAACGCGGAGCCGTGCTGTGCTCCGCCTGCACCGGGCTGGTCCTGCTCGCCGAGACGGGACTTCTCGAGGGCCGGCGGGCGACTACCCACTGGTCGTTCGCACCGGCCATGCAACAGGCCTTTCCCGGGATCGAGATGTGCGTGCACGAGGTCCTGGTGACGGCGGGCGAGCGCGAGGAGTTCGTCATGGCCGGCGGCGCCGCGTCCTGGCAGGACCTCGCCCTCTACCTGATCGAGCGCTTCGTCGGCGTAGCCGCTTCGCGGGCGATCGCCCGGTTCGAGCTTCTGGAGCGACATGCGAGCGGCCAGACGCCTTACCTGCCCTTCTCGCCGCGTACCGGGCACGGCGATGCCCTGGTCCTGGAATCCCAGCGATGGCTGGACGAGAACTTCCCGCTCGCGAATCCGGTCGCGGCGATGACCCGCCTGTCGGGGCTTTCGCTGCGCAGCTTCGAGCGCCGCTTCCGGAAGGCGACGGGCTATTCGCCGATGAACTATGTCCAGCACACCCGCGTCGAGGAAGCGAAACGCCGCCTGGAGCGCGACGATGCCTCGATCGACCGGATCAGCTGGGAGGTCGGCTACGAAGAGGCGGCGGCGTTCCGCCGGGTGTTCAAGCGCATCGTGCGCATGACGCCGGGAATCTATCGCCGGAAATTCGCCCCGCTCCGCCGCTAGAAACCACTCTCGCGCACCAGCACCGCCGCCACCGAAACCAGCGCCTCGCGCAGCAGGCTGCGCGGCTCGCCTTCGATGCGCACCGAGCCGAGGCCCGATCGCATCTGCATCGGCGCGCCGTCGACCCGGATGCGCACCCGGTAGAACACATCACGGGGGATCTCCCGGTCGTCGTCGCCGCGCAGCACCGGGATGCGGCCGCCCCGGTCGGCCGCCAGCATCGGATCCGGCAGCCGTTGCATCCGCGCCGTGTCGATCGCGACGACCTCGCCCTCGAGCACCTCCCAGTCGCCGCGCCGATGGAAGCGCGCCGGCGCCCCGATGCGCAGCCGGTCGAGGTCACGCTGCCCGACCAGCGCGTCCACCATCCAGTCCTGCGGGTCGATCACCATCGCGATCGGCTGGTTCGCGGAGATCCAGCCGCCGGGGCGCAATTCCCGGTCGAGGTCGACCACTACGCCATCGAAGTCCGCCACCAGCGTGAGCCGCTCGAGTTCGCCGCGCTCGGCGCCGAGTTCGGCGAGCTGGCGGGCGAGCTGTTCGCCGAGCCGCTTGGCCCTCTCGGCGGCCTCGCTGCGGTGGCCGACGCTCTGGTCGCGCTGCACGGCAAGCGCCGCGGCGAGGATGCCGGCCTGGTCGGCACGGCTGCGGGTATCGGGTGAATCGAGCAGCGCCAGCCGGGCGCCGGCCGCCACCGGACCTTCGTCGGGCAACTCGACAATGCGCGCCGCGAAAGGACTGTACAGGCGCTGCTGCTGCGCCGAATGCAGCCAGGCTTCGGCCCGCACCGAACCGCGCCACGGCAGGGCCAGCAGCGCGAATATCGCCACCAGCACCAGGAGCAGCGCGATACCGCGCACCCGGCCCACTTCGGCGCGCCGCTCGTACCAGACGCCGAGTTCGGACCAGAGCGGCCGCAGGATGAACCAGGCGATCTCGACCGCGAAGAGCAGCAGGCCGAGCGCCTTGAAGAACACATGGTAGACCGCGATCGCGATCCCGATGAAGACGACCAGCCGGTAGATCCAGGTGGTGAAGGCGAAGCCGATCAGGAAGCGGCGCAGGCCCGGCTCGAAGGCTTCCGGATCGGGCTCGGCCAGCCCGAGGAGCCGACGCCGCAGCATCGCACGGGCCAGCGCGAAGCTGCGCGCATGCAGGTTGGGCAGGTCGAGCGCATCCGACAGCAGGAAGTAGCCATCGAAGCGCATGAAGGGGCTGGCGTTGATCGCCAGGGTCAGGACCCAGCTCGTGGTCGCGAGGAAGAACAGTGCCGATCGCAGCGCGCCGTCGTCGGCCAGGCTCCAGGCAAGCGTCGCGATGCCGGCTAGAGCGAACTCGACCGCCATGCCGGCGGCGGCAATGCGAAAGCGATCGCGCCGGTCCGCCAGCTTCCAGGATTCCCCGGTATCGGTGTAGAGCATCGGCCAGAGCACGAGGAACGCGACGCCCATGTGGGCGACCCGCACGCCCAGCCGGGTCGCGGTCACGGCGTGGCCGAGCTCGTGCAGGGTCTTGGCGAACACCAGCGCAAGCGCGAAGCCGGCGATGCCCGCGGGGCTCATCACATCGCTGAAGGTATGGACGAACACATCCCACTGGCGGGCGGCCAGCAGCAGGCCGAGGATCGTCGCCGCCAGCACCGCGATCGCGCACCCGCGTGTATAGAGGAAACCCAGCTTCGGCGCGAGCCAGCCGAGGAAGCGCTGCGGCCTCACCAGGGGGATGCGGATGAACAGGTAGTTGTGCAGCAGCCACTTCCAGCGCGCCGGATTCGCCCGCCGGGCGATCGCCTCGAGCAGCGCCACGCCCTGCGGGTCGTTCACCCGCAGCAACTGCTGCTGGCGCAGGAACTCCACCGTCTGCAGGACGTCGTCGGCATCGATCGCCAGCGGCGTCTCGGCGGTGATCGCGGCGGCAATGCGGCCCGGGTCACCGAGGGGCCACCGCGACAGCACCTCGAACTCGACCCAGCCGATCCGGAAGAAGCGATTGCCCACCGGATCCTGGATCATCCAGGCCGGCGATCCGTCGCGATTGGGCGCCGCCTGGAAGAGCTGCAGGTCCTCGCGCAGCGCCGGCCAG
>JBAYRO010000152.1:0-5313 GCA_041676645.1 Burkholderiaceae bacterium | reverse complement strand
CCTTTCGCGGCTGACGCCGACCGGCATCGAAACCATCGACCTGCGGCCGGGCGCAAACGGGCGGGTACAGGCGCGTCGCAGCTTCCTCGACTGGCGTGGGTCGCAAGCGGACCGGACGCCCCTCGTATCGGAGCCCGTCTTCGTCGCCGCCTTGGCGGAACTGGGCGAGCCGCTGTCGGGCCTGGCCAGCGTCGATGGCGACGTCGGCAACCTGACCCGAGTCTGGCTGGTCCCCGGCGACATCGCCGCGGTGGCGCGCCGGGTCGAGCGCATCGCGGCTTCGCACGGGCTTGCGCCGCTCATGCGCTTCGATGCGCCCGCCGATGCGGCCGAGGCCGTGCGCGGTGGCCGCGTCATGGCCTTCGGCGGCCCCGGCCTCATCGCCGTCCTGACCTTCACCCGGCAGGGGGCCGGCGTCGCGGTGGTCGTCCATTGCCGGGAGCGTGCGCCATGAGCCGCTTGCCGGGATCGGGGTCGGGGCCGGGGTGGGGGTCGGGGCCGGGGTGGGAACCCGCGTGGAGGTCTGCGGGGGGCCAGTCGAGCATCGAGTACCTCGTGATCCTCGCCTGCGTCGTGGGCGTTGTCGTGGCGGTGCCCGACGGCGTCCTTCACGAAGTCATCGCCGCGCTCGGGCGCGCCTATTCACGATTCACCGAAGGAGTCTCCAGACCATGAAACCGATCGACTGGTGGCGACGTTTCCGGGTGCCGCTGTTGTGGGCGGGTGCACTGGGCTTCGGCCTGCTCGGCGCGAGCGCGGCCCGCAGCTATATCGCGGGCGAGCTCGATGCGGCACGCCAGCGGGCCGACATGAGCGGGCAACTCATCGAGGTGGTGGTCGCCAAGCGCAATCTCGTGCCTGGGGCACGCATCGACGCCGAATCCATGGCGGTTCGTCGGGTGGCCGCGAGCTACCTGCCCGCCGGCGCGGTGACGCCGGCGGAGTTCCCCGCCTTCGAAGGCGAGAACCTGGGCCTGGGGATGGGCGCGGGCGAGCCCTTGTTCGCCGCCGCCGTCGCGGTCCGCGAGCGGGCGGGCCTGTCGAGCCGTATTCCCCCCGGCACCCGGGCGATGACGGTGGTGGTCGACGAGGTCAATTCGGTGTCGGGAATGCTGCGGCCCGGCGACCGGATCGATCTCATGTTCTCCGTACGGCCGCGTCCCGATGCGGGGCTGCCGGTGGGCGAAGTGGCCACGCCCCTGATGTCCAACCTGCTGGTGCTGGCCACGGGCACGCGCACGCAGATCGAACCGCCGTCCGATGCGATGGGCCGCTTCGGTGCGATTACCGTCGAAGTGACCCCGGAGCAGGCGCAGCGCCTGATCCTCGCCCAGCGAAGTGGTCGCATCACCGCGCTGCTGCGACACCCCGACGACCGCTCGCCGGCGGCTCGCGAGGCGCTGGACCTCGATGCGCTGCTCGGAATCGCGCGGCGCGGCCGTCCCGATTCACCGGAGATGATCGTCGGCGGGCGCGGTCCGATCGCAGCGCCTGCGATGCCGTTGCCGGAGGCGAGCCTGTCGCCGCCCGAGCATCCGGCGGCGAACCGGATCCTTGCAGACGGGAGCGCTTCATGATGGCGCGCATCCTGGCAAGCCTCCTGGCCACGGGCACGCTGGTCGCGGTGTCCCCGGCGCTCGCGAGCGACGCTCCCGGTTCGGCCGCCGCCCCGCCCGAACCGCAGCCCGTCGAACTCACCCTCGAAGTCGGCCAGGCGCACCTGATCGAGGCGCCGGGGGTGCGCCGGATCGCGGTCGGCAACGGCAAGTCCATCCAGGCGACGGCAATCGACAAGAGCCAGGTCCTGGTCCTGCCGGAAGCGCCGGGCCAGAGCAGCCTGCACCTGTGGCCGCGGCGCGGGCCGCCGCTCGCCTATCGCATCCGCGTCGTTTCGACCGAGACCGGCAGGTTGCTCGCCGGAGTACGAAGCCTGCTGGGCGGGGAAGGCAACCTGCGCGTCGGCCTGGTCGGCGAGCGGGTCGTCATCGAGGGCGAGCAGCCCAGCGTGGCGCAGACGGTCCGCCTGCAGACCCTCGTCGAAACCTATCCGTCGCTGGTCAACCTGGTCGGCGAGGCGGGGCGCGAACGGATGATCGCGATGGATGTGCGGATGGTCGAGATCAAGCGCAGCGCCCTCGAGAACATCGGCGTGCGCTGGGATCCGGCGGCCAACGGCCCGAGCTTCGGCGTGGTGGGCGATATCCATCGCGGCTCGGCCTTCGATCCGGGCGGGGCCGCCGCCGGGGTCGGCCTGGAGACCGGTTCGGGCGTCGCGCCGTTCTCGGCGCTGTTCGGCGTCGCCACCTCGATCCGCTCCATGATCAACCTGCTCGAGCAGAACGGCGACGCGGTGGTCCTCGCCGAGCCGAGGCTGTCGTGCCGCAGCGGCGCTACCGCGCGCTTCGTGGCCGGCGGTGAGCTGCCGATCCCGCAGGCGGGCAATCTCGGCGCGATCGACGTCCAGTTCAAGGAGTATGGCGTCAAGTTCGACATCAGCCCGGTGGCGGGTCCCGACGGCCTGATCCGCGCCAAGGTGGCCACCGAAATTTCCTCGATCGATTTCGAGGTCCAGGTCAAGGATGTCCCCGGCCTGCTCAAGCGACGCGCCGAGACGGAGGTCCGCCTGCGGGAGGGCGAGACCCTGATCATCGCCGGGCTGCTGCGCCAGGATGCCGCCGGCAGCATCGACAAGGTGCCGGGGCTGGGCGATGTCCCGATCCTCGGCGCCCTGTTCCGCTCGCGCATGTATCGGGAACAGCAGACCGACCTGGTCGTGTTCGTGACGCCGCGTTTCGTCGAGGATCCCGCGCTCGAAGCGCAGGCGCGGGGCGACGCCATCGACACCCGGATGGCGGAGGTCCGCGCCATGCTCGCCGGCGAGTCCCGGCCCGGCGCTTCGATCGAAGCCTTCGAGGACGGCCATGCTGACCCTTTCCATTGACACCGAGGCGGGCGTCGCGACCGTCCACGCGATCGACGAGTTCCCCTGTCGCATCGGGCGGCACCGCGCCCATCCGCTGGTCCTGCCGAGCTGGCGGGTCGCGCGCACCCATGCCGAGATCCGGCGCACCGGGGAACGATGCTCCATCGTCGACCTCGGTTCGCTGGGCGGAACCACCGTCAACGGCGAGCGGATCAACGAATACGGTCCCTTGCTCGAGGGCGACGAGATCGCCATCGGCGGCTTCCTGATCCGCGTGCTCGCCACCGGAACCGGGCAGGGCGGTCCGGGCCGCGATCCGGATGGCGGCGCATCCGCCGCCCTGGCCAGGCCGGTCCACGCAACCGGCGACGATGCGCCGCTCGAGGCGCGGCGTCTACTGCATCGCCGGCTGCTGGCGCAGATCGACCTGCGTCGCCAGGAGATCCGCCATCTCGAGACGGACGAGCTGCGTGCGCGCCTGCGCGCGATCCTTGCCGAAATCATCGCCGCCGACCCCACGGTGACGGGCAATGCCGATCCCGTCCGGCTGGTCGATGCCCTGATCGACGAGGCGGTCGGCCTGGGGCCGCTCGAAACCCTGCTCGGCGACGATACGGTCAGCGAGATCATGGTCAACGGCACCGATGCCGTCTATGTCGAGCGCGCCGGCATCCTGCAGCGCTCCGAGCTGCGCTTCTCGAGCGACGACGCGATCCGCTCGGTGATCGACCGGATCGTCTCGCCCATCGGGCGGCGCATCGACGACGGCTCGCCGATGGTCGATGCCCGCCTTCCCGACGGATCGCGCGTCAATGCGATCATCCCGCCCCTGGCGATTCGCGGGCCCGCCATCACGATTCGTCGCTTCAATGCGAAGGTGTTCGCTCCCGCCGACCTGATCCGCCTGCGGACGGCCTCGGTCCCGATGCTCGACTTCCTCGGTGTCTGCGTGCGCAATCGCCGCAACATCGTGGTCTCGGGCGGCACGGGGTCCGGCAAGACGACCCTGCTCAATGTCCTGTCCAACCTGATCGACGACGGCGAACGCATCGTCACCATCGAGGATGCCGCCGAACTGCGGCTGCGCCATGCCCATCTCGTCGCCCTCGAGTCGCGTCCGCCGAACACCGAGGGCAAGGGCCAGGTGACGATCCGCGACCTCGTGCGCAATGCGCTGCGCATGCGCCCCGACCGGATCATCGTCGGCGAATGCCGGGGCGGGGAGGCGCTGGACATGCTGCAGGCGATGAACACCGGCCACGACGGCTCGCTTACCACCGTCCATGCCAACAGCCCGCGCGATGTCGTCGCCCGGCTCGAAGTGATGGTGCTGATGGCCGGGGTCGACATCCCGGTGCTGGCGATCCGCGAGCAGATCGCGTCGGCCGTCGACATCATCATCCAGCAGGCGCGCCAGTCCGATGGCGTGCGGCGCATCACCGAGATCACCGAGATCACCGGCATCGAGGGCGGGCGCATCCAGATGCAGCCGATCTTCCGCCTGAACCACGGCCGCTCGGCGAGCGGCCGGGTCGAGCCGTCCTTCGAGGCCTGCGGGCATGTTCCGGGCTTCTACGACGCCCTTGCCGATGCCGGCGTCGAGCTCGACTACACGCCTTTCCGGGAGGAACTCCGCTCATGAGCATCGATCTCATCGCCGCGATCGCCTTCCTTGCCGGCATCGCCGGCTTCGTGGCGATCGCCACCGCCTTGCCGCCCCTGCTGGAGCGCTACCGAAGGCGCTTCGCCAGTGGCGTCGGCCGCGACCTCGGGCGCGCCTTCGTCTTCATCGATGCCGGTCGGCTGTTGCTCGCCCATCTCGTCGTCGTGGCTGCCCTGACGATCCTCGTGGCATGGTCGAGCGGCTCGGTCGCTCCCGCGGTCGTGGTGGCGATCGCCCTGGCGGCGGTGCCCCGGCTGGCGATGCTCGTGCTGCGCCGGCAGCGTCGCCGACGCTTTCGGCTGCAGGTTCCCGAGCTCATCGACCTCATCGCCGGGGGCTTGCGCGCCGGCCATGGACTTGCCGTCGTCACCGCCCAGCTCGCCGGCCGGATGCCGCCGCCGGCCAGCCAGGAGCTCGCCCTCATGCAGCGCGAGCAGCGCATGGGCGTGCGCTTCGACGAAGCGCTGGCGGGGCTGGCGCGACGCATGCCGCTCGAGGAGACCGTGCTCCTGGTGACCGCGCTGCGCCTGGGCGCGAACGCCGGCGGCGACATGGCCCAGACCCTCGAGTCGCTTGCCGCCGCGGTGCGGCGCAAGCTGGCCCTGGAGGGCAAGGTCAGGGCGCTGACCGCCCAGGGTCGCCTGCAGGCCTGGGTGATGGGGCTGCTGCCTTTCGCGATGCTCGCCCTGCTCGCATTCGTCGAGCCCGGCATGGTGGACATGCTCCT
>JBAYRO010000151.1:0-5375 GCA_041676645.1 Burkholderiaceae bacterium | reverse complement strand
TGGTAGCGGAGGATCGCCACCAGCAATACCGAATGGGCTGTAGCATCATAGTCTGAATTCCCCGCCGCTTCTGCGGTGGGCTCACGCCTGGCGCGCTCGCGGACCTCCGTGAGCGCCCGCTTTCGCACATCGTTGCACGTGTGACCGCCGCCTGCCGTCGTGATTCAGGCGACGGTTTCGTGCGTCCAAAAAAAGCCCAGCCAGGGGGGCGACGCGAATGTCAGGCGTCCATGAGTTTTTCGCGGCTACGGCCGCATTTGCCGTTTCAACGATGCGAGGCCGGGCATGACGGCCGCGCCCTTTCGTGATGCCACGCCGTTCGGCCTCGCCGCCGCCCGGGCTGCGAAGGTTACGCTCGGCCGGCGGACACGCATGCTCCTGGAGCGCGGTGACAGCCCTCGCAGCGGCGAGAAAGTCTGGCGCAACTCCTACACCGAAGGGACGATCGAGGATCGCGTGTGGAAGCCGATCCACGACGGCACCGCTCGCGGCGGCAAGCGCTGGACCGGCGCGCTGCTGAAGGCCGCGCGCGCTTTCGAGTACCGCACGCGCCTCCTGCGGCGGGAAAAGGAACCCGGCGCGCGTAACGGCAAGCTCGGCGAGATCGGGCTCGAGGTCCTCGCCTTTCTCTACGAGACGGTGGACTATGCTTCGGGCCGGTTGGAGCCGGCGATCGCAACGATCGCCCAGGCCATCGGTCGATCCTACTCGGCCGCCCACGACGCCTTGTGCCGGCTGCGGCGGGAAGGCTTCCTCCACTGGATGCGACGATCGCGCCCGATCGACGAGCCCGAACCCGGCGGCCCTCAGGTCGAACAGGTGGCCAATGCTTACGCCCTCCTCGTCCCCGACGCGGTGAAGGGCTGGATGCATACGCTGTTTCGCAAGGCGCCAATGCCCGCCTGCGAGGAGGCCCGCCGCAAGCACGAGCGCGCGGCCTTCGAGACAATGCTCGCCGGCCTGACCACCGAGGAACGCCATGCGGCGACCTGGAACGGCGACAGCCTGCTTGGCGAAACGCTGAGGAGGTTGGCGGCCGCGGTCGACGCGCGCTCGATCCTTGAGGGCGAATCCGGGACGTCGCGAGAAACCGGGGGATCATTCTGATCCAGAAAGGAATTGAGGCGCATGTGCGCCTCAATGCGATGATCTGACGATCCCAGCACCCGACCTGAAGGTCACTCCCGCCCCAGGCGGACCGCCGGACGCACCGGCGTACGGGGAGGCTTGCGCCTCCCCGGGGCTTCCCAGGGGGGAAGCGCAAGCTTCATGCCATGTCGCGTCCCTGCCCCGGCCGACCAGGCCGGGCCCTCAGCCGGGCGCGAAATTGCTGATGATCAGCTCGCCCGCCCGCTTGGCACCGCCGTGCGCGCTCGCGATCGAGTAGGTCGTCTCGACCGGGCGGATCTCGAAGCCGGCGAAACACTGCCGAATCGCGGGCGTGTCGTTGATCGAGAGAATGAACTTGCCGCGCGCGCCGGCGAGCTGCTCGGCCATCAGCGCGAAATCGCCGGGCCCGAAGACGCCGGCGCCGTAGTCGCCCTCGCAGCCGTGGTATGGCGGATCGAGGTAGAACAGCATGCCCGGCCGATCGTAACGGCGGAGGAAGTCCGTCCAGGGCAACTGCTCGATGACCACGCCGGCGAGGCGATCGTGGATCTCGGCCAGCATCGGCTCCAGCCTCGAGACATCGAAGCGCGCCGGCGTCGTCGTGCTTACGCCGAAGGTGCGGCCCGTCACCTTGCCGCCGAACGCCAGCCGCTGGAGATACAGGAACCGGGCCGCGCGCTGCAGGTCGGTCAACCGATCGGGCGGCAGCGCGTTCAGGCGTTCGAATTCGGCGCGGCTCGCCACGCGAAAGCGCAGCATGTCGATGAAGTAGGGGTAATGCTCCTGGAGCACGCGGAAGAAGGTCGCGATGTCGCCCGATATGTCGTTGATGACCTCGACCTTCGGCCTGGTCGGCCGACGCAGGAAGATCCCGCCCATGCCGACAAACGGCTCGGCGTAGCCGTCATGCTCGGTGCGAGCGATCATCGCGCAGATCCGGCGCGCCAGATTGCGCTTGCCGCCCTGGTAACCGGCTGCGGGAGAAACTGAACGAACCGCATTAACTGATTGCGTTGACTGGATATTCACAAGGACACGCTCCTAGGGCCCGGCCCGTCGCGCGGGTGCGGGGCGGCCAGTTGGCCGACTGATCGTGGCGAGGTCCTGTCTCGTCGGTGGCCGGGTGGGAGCCCGGTCACCCCCGCTGCGCGGGGGAATTCGGTTCAGGCGAGCATCTCGCCCCAGCGGTCGAAGAGCTCGCGCCGGCGCGCCAGCCGCTGGGCCCGGTTGTACGCGGCTTCGACCTTGTTCTCGGGGCTGTGCGCCAGCGCCTTGTCGATCGAGACGCTCCAGTCCTCGCCCAGTTGCTCATTGAGGATCGTGCTGAAGCTCGATCGCCAGCCGTGCGGGACGTGACGCGCGCCGGCCAGCCGCTCGTCCTGCGCCTGTCGCAGCGCGCGGTCGTAGAGATCGCCGATCGCGCCCTCGCCGATCGGCGAGACACCATCGCGCCCCGGAAAGACCAGGGCGCCGGCCGGGACGGAACGGGTATCATGCCCGATCTCGGCCGCCGCCGCGCGCAGCACCGCGACAGCCTGGCGGGAGAGCGGCACCAGGTGCGCGAAGCGCTCCTCGTTCTTCTTCGCCCGCTTCAGCTTCATCCGCGCCGGCGGCACGCGCCAGAGCGGCGCGTCGCCCTCGAGGTCCTCGAGTTCGCCCCAGCGCATGCCGCGCACCGCGTCGAGCCGCACGGCCGTCAATGCCAGGAATCGGGATGCCAGCCGGGTGACCGGCCGCGCCGGCGTGCGATCGCATTCCTCAAGGAGCGCGCGACATGTCCCGATTTGGGACAAGGCCGGTTGCGGCCGCGCCGGCGGCGGCTCGCGCATGGCGGCGCCCAGCGCGGCCGCCGGGTCCTTGTCGGCCAGGCCTTCGGCGATCGCGTAGCGGAATATGTCGGAGAGGCGCTGGCGCAGCCGCCGCGCCGTCTCGATGCACCCGCGCGCCTCGATCGCGCGCAGCGCCGCCAGCAGCACCGGCGGCTCGATCGACGCGATTCCCATTTTCCCGACAGCAGGGAAAAGGTCGCGCTCGAGGCTCGCCAGGACGTCGGCCGCGTGCGCCGGCGACCAGCTCGCGACATTGTGAGCGAACCAGGCGCGCGCGAGCTGCTCGAACGTGCCGATCGGCGCCGCCTGCCGGCCGGGATCGACCCCGCCTCGCAGCTGCTCCTTCGCCGCCTCGCGCCGCATCCGCGCCGCCGGCAGCGAGACGTCGGGATAGCGCCCGATCGTCAGCAGCTTCTCGCGGCCGCGCCAGCGGTACTTGAGGCGCCAGGTCTTCGTGCCGGTCGGCGCGACGAAGAGATGCAGCCCGCCGGCGTCGGCCAGCTTGTAGGCACGCGCCATCGGCGCAGCGGCTTTCGCCGCGGCGTTGGTCAGCATTAGAAATCCTGTTAGGTCAGCGCTGATGGCGCGGGATCGACTTTTCGGGGAGGTCGGGGTGGCCAGATCCGGAAGATCATATGACCGACAAAAATCCTCAGGACGTTTTCGGCCGCCACCTGCTCGACGATGCCGCTAACCGGGTGAGATGGCAGCACGAGTTCTCGCTTGCGGGAATCCGAACCCTGGTCCTGATCAATGGCGGCGCGATAATCGCGCTGTTGACGTACCTCGGCCAGGCTGGAACGCGCCTCTCGGCTGAGAGGCTCGAGGCATCGTTCTTTGCCTATGTGGTTGGCCTGGTTGCGACCGTGGTTGCGTATCTTCTGGCCTACTACTCTCAAGGTGCAGCGCTCAATGCGGCGTTCGCTCAGGCTCAGGTTCTCTTGGGTCTGGCGCATGACGAAGAATCAATTGCCAAGCTGCAGAAGGGCGCTGAGAGCGCACTCCGGCAAGGAAGGAGGTTGATTCTCGGCGCCGTGATTTCGGCGGTTATAGGATTGACCGGATTTGTGATCGGTTCAGGCTTCGCCATGCTTGCCCTAAATTGACCACGGCGGATAACCCCTCCGCCGCGATCGGCTTACAGATTGGCGGAAATCCGTGCCGGATTGCGCGTTATGGTTGACGCCATACCCCCGGCGATACCCCCGTTCTGCGCGCGCGAAATCTTTCCCTCGGCCGCGAGCGCTTGACCAATGTTCCGTTTGCGTTCTCATTGGCGGCATGCGAGTCGAGCGCGAGAAACTGATCCTGATGGCCCTGCGCGTCCTCGCGCAGCGGCACTGGCAGGCCCAGAAAGGCCCGGTGGAAGCGGGACCCGGCGATCGCCTCGCGCTCGCCTTGCTCTTCGCTTTCAGCCGGTCAGGAGACCGAAGTGTTTACGACGAGTTCTGGCGCAACCTCGGTGAACGCTTCGACGAGGCTTTCAGCGAGACCGTCGCCAACGTCTGGCGCCACAACACGTGCCAGAGTTCCATCAGCTGGATCATGCGGGATGTCGGCGCCCCCGCCGACGCCGAGTTCAACGCCGCAGTCTATCATCCCGCGCGCGCCGGCGCGCTAACCCCAGCACCACCAGCCGCTCCCCAGCCCCCCAACCCCGCCGGAACATGACCCATCTTGCGCGCGGGAAATATTCATCCCGCGCCGCACGCCACTCGGCCGGCGACAACGGGCGGCCGATCCAGCCCTGGAGAAACAGCACCCGGCCGTCGTCCAGCTCGGTGACGACGATCATGCGATCGTACTCGGGGCCGTCGCCGACCAGCACGCGGACGAGGTGGACGCCGGGAGCGAGGGTGGAGAGGCGCAGGCGCATCACGCCGCCGCCACCGACAGGTTGTCGATGGCGATGTTGGCGTTCTGGAAGTTGTCGAGCACGCCGATGCAGGTGCCCTGCGGCAGCCAGTTGCCGTCGCTCGAATAAGTACCCGAGACGAGCAGGGTTTCGCCGTTGTAGACGTTGATCGTGCGATCGCTGGTCTTTGCAACCACCCGGATCGTGTAGGTGCCCGCCGTCAGCCCGGTGAACGTGCCGAGGGAAATGGTGCCCAGGGTCTCGTGGCGCAGGCCCAGCTTACCCTCGGCCAGCTCAAGGATGTAGAACCGCCCGAAGGCGTTGCGCCAGTCGGTGTGGACCGCCACCTGCTTGCCCAGCATCATCAGCCGCACATTGCCCAGCCCGCTGCCGGGGACGGTCACGTCCACGGTGTAGTCGACATCGAGCACGCCGGGGTCGATGGCTCCATAGCCGCTGACCGCCTGGCCCAGCACCAGCTTGTTGCCGGCGATCTGCGCCGGGCCGAACCACGCCAGCCCGCCGACCGGCGTTGTCCCCGGCGCGCCGTTGGCGCGGTCGAAGTCGTCGCTGGCGAGCGG
>JBAYRO010000150.1:0-5421 GCA_041676645.1 Burkholderiaceae bacterium | reverse complement strand
GGCCGGGTGGCACGAGGGAGACGCGATTGCCTTCCGGGTCGGTATGCTCGACGGGTTGCGAGACACCTTCGCGGGCAATCAGCAGCTCGCGATAGCCGGAGGGCGGGTTGGCCGGCAGGGTTTCGTAGGCCTGGTTGATCTTGAGGATCGAACCGAGAAGATCGTGGCGATGCTGCTTGTATCCGCGACGGATCGGTTGGGTGTACTCGAACGGCAAGCCGATCTCGTCCTGCCAGAACGCCAGCACCGGTGGCGCATCGTTGGTGGCGAAGCCGATGTCGATCCGGGGTTTTGCCAGCTTCATGGTGTCTCCATCATGCTTGTGTCAACGGAGACCAGCATGTCACAGGACACCGTTCCGGTGGCCTCGTCTACGAGGCGAGCGGCAGTGCCGTCTTGCAGCGGACCTGCTTGAGCGCCAGGCATCGAGCGGATGCTCGCCCCCTGAGCCCACGACCTCACTGCTTGACAGCGAACAGGGTTGCTCAGGCCTGGCCGGGCTTCCAGTCGCCCGCGGGAATGACGTTGACCATCCACGGGACGCCGAACCTGTCGACCAGCGAGCCGAACCCCGGCGACCAGAAGGTTTCGGCGAATGGCATGACGGCCTTGCCGCCTTCGGAAAGCCGTTCGAACCAGCGGCGGGCCTCGGCCATGTCGCCGGTATGCAGGGTGACATCGAAGCCGTTCTTCGGCTTGTCGATATTGGGTGCCCATTGCGTGTCCATGTCGGCGCCCATCAGCGCCTGGTCGCCCACCTCGAGCCAGCAGTGCATCAGCCAGCTCTTGTACTTCTCATCGGTGATCGGCATGTCCGCTGGCGCATCGGCGTAGGGGACGGCGGCGGTGACGGTGCCACCGAGGACGTCGGCGTAGAGCTCGAAGGCCTCGCGGCACTGGCCCTGGAAGCTGAGGCTCGTGACGATCTTCATGGTGTCTCCTTTTCGGTCGGGATTCGGTTGCCGGATGCAAAGTACGTTGATATAAACGTAAAAACCCGATCCACGTCAAGCCGAAGATCATGACCCGCCATGTGAGCACGACCCGTCGTAGCGGCGCGCCCGTCGAGTCCGCAGGACCCGGTTTCGAGACCACCTTGCTGGTGCGCGATACCTGCCTCTGCCTGCATGCTCAGAGGGCGGCGCGTGCGCTCGCGCGCCGCTTCGATCTTGCCCTGAAGCCCGTCGGACTCACCAGCGGGCAGTTCTCCCTGCTGATGTCGCTCAACCGGCCCGAGCCACCGAGGATGGGTGACGTGGCCGCCTTGCTGGCCATGGACAGGACGACGCTGACGGCCAACCTCAAGCCGCTCGAACGCCATGGCCTTGTCGGGACCTCGGCCGATCCGGCCGATCGGCGCGCCCGTCTGCTACGGCTGACGCCGGCTGGCCGCGCAGTGCTCGGCAGGGCAGTGCCGGTCTGGCGGCATGTCCATGCGCAGATCGAAGCGGGCTTGTCCGCTCCCGATCATCTGCGCGCGGAACTCGTCCTGCTGTCGGGCTCGGGCGATCCGCAGGAGATGCCCGGTTAGCGTCGGATGGCTCTCAGAAAGCGTCGGGTGACTCAGAAAGCCTGCGTGTCGAGCCAGATCGTGACGGGCCCGTCGTTGACCAGCGCCACTTGCATGTCGGCGGCGAAGCGCCCCGTGGCGGTCGCGATGCCGAGCCCGGCCACCCGGTCGGCGAAGTACTCGTAGAGGCGGCGACCGTCCTCGGGCGCGGCGGCGCTCGAGAAGCCCGGACGGTTGCCCCGTGTTTCGGCGGCCAGGGTGAACTGGCTGACGATCAGGGCCTCGCCGCCCACATCGAGCAGCGAGCGATTCATCCGCCCCTCATCATCGGGGAAGATGCGCAGGTTGACGGTCTTGCGCGCCAGTCGCTCGGCATCCTTTTCGGCATCCCCCTGCATTGCGCAGACCAGTACCAGGATGCCGGGACCGGTCGCGCCGACGACTTCGCCGTCGACGCTGACCGATGCGCGGGTGACTCGCTGGATGAGGGATCGCATGCAGGGGTTTTTCCGGGCGCGCCGGCGCCGGTGTCGGGCCGGTTCGGCATGAATCCTACGCCAGTTGTCGCAGCAGCATCATGTTCGGCCGACCCTCATGTTGATCGGCCAGACCGCGCTCCGCTGCCGCGTCGGCTCGCCCCAGAGGGCGGAAACGTCCCGCGCGAAGGCTTCCAGCATGCCCTCGTCACCTGCCTCGGCAAGGCGCCGGGTCGCGCTCCAGGTCGAGATGTAGCCAAGGAAATCGTCGAGCGTCCAGGACATGCGGATCGCGAAGCCGGGGGCTTCGATTTCAGTGAACGGGAAGTCGACGTCACGATAGCCGGTATCGACCAGCCGACGCTGCGCCGGCCACCAGGGGCCGATCTCGTGATGGTAGAAGCGGTCGAAGCGCGCTTGCAGTTCATCATCCAGGCGGATCACGCCGTAGCTGACCAGGGCGATGACGGCGCCCTGGCGGGCAAGCCGTCGCGCCTCCGCGTAGAAGGCGGGCAGGTCGAACCAGTGCGCCGCCTGCGCCGCCGTGATCAGGCTGGCGCAGTGATCCGGCAGCGGAATCCTTTCGGCCGGGGCCTGCAGGTAACGTACGCCATCGCGGGGCCTGGCATTGGCGATCTGCTCGGCGCTCGGATCACAGCCGACGACCTCGGTGAATTCCTCGGCAAGCTGCGCGGTGAACTGGCCGTTGCCGCAGCCGACATCGAGCGCCAGTTCGAGCG
Organism: Burkholderiaceae bacterium; assembly: GCA_041676645.1. Taxonomy (GTDB): domain Bacteria; phylum Pseudomonadota; class Gammaproteobacteria; order Burkholderiales; family Burkholderiaceae_E; genus JAMLIN01. The sequence goes on along the minus strand of JBAYRO010000150.1, from coordinate 2,695 downwards.
AGGGCGCCGCTTCGGCAAGAAAGCGGGCAAGCTGCGCGGGGTATCGGGGTCGGAAGCGGGCATAGGCCTGCCCGTCGCGATCGAACCAGTTCCGCGTTCCGCTGTCGGTGGGCATCGTGGATCGAGCTGTGCGTCCCTGCGCTGCCAGGCCTGTTGACGGGCGAGCGCGGGACCGTCCGGGTGCATGTCGTGACGGCGATTATATGCGCGTCGATCAGCGCCAGGAGGCGCGCACCGCATGCCTGCGGTGGCCCGGGCAGCGATCAGCTCAGGTGGGATTCGAGCCGGTAGACCCAGAAGCCGCCCACCTGGTGGACCAGGGTCAGGCCCGGAATCGGCTCGAGCGATCGGCGAGGATCATGAAACGGCAGCAGCCGTCCGACCAGGGTCTGTACCGACGCATCGTCGATCAGTGCGACCAGGCGCAGCTGTCCGTCGTCGGGTCGGTAGGCGGTGTAGGCCGCGAAGCCTTCGTTGCGCACCCAGTCTCGCGCACTGTTGATCGATCCGTGCAGGTTGCCGGCGTCGGCCTGGTCCTGGAAGGCAACGCCTATGCGCTCCGGCGCCATCGTCCCGAGCAGCAGGGCATCGCGGATATGGACGACAAGATGGATGGCGCGGCCGTCGGAGCGCGCGCGCAGCAGCCGCAGTCCTTCGTCGCGCGGTGCCAGCAGCGCATCGGTCCAGGCGCGGAAGGCATCGGCGGATTCGTCCGCCGTGGCGCTGGCCTGCCAGAAACCGGCTTCCACCTTCTCGATCGCGGGTCGGGCCGGGCGCCATGAGGCCGGCAGCGCCAGTGGCGCTCCGACGAGATGCTGGCCGAAACGCACCGGTGTTTCGTCGAGGAGGCGAAGCTGCCGGGATACGTCCCACCAGGCCAGCACGATGGCATCGGGCGGCAGGTGCTTGTGCAGTGCCTTGCCCAGTTCGATCACCTCGGCGAAAGGCACGGCCGTGGTCAGGAAAGGCTCGTCCAGTGATGTTTGCCAGTCGAGCAGCACCGGTCCGGAGGCGCTTTCGGCGATGCTGAGCTCGGCCAGGGTGCTGCCGTCGCTGTTGGACACCACCCGCGCCTTGCGCAGCTCGGCCCCGGTACCGGCGAGGGCGGTCCTCAGGTTCTCGTCGACGCTCGTTGCGGCAGCTTCGGCCAGCTCGTAGCGATAGGGAGCCTCGGCCGAGCCGTCGGTGCCGCGCAGCGACGCCGCGCCGATGATCGTGAGTCCCGCTCCTGCGATCACCAGCGCGGCGCCGGCGGCCGTGCGTACGCTGACGGCCATGTGGTCTCTCAGCGCTTGCCCGAGTCGGACCCGGGGCGTCGACGGTGCCAGAGCAGACCCATGCCCGACAGTGCCAGCAGTCCGCCGATCGCGGCCAGCCCGCCGCCGCCGACCACGCTCGTCACGCGATGCAGCACGGTGTCGGCCTGCGTGTCCCCGGTGCCGAAGGACGTTTTCGTCTTGCCTTCCAGCGCGTCGAGTCGCTTCTCCATCGCGGCCTTCTCGCGCAGCAGGGTGTCCTGCTCAAGGATGAAGGTCTTGCTCTTGAGGAGCTGCGACCAGCCTTCGGTGTAGGTGAAGCCGCCCGGATGGACATGCGCCAGTCCCTTGTAGTGCTTGGCGACATGCTGCTCCCACATCTCGGCGAATTCCCGGTCGACCATGGTCGGGTTGTTCCCGTTGCTGATCAGCAGGCTGAAGAAGCCGCCCGGTTCGTCCTTGTCGGGCGCCGGTGGCGCCGGCCGGTTGGTCTTCTGGCCGACCAGCAGCCTCTCATCGAAGAGCGCCTGGACGACCGGCCGGATTTCCTCGACCACCTCCATGCCCGAGATGATGCCCTTGTCCATCATGTCGAGGTAGGCATCGGCGAAGCTTGCCGAGTGACAGCTCGAGCAGGTGCCCACCCAGGCCTCGCGGCGGTCGGTGAACCATTCATGGTCGAGGTTGTCGGCGATGTTCTTCGTCGGCAGGAAACCCCAGCGCACCTTGCGCACCACGTTGTGGGTGAACTCGCCCTTGTACTCCATGTGGCAGAAGGCGCAGGTCGGTGCGGTCTGGCCCTTCTCGATCGCCTGCGAAAGCGGCACATGCCAGTCCCAGGTGTCGCCCATGGTCTGGTAGTTCACCCCATGGCGCGAGAGCATGTAGGCCTCGAACTCGTTGTGGTCGACACCGTTGTGACAAGTGGAACAGGCTTCCGGCTTGCGCGCCTCGACCGGCGAGAACTCGTGCCTGCCGTGGCAGTTGTCGCACTTCTGCTGGTTGGTGTGGCACATCGTGCAGCCTTCGGCGACTTCGCGCTGCTGCATCGCCGCCCAGGTCGTCGTCTCGACGTTGGCCTTGTAGTCGAGGGCGTGCGAGGGACGGCCCGCCGGCCACTGGTCCTGAGGCCAGGTCAGGGTGTCCCTTTCGGATTCGCGCTCGGCGTACTGCCGCAGGTGGCAGGTGCCGCAGGCGGCGACATCGGGCAGGCGCAGGTCCTTGATGTGGTGGCCTTCCTTGGCCCCGACATCCATGTGGCAGTCGATGCAGCCGACCTCGTTGAGCTGCTCGCCGGCTTCCAGGATGCCGAGCGACTGCAGGTTCGCCTCGACCTCGGCGAGATGCGCCTTCTTGTAGGCTCGGGAATCGGTGTCGGGAAGGTTGCGCAGCGATTTCAGGTCGGCATGGAGGGACTTTCTCCATGCCTGGACATGGCC
>JBAYRO010000149.1:0-5629 GCA_041676645.1 Burkholderiaceae bacterium | reverse complement strand
GGTGGACTTGCCCGATCCCGAGACGCCGGTGACGCAGATCATCAGCCCGACCGGAAACTCGACCGTGACATGGGCGAGGTTGTTGCCGTTCGCCCCGGTGATCCGCAGTACCTGCTCGCCCGGCGGCGTGCGCCGGCCGGGGATCTCGATGCGGCGGCGTCCCGCGAGGTACTGGCCGGTGAGCGAGTCCTCGCAGGCGATGACATCGTCCGGCGTGCCGCTGACGATGACCTCGCCGCCGTGGACACCGGCGCCCGGGCCCATGTCGATGACATGGTCGGCGGCGCGGATCGCATCCTCGTCGTGCTCGACCACGATCACCGAATTGCCGAGGTCGCGCAGGTGCTTGAGCGTGCCGATCAGGCGGTCGTTGTCACGCTGGTGCAGGCCGATCGAGGGTTCGTCGAGCACATAGAGCACGCCGGTCAGGCCCGAGCCGATCTGCGAGGCGAGCCGGATGCGCTGCGCCTCGCCGCCCGAGAGCGTTTCGGCGGCGCGGTCGAGCGAGAGATAGTCGAGCCCGACGTTGTTCAGGAAGCGCAGCCTGCTGACGATCTCGCGGGTGATGCGCTCGCCGACCACCTGGCGCGATCCCTCCAGGCGCAGCTGATCGAACCACTCGAGCGCCTCGTGCAGGGTCCAGCGGGAAATCTCCCAGATCGGGCGATCGGCGCCGCGTGGGCCCACGCGCACGAAGCGGGCATCGACCCGCAGCCGGGTGCCTTCGCAGGTCGGGCAGGTGCGCGTCGCGATGTACTTGGCGAGTTCCTCGCGCACATTGCTCGAATCGGTCTCGCGGTAGCGGCGCTCCAGGTTCGGGATCACGCCTTCGAAAGTGTGCTCCTTGCGCACACTGCGTCCCCGATCCGACAGGTACTGGAAGGCGATCTTCTCGGTGCCCGAGCCGTGCAGGACCTTGTGCCGGACCGTCTCGGGCAGGTCCTCGAAGGGCGTGTCGATCTCGAAGCCATAGTGCGCCGCGAGGCTCGCGAGCATCTGGAAGTAGAACTGGTTGCGGCGGTCCCAGCCGCGGATCGCACCCGAGGCGAGGCTCAGGTTGGGGAACTGCACCACCCGCCGCGGATCGAAGAACTGGACCGCGCCCAGGCCGTCGCACTCGGGGCAGGCGCCGAGCGGGTTGTTGAAGGAGAACAGGCGCGGCTCGAGTTCGGCTAGGGCGTGGTTGCAGGCCGGGCAGGCGAAGCGCGAGGAGAAGAGATGCCGCTCGCCGCTGTCCATGTCCAGCGCGATCGCGCGCCCGTCGCCCAGGCGCAGCGCGGTCTCGAAGGATTCCGCCAGCCGCTGCTCGATCCCCGCGGCCAGGCGGACCCGGTCGACGACCGCTTCGATGGTGTGCTTGCGCGTCTTGGCAAGTACGATGGGCTCGAGGCCGAGCTCGACGATGCGCGGCTCCTCCCGCCCCTCGGTCTGCACCCGTACCCGGACGAAGCCCTGTGCGGCAAGATCCTCGAGCAGCTCGGTATGTTCGCCGCGGCGGGCGGTGAGCACCGGTGCGAGGATCATCAGCCGCGATCCGGCCGGCAGCGCGGCCACCGCGTCGACCATCTGCGAGACGGTCTGCGCCTCGAGCGGGTTGCCGGGATGGTTCGGGCAGTACGGCGTCCCGGCGCGGGCGAACAGCAGCCGCAGGTAATCGTGGATCTCGGTCACCGTGCCGACCGTGGAGCGCGGATTGTGGCTGGTGGCCTTCTGCTCGATCGAGATCGCCGGCGAGAGGCCCTCGATCAGGTCGACATCGGGCTTCTCCATCAACTGCAGGAACTGGCGGGCATAGGCCGACAGCGACTCGACGTAGCGGCGCTGGCCTTCGGCGTAGAGCGTATCGAACGCGAGCGAGGACTTGCCCGATCCGGACAGGCCGGTGACCACCACGAGCCGCTCGCGGGGGATGTCGAGGCTGATGTTCTTCAGGTTGTGCGTGCGGGCGCCGCGGATTCGGATTTCTTCCATCTCGGCTGCGAGTTGCGTCGACCCGGCGAGCGCATCGCCAGGCCCGGGGAGCGAAGGCCAATCGGCTACTATAACCGGCTGGCCCGATCGACATGGAGGGCCGGCCATCCCGGCCCGCTGATGCCGTCTCGATGAATCGCAGCAAGCAACCCGATCCGACGGGAACTTCCCCGACCGGATCCTTCGCCATGACCGCGCCGGAGCGCCGCGCCAGCGGGGCGCTGGCCGCCGTCTACGCGGCGCGCATGCTGGGCCTGTTCCTGGTCCTGCCGGTGCTCGCGGTCCATGCGGCGGGCATGCCGGGCGGCAGCGATGCCAGCATGGTCGGCTGGGCGCTGGGCATCTACGGCCTGACCCAGGCGCTGCTGCAGCTGCCCTTCGGGCTGGCTTCCGATCGTTTCGGGCGCAAGCCGGTCATCTACCTCGGCCTGCTGGTGTTCGCGGCGGGCAGCGTGATGGCGGCGGTCGCCGAAACCCTGCCGATGCTGGTGGCGGCGCGCGCGCTGCAGGGCGCCGGAGCGGTCTCGGCCGCGGTCAGCGCGCTGCTGGCCGATCTCACCCGGGATTCCCAGCGCACCAAGGCGATGGCGATGGTCGGCGCATCCATCGGGGTCAGTTTCGGCATCTCGCTCATCGCCGCGCCCTGGCTCTATGGCCTGATCGGCATGGGCGGGCTGTTCGGGCTGACCGCGGTGTGCGCGTTCGTGAGCATGGCGCTGGTGCGCTTCGCGGTGCCCGAGCCGGATCCGGCGGCAGCGGCCGACGCCGCACCGGTGCGGTTCACCGAGGTCCTGCGTGAAGCCGACCTCCTGCGGCTCGATGTCGGCATCTTCACCCTGCATGCGGTGCAGGTCGCCCTTTTCGTGGTGGTGCCCGGCTGGCTGGTGAGTCGCGCCGGCCTGCCCCTGGCCGAGCACTGGAAGGTCTACCTGCCGGTGATGGTCGTGTCCTTCATCCTGATGGTGCCGCCGATCCTCTGGGCCGAGAAGCGCGGCCACATGCGCGAAGTCTTCCTCGCGGCGATCCTGATGCTGGTTGCCGCGGCCATTGGCCTGGCCCTGGGGCCGGATGGCCTAGGCGTCATCGCGGGCTTGCTGCTGGCATTCTTCTGGGGCTTCAATGTGCTGGAAGCCAGCCTGCCCTCGATGGTGTCGCGGCTTGCGCCGGTGGCGGCCAAGGGCGCGGCCCTGGGGGTGTACAACACGGCCCAGTCGCTCGGCCTGTTCGCCGGCGGCGCGCTCGGGGGCTGGATCCTCTCGCGCGCCGATGGCTCCACGGTGTTCATGGCCTGCGCGGGGGCGCTGGTGCTGTGGCTGCTCGTCGCCATCGGCCACCGGCGCTGGCCGCAAAGGGGCGGGGCGACGTCGGCGGCAGCGGCATCGGCAGGCTGAAAGGAGCCCGGCAGGGACAATGCGCGCCCACCGGCGCGGCAAGCGAATTCAACGGAGGCAACATGGCATCGGTCAACAAGGTGATCCTGGTCGGCAACCTCGGTCGCGACCCCGAAACGCGCTATTCGCCCAACGGCGGCGCGATCTGCAACATCACGCTTGCCACTTCCCGGGTGCGCAAGGACAGGGACTCCGGCGAACGCCGCGAGGACACCGAATGGCACCGGGTGGTGCTCTTCGACCGCCTCGGCGAGATCGCCCAGGAATATCTCAAGAAGGGCCGCTCGGTCTACATCGAGGGCCGCCTGCAGACCCGCAAGTGGCAGGACAAGGAAGGCATGGACCGCTGGACCACCGAGATCATCGCCGAGCAGATGCAGATGCTCGGTGGCCGCGACAGCGGCGGTGAAGGCGGTGGCGGGAGCTACGGCGGCGGTGGAGGCTACGGCGGACGCGGGGGTGGCGCGGGCGGCGGCCGGGGGGAATCCGGCGGCGGCAGCGGCAGCGGCGGTGGCGGTGGCGGTGGCGGCGGGCGGCCCTCCAGGCCGGCCGAGGGTTTCGAGGATCTCGACGACGACATCCCGTTCTGACACGCAGTCAGGATAATTCGTAAACAACGCCCCCGTCCGTCCCTGGCAGACGGGGGTTCTTCACTTTTCCCGAGTTGCGCGCAATGAACATGTCTTCCACGAACACGGCATCCAGGTCCTCCCGGCTCTACGAGCGCGCGCAACGCGTGTTTCCCGGTGGATACACCCGTGTGACGCTGATCGAGAAAAGCAGCGAGCCGGTCTTCGTGGACAGGGGCGAGGGCGCCTACATGGTGTCCGTCGACGGGCGGCGCTACCTGGACTGCTCGCAGAATTTCACTTCGCTCATCCACGGCCATGCGTTCGCGCCCGTCACGCAGGCCGTTCGCGAGCAACTCGAGAAGGGCACCGCCTTCTCACTGGGCGGCGAAGCGGAGATCCGGCTGGCCGAGGCGCTGCAGCAGCGCTGTCGCAGCTTCGAGCACATCTGCTTCTCGAACTCCGGCACCGAAGCCGTGATGCATGCCCTCAAGGCCTCCCGGGCCTTCACGGGCCGGCCATTGATCGCCAAATGCGAAGGCGCGTACCACGGCCTCTCCGACTTCTCGGAAGTCAGCGTCTCCCCGACGCCCGACAACTGGGGCGATGACGAACCGGCATCGGTACCGAGCAGCGCCGGCACGCCGGAAAGCGTGCTCGACGGGGTGGTGACGCTGCCGTTCAACGATGTCCAGGCGAGCCTCGGCATCCTGCAGCGCCACAGGGATCGTCTCGCCTGCGTGCTGCTCGACCCCATGCCGAGCCGTCTCGGGCTCATTCCCGCGACAGCCGAATACCTCCGGGCCATCCGGGAGTTCTGCACCCGGGAAGGGGTGGTCCTGGTCTTCGACCAGGTGATCAACTTCCGCCTCGCCCATGGCGGGTGCGAGGCGTTCTTCGGCGTGGAGCCGGATGTCTCCACCCTTGCGAAGGTCGTCGGCGGAGGCTTTCCGATCGGGGCGGTCGCCGGCCGGGCCTCGTTCATGAAGGTGTTCAGCGCCGCGGAGGGCTATCCGAAGCTGCCCTCGGGCGGAACCTTCTCGGCGAATCCGGTCACGATGCTGGCCGGTCTTGCCGCTCTCGAGCATCTCACGCCGGCCGCGATCGACCGGATCAACCAGCATGGTGAAAACGTGCGATCGCGCGTCACGGCCCATATCGAGAGGCAGGGCCTCGAAGCCTGCATTACGGGCGAGGGTTCGCTCTTCAAGATCCATTTCGGTGTGAAGAGCCCGCGCAACTACCGGGACAGTTTCCCGCTGCCGGCCGAGGTCGACCGCGGCAATCGCTTCCGGGGAGCGACGATGGCGCGCAATGTGCACCTCATGCCGTCCGGGCTCGGCTCGATCTCGACGGTCATGACCGAGGCGGACATCGAGACGCTCGTCACGGCCATGCGGGAATCCATCGACGAGGTCTACGCCGACTCCTGATCCGGGCGTCGGCAGGCCGGCCGCTTCGCCGGCCACGTTCTTGCGGCGGGCGGCGCGCGACCGCCCCTTACCGGCTCGCGCGCTTGGTCGTGTCGTTGTTCGTCGTGCTGCGCACGCCCTTGAGGTGCGCCTCGACCTCGTCGGGCCGGTTGCCCACTTCCTTCACCGCATCCTTCACCTGCTGGGGCGTGGCGTCGAGCTTCTTCGCCCAGTGCTCCAGTTCCTCGTCCCGGTCGGCATCGATCTGCCTGCGTTCCTCGACCTG
>JBAYRO010000148.1:0-5634 GCA_041676645.1 Burkholderiaceae bacterium | reverse complement strand
GCGCCGGGCGCTGATCACGCCTTCGTAGCCGCAGCCGAACTCGGGGGTGCAGATCTCCTGGGCGTAGCGCGGGCTGACGGTGGTGATCCGGTCGGCGAAGGCGAGTCCGGCCTTCATGAAGCTGCCCCGGCCATGGAATTCGAGTCCTTCATGGGTGAACAGCCGCTGCGGCAGGCCGAGCTCGACACGGGCATCGAGATCGAAGTCGCCGCTGTAGGCGAGGTTGTGCACCGTGAAAACGCTGCGCACCGGATGCGCCGGATGCCCGGCCAGCCAGGCGAGCGAAAGCGCCGCATGCCAGTCGTGGGCATGGAGGATATCCGGGGTCCAGAAGGGATCGAATTCGCCGAAGGCGAGATGCGCGGCCACCCAGCCGAGCATGCCGAAGCGCTGCAGGTTGTCGGGCCAGGGCAGGCCATCGGGCCCGACGTAGGGATTGCCTTCGCGCGCATAGAGCCAGGGGGCGTCGATCACGTAGGCCTGCACGCCGGTCTCGGGCATGCGGCCGTGGCGGATCACGATGCTGGCCGCCCCGAAGGCGGGCCCGAATTCGGCGATCTTCTTCTGGGCGCGCACGCCGTCGCGGATCGCCGGCAGGCCCGGCAGGAGCAGGCGGGCATCGAGCCCGCGCTCGGCCAGCGCCGGCGGCAGGGCGGCGACGACATCGCCGAGTCCGCCGGTCTTGACCAGCGGGAAGACTTCGGCGGCCACATGAAGAACCTTCATGCGGCCATCTCGTCGAGCATCCTGCGGGTGATCAGCGTGATGCCGCCCGGACTGCGGTAGAAGCGGCTGGCGTCGAGCGCGGGATCCTCGCCAACCACCAGCCCGTCGGGGATCACGCAGCCATGGTCGACGACGCAACGGTCCAGGCGCGCGCCGCGGCCCACCTCCACCGCCGGCAGCAACACCGATTCCGTGACCTGCGCATACGAATGCACGCGGCATTTGGAGAAGAGCAGCGAACGATCGAGCCGGCCCGAGATGATGCAGCCGCCCGAGACGGTGGATTCGATGGCGACGCCGACGCGATCGCCCATGTTGTGGACGAACTTGGCCGGCGGCAGCTGCTCCTGGTAGGTCCAGATCGGCCAGGTGGTGTCGTACAGGTTGAGCTCGGGCACGGTGGCGGTGAGATCGATGTTGGCCGACCAGTAGGCATCGACCGTGCCGACGTCGCGCCAGTACGCCTGCTGCTCGGGGCCGTCGCGCACACAGCTCATGCTGAAGGGATGCGCGAGCGCATGGCCTTCGCGCACCACCATCGGGATGATGTTGCGGCCGAAGTCGTGCGCCGAGCCCGGATCGAGCGCATCGCGCGCGAGCAGGTCGTAGAGATAGTCGGCGTTGAAGATGTAGATGCCCATCGAGGCGAGCGCGAGATCGGGATGACCCGGCATGGCGGGCGGATCGGCCGGTTTCTCGATGAACTCGATCACCCGGCGCGATTCGTCGATGTGCATCACCCCGAAGCCGGTGGCGTCGAGCCGCGGCACCTCGATGCAGCCGACGGTGCAGTCGGCGCGACTGTTGACATGGTCGGCCAGCATCCGCGCGTAGTCCATCTTGTAGACATGGTCGCCGGCGAGCACGACGATGTAGTCGGGCTCATTGGCGCGGACGATGTCGAGATTCTGGTAGACGGCGTCCGAGGTGCCGCGGTACCAGGAGGTTTCGTCGATGCGCTGCTGCGCCGGCAGCAGGTCGATGAACTCGCCCATCTCGGGCTTGAGGAAGGACCAGCCGCGCTGCAGGTGGCGCAGCAGGCTGTGCGACTTGTACTGGGTCAGGATGCCGATCTTGCGCAGGCCCGAGTTCATGCAGTTGGACAGCGCGAAATCGATGATGCGAAACTTGCCGCCGAAATAGACCGCCGGCTTGCAGCGGATGTCGGTGAGATGCATCAGGCGGCTGCCGCGGCCGCCGGCAAGCAGCAATACCATCGCTCGCCGAGGCAGGCGACGTTCCGAATGATCGACGTTCATGCGATGGACCCCGCTGTTGCGCCGCGCCGTCCGCATCCACACCGGCCCGGTCCCTTGCAGCGATTATGCTTCAAGGCCCGGCGTCGCGAGCGGTCGGCGCGGCTTGTCGGTCGACGCCCGCAAGCCCAGACTGTTCGGCAATGGCCATGCCCGGACCGTACGAAGGCCCGATGAACCCCGGAGGCTCGATGCAGCCGCAGGCCCGATGAATCTGGAGACTCGATGAAACTGCGCGAACCCCGAGTACTTGCCACGGTGATCGCCGTCGGCGCCCTGCTGACCATCGCGGGCAAGTACGGCGAGCTCGGCTGGATGGTCTGGCTGTTCAAGCCGCTCACCACGGCGGTGCTGTGCTGGGTGGCCTGGCGCCGCGGCCTGGCGGGCGACCGCTACGCCCGGCTGGTCACCGCCGGCCTGCTGCTGTCGCTGGCCGGGGATACGCTGCTGATCGAGCCATCGCTCTTCCTCGCCGGGCTGGTCGCCTTCCTGCTCGCGCACCTGTGCTACATCGCCGCCTTCGCGACCGGGGTCGGCTTCTTCGCGCGCCTGCAGCCCTTCGCCGCGGCCGGGGTGGTCAGCGGCGCGGTCCTGCTGGTGCTCTGGCCGACGCTGCCCGGCTCGATGCGCCTGCCGGTGCTCGCCTACGTGGCGGCGATCGGGCTGATGGTGGGCCAGGCGCATGCGCGCGCCGCGATCGCGGCGTCGCGCGACAACCGCCGGGCGGCCGCGGGCGCCACCCTCTTCCTGCTGTCCGACGGCCTGCTCGCGATCGATCGCTTCCACACGCCCATCGCGCTGGCGCCGGTGCTGGTGCTGGGCGCCTACTGGGCGGCGCAGACCCTCATCACCCTGTCGATTCCGAACGCGGAACTGGAGCCCGAGCCGCTGCGCATCCGCAGCTGACGGTCCCGCGCTCCTGGCGCAGCGCCGGTATCATCGGCGGCCATGTCCGCCTCCGACCTGATCGACGCCGCCCGCCACCTGTCCTCGCAGGTCGGCGCGATGCGCTTCGCCCCGCCCGTCGCCTTCGTCTACAACCCGCTCGACTACGCCTTCGCACCGCATGAGCTCTACCTGCGCCGCTATGGCGACGGCCGCCGCCGGGTGGTCTTCGTCGGCATGAACCCGGGGCCCTTCGGCATGATGCAGACGGGCGTGCCCTTCGGCGAGATCACGGCGGTGCGCGACTGGATGGGTATCGAGGCGCCGGTCGGCCAGCCGGCCGCGATGCATCCGAAGCGGCCGATCGAAGGCTTCGACTGCTCCCGCTCGGAAGTGAGCGGCAGGCGGCTCTGGGGCTGGGCGGCGCAGCGCTTCGGCAGCGCCCAGGCGTTCTTCGCGGACTGCTTCGTGCTGAACTACTGCCCGCTGGTCTTCCTCGAGGCGGGCGGGCGCAACCTCACGCCCGACAAGCTGCCCCGCGCCGAGCTCGCGCCGCTGCAGCAGGCCTGCGACGAGCATCTGCGCCGCGCGCTGGCGACGCTGGCGCCGGACTGGGCGATCGGCGTGGGCGCCTATGCCCGCCAGCGGATCGCGGCGGCGCTCGATCGCCGGCCCGACGACGGCGCATCGCCGCGCATTGCGACGGTGCTGCATCCGAGCCCGGCCAGCCCGATCGCCAATCGCGGCTGGGCCGAGGCGGCCGAACGCCAGCTCGCCGAGCTCGGGGTGTTCGATGCCGCATGAGGCTGGGCCGCCGGGTCAGTCGCGACCCGACATGCCCTGCTATTTCACGTAGCCCCAGGACTTCAGGCGCGACACCGCATACTGCGATGCGCCTCCCTGGCGCACCGAATTGGCGTAGCGGGCGTAGTGGGTAGCCGCTTCACGGCGCCTGCCGCCGCCCTCGAGCGAGACCCCCTTCAGGAAGGTGATGCCCGGATCGCCGGGCAGGCGCTTGTCGAAGGCATCGAACTGCGCGAAGGCGCCGGCGTAGTCGCGCAGGCCCAGGCGGGCGACGCCGGCCAGCTTGATCGCCTGCGCCTCCTTCGGATCGATCGCGCTGGCGATCTCGGCATAGCGCTTCGCATCGGCCGGGCGTTCCTGCGCGACCAGGCAGCGGGCCATCAGCACGTTCGCCGCGTAGTCGCGCGGGGTGCTCCTGAGCGCGGTGCGGAAGTGGCCCTCGGCGGCGTCGTAGCGCTCGCGCGCGCCCTCGGCCTCGCCCTTCTGGCAGGCCTGGATGGTCGGACGCAGGGCGCGCAGGCGGGCGGTGTTGTCCATGAAGCGCTCGCGCTGCACCGGCCGGCTGGCCGTTCCAGCGTACTGGGTGGCGGCGAGCCGGCGCGCGGTCTCGACCCGTTCGGCCGGCATCGGATGGGTCGAGAACATGGTCTGCAGCATGCTCGGCTGCGCCTTCTGCTCGGCGAGCAGCAACTGGTGCAGGCTGGTCATGCCGCTGGCCGGATAGCCGGCGCGTGCCATGTATTCCTGGCCGAGGGCATCGGCCTCGCGCTCGTTGTCGCGCGAATAGGACGAGAGCAGCGCGCTCGCGCCGACCTGGCTGGCGAGCCCGACCAGGCCGCTCCACTGGGAATCGGAAGTGGCCACCCCGAGGCCGACCACCGCCGCCTGCGCGAGCATCGACTGGCCCTGGCGCTGGGCGGCATGGCGGGCGTTGACATGGCCGATCTCGTGGCCCAGCAGCGCGGCGAGCTCGGCCTCGGACTGCATCTCGGTCATGATGCCGCGGGTCACACCCATCGCCCCGCCCGGGAAGGTATAGGCGTTCACATAGTTGGCGTTGAGCACCCGGTAGGAATACGGCATGTCGGGGCGGTGGCTGCGCCCGGCGAGATCGGCACCGATGCGATCGACGTAGGCATTGGATCGCGCATCCTGGGCCTCGCCGAGATCCTGCGAGAACTGGTGCGGCGCGACTTGCGCATCGATCGATCGTTCCTGGGCCTCGCTCATGCCGACCAGGATGGTCTCGCCGGTGACCGGCGAGGTGGCGCAACCCGAGAGGCTGGCGAGCGCGGCCGCGCCACTGCTCGCACCGACCAGCCAGAGCAGGTCGCGGCGCGCCAGGCGCCCCTTGCGCAGCCTTTGCGCGAGGCCGGCCGATCCGGCGATTGCTTGCGGGTTCATCGCTGCCCTCCCCTCATTCGTCGATTCCTGCCATTGCCCGATGCTCCGCGTTCCCTTCGCATCCGGGCCGCTTTCCGCTGCGCCATTCCTGCGTCATTCCTGCGCCATTCGATACCAGAGCCGGTGTCCCGCGGCAAGCGCCCGATGCCCCGGCCGTGGACAAGGTTTCGCCGATGCGGGGATGCTGGTGCCCTCCACTCACCATCGATCCATCGACCCAGGAGGACTACATGGCCATCGACAAGGCAGTCTACACAGCGCATGCGACATCCGTCGGCGGACGCGCCGGCACCAGCGAATCCTCGGACGGGGCGCTGAAGGTGCAGCTTTCGACCCCGAAGGAAATGGGCGGCGATGGCGGCCCGGGCACCAATCCCGAGCAGCTGTTCGCGGCCGGTTATTCGGCCTGCTTCATCGGCGCGATGAACGCGGTGGCGGCCCGCCAGAAGACGAAGCTCGAGGGCGACCCGAAGATCGAGGCCGATGTCTCGATCGGTCCGATGACCGACAAGGCCGGCGCCTTCGGCATCGCGGTGGCGATGCGGATCACGGTGCCGGG
>JBAYRO010000147.1:0-5763 GCA_041676645.1 Burkholderiaceae bacterium | reverse complement strand
TTCTATCGCGCCGGTGCGCTGGTGTTCGGCGGCGGCCATGTGGTCTTGCCTTTGCTGGAAGCCGAAGTGGTTCGCACGGGCTGGGTCACGCCTGACACGTTCCTGGCCGGCTATGGCGCGGCGCAGGCGGTGCCGGGGCCGCTGTTCACTTTCGCCGCCTATCTCGGAATGCTGCTCGAACCCGGACCGAACGGGATCGTCGGCGCGACGCTTGCCCTACTTGCGATCTTCCTGCCGGGCTTCCTGCTGCTTGTCGGCGCGCTGCCGTTCTGGAACACGCTGCGCGCACGCTCCGGCGTGCGGGCGCCGATGGCGGGGGCGAACGCCGCGGTGGTCGGCATTCTGGGCGCCGCGCTCTACGATCCGCTCTGGACCAGCGCGGTCGGGTCGCCCCGCGACTTTGCGCTGGCGCTGATCTGTTTCGTTGCCCTGATGAGCTGGAAGTTCCCGCCATGGCTCGTGGTGCTGATTGCGGCTGCCGGCGGCGCGATCCTGGGGGTAAGCTCGATGTCGTGATGGAAAAGGAATAACGGAACCCGATCGACCGGGCGTGTGACGCCAGCCCATCCGGCGCGCCATCGCCGGTCTCCCCAGCCACTGCCGCCGTCGCGGCACAGCCAGGAACATGATTTGCAAATCGACCTTTCCTCCGACCGCTTCATGACGGCATTGACCGGCATCACGCTTGCCGGCATGGCGCTTGCGACCGTCGATGCCTTTTTGAGCCCCGGTCTTTGGGGACCGGTCGGTCTCGTGCTGGTCTATCTGGCCGGCGGCGTGCCGACGGCGGTGCGGGCCCTAAACGCCCTCTGGCGCGAGCGGGTGCTCGACATCGACCTTCTGATGATCGTGGCCGCCCTTGCCGCCGCTGCGGTCGGTGCCGCGCTCGAAGGAGCGGTGCTGCTGACGCTGTTCAGCCTGTCGACCACGCTGGAGCAGCGGGCGATGGGCCGGGCGCGCCATGCCGTCGAGGCGCTGATGGCGCTACGTCCCGACACAGCGCTCAGGCGCACTCCTGACGGCACCGTCACGGAAGTTCCGGTCGGCGATCTCGTTGCTGGCGACCTGGTGGTGCTGCGTCCCGGCGCGCGGGTGCCGGCCGATGGCGAGATCGTCGAGGGAGAGGGATCGCTCGACGAGGCGACGATCACCGGCGAATCGATGCCGGTCGGCAAAGGCCCCGGTGCAAAGGTGTTCGAGGCCACGGTGAACCTCAACGCCGTGCTGCTGGTCCGCGTCATCCGCCCGGTGGCGGAAAGCACCGTGGCGCGGATGATCGAACTGGTGACCGAGGCGCAGGCGGCGCGCGCGCCGTCCGAACGATTCAGCGCCTGGTTCGGCCAGCGCTACACCATCGCGGTGCTGGCGGGCGCGGCGCTGGCTCTCATTATATTCCTCGCGCTCGGCTGGACGATGCAGGATGCGCTTTATCGCGCCGCGACGCTGCTGGTCGCGGCCAGCCCCTGCGCGGTTGTGATATCGGTCCCGGCCGCGATCCTTTCGGCACTGGCGGCGGCCGCGCGCGGCGGCGTGCTGTTCAAGGGCGGCGCGGCGCTGGAGACGCTGGCCGAGGTCGACATCTTCGCCTTCGACAAGACCGGCACGCTGACCACCGGCAAGGCCGAGGTGACGCAGCTTGTGACGCAGGAACCCGAAGAGCGGTTCCTGTCATTGATCGCCGGGCTGGAGGCGCATTCCGAGCATCCGATTGCCGATGCGATCCGCCGCCACACCGAGGAGAGAGGCATCGCCGCCGCCGAGGTGCGCGATGTCGAAACCGTGCCCAGCGAGGGGATCACCGGGGAAGACATGGTGGGCCTGCTCTGGGCTGGCAATCCGCGCATGGCCGCACGCATGGGCGCGTCGCTCGACGCACCCGAATATGCGCAGCTGACGGATGGCAGCCAGACCGTGGTGTGGCTGGGGCGGGGAGACCGGGTTTATGGCGCACTCACCGTCGCCGACCGCCCGCGCGAAACCTCGGCCGCGGGACTGGCGGCGCTCGGGGCGGCAGGCGTGGGCACCATCGCCATGATGACCGGCGACCGCCGCCCTGTCGGCTTGCGGATCGCCGCGGAGCTCGGACTGGAAGCAAAGGACGTCCATGCCGACCTGCTGCCCGAGGACAAGGTCCGGCTGGTGGGCGAACTGGCGAGGAATGGAAAAGTCGCCTTTGTCGGCGACGGGGTGAACGACGCCGCCGCGCTGGCGCGCGCCGATGTCGGCATCGCCATGGGCGCGGCGGGCAGCGATGTCGCCTTGCAGGCGGCCGATGTCGCGCTGCTGTCGGAGGACATGGCGCGTCTTGCCGCCGCGCATCTTCTGGCGCGGCGCACGCGCCGGATCATCCGCCAGAACCTGATCTTCGCCATCGGCATGATGCTGCTTCTGGTCGCATCGAGCCTGTTCTTCGCCCTGCCGCTGCCGCTCGCGGTCGTCGGACACGAAGGCGGCACGGTGCTGGTGGTGCTGAACGGCCTCAGGCTGCTCGCCGACCCGATCCGGGCGCGCGGTGCGACGTCGCCGCAACGAGAACCGGAGGTCGGTCGGGTCGAGCCTTCATACCAGTCAGGGGTTTGACCGGATGACGGCAATCCCGCTCGAAACGCGCGCAGATGCGGAAACCGGCCGATGATCGGCTCGGAAGCCGGGGAAGTGATGGCCGTGGCACAGGCGGCCATGCTCGGCGCGTTGCCCTACGGCGTTCTCCGCGACGCCATTCCTGCGCACCCGACGATGGCCGAGGGCTGCATGCGCTGTTCGGAAACGTCGTGAAAAGATAAGGTTTCCAGGTACAGGTGAGGCGGCGGGTTAGAGAATGAACGGACACGAGCATCAGCATCATTCGCATGATCATGACCATTCGGGTCATGCGCATCTTGTGAAGGACCCGGTCTGCGGCATGGAGGTCGACCCGCAAACGGCGGAACATCGCCTGACCCATGAGGGGCACACTCACTATTTCTGCTCGGCTTCCTGCAAGGCGAAGTTCGCGGCGGACCCGGCCCGGTATCTGGCAGGAGATGCGGCGCCCGCTCCGGACGCGCCCGAGGGCGCGATCTGGACCTGCCCGATGCATCCCGAGATCAGGCAGGAGGGGCCGGGAAGCTGCCCGATCTGTGGCATGGCGCTGGAGCCGCTGGTGGTGACGGCCGACAGCGGCCCCAGCCCCGAACTCGCCGACATGACACGGCGCTTCTGGATCGGGCTGGTCCTCGCCGCTCCGGTCTTCGTGCTCGAAATGGGCGGCCATCTTTTCCGGGCCCTGCACCATCTGGTGCCGATGCGGATATCGATCTGGATTCAGCTCGTTCTGGCGACGCCGGTGGTTTTGTGGTGCGGATGGCCGTTCTTCGAGCGCGCATGGGCATCGCTGGTCAATCGCAGCCTCAACATGTTCACCCTGATCGCCATGGGCACCGGCGTCGCCTGGGCTTACAGCATCGTCGCCACCCTTGCGCCGGGCATTTTCCCGGCCGCTTTCCGCGCGGGAGATGGCACGGTCGCGGTCTATTTCGAGGCGGCGGCGGTCATCACCGTTCTGGTGCTGCTTGGCCAGGTGCTGGAACTGCGGGCCCGTGAGCAGACATCGGGCGCGATCAGGGCGCTGCTCGATCTGGCGCCGAAAACGGCGCGGCGCATCGGCGATGATGGCGTGGAAGAAGACGTACCGGTCGAGCATGTCGTCCTCGGCGACAGGCTGCGCGTGCGTCCCGGCGAGACCGTGCCGGTCGATGGCGTGGTGGAGGACGGACGCTCCTCGCTCGACGAAGCGATGGTCACCGGCGAATCCATGCCTGTCACCCGCACCGTGGGCGATCAGGTCATTGGCGGCACGCTGAACCAGACCGGCGCGCTGGTGATCCGTGCCGAAAAGGTCGGCCGCGATACCATGCTGTCGCGCATCGTCCAGATGGTCGCCGATGCGCAGCGTTCGCGCGCGCCGATCCAGCGCATGGCCGATCAGGTCTCGGGCTGGTTCGTGCCGCTGGTCATCGTCATCGCGATTCTCGCCTTCATCGTCTGGGGCATCTGGGGGCCGGAGCCGCGCTTTGCCTATGGGCTGGTCGTGGCGGTTTCGGTGCTGATCATCGCCTGTCCCTGCGCGCTCGGGCTGGCGACGCCGATGTCGATCATGGTCGGCGTCGGCAAGGGAGCCAGCGCCGGCGTCCTGATCAAGAACGCCGAGGCGCTCGAACATATGGAGAAGGTCGACACGCTCGTCGTCGACAAGACCGGCACGCTCACCGAAGGCAGGCCGTCGGTGACGGCAATCGTCGCGGCAGGCGGCTTCGACAAAACGGAAATCCTGCGGCTGGCCGCCGTTGTGGAGAAAGCGTCGGAACATCCGCTGGCATTGGCGATCGTCGAAGCGGCGGAGAAGAAGGGCATCGAGGTCCCGCCTGTGGTGGATTTCGATTCTCCGCTCGGCAAGGGTGCGCTCGGCACCGTCGAGGACAAGGCGATCGTGCTCGGCAATGCGGCGTTCCTCAAGGAGCATGGCGTCGACGTTACCCTACTTGCCGAACAGGCGGACGCCTTGCGCCATGATGGCGCGACGGCGATCTATATCGGCGTGGATGGCAGGGCCGGCGGCATCTTCGCCATCGCCGACCCGGTCAAGGAGACGACGCAGGAGGCGCTGAACGCGCTGCATGGCGAGGGCATCCGCATCGTCATGCTGACCGGCGACAACAGAACGACGGCCGAAGCCGTCGCCCGCCAGCTGGGCATAGACGAGGTCGAGGCCGACGTGCTGCCGGATGCAAAGAGCGCCGTGGTGAGCCGCCTCAAGGCGGAAGGCCGCGTGGTCGCCATGGCGGGCGACGGCGTCAACGATGCGCCCGCGCTGGCGGCTGCCGATGTCGGCATCGCCATGGGATCGGGCACCGATGTTGCGATTGAAAGCGCCGGTGTCACCCTGCTCAAGGGCGACCTCATGGGGATCGTCAAGGCGCGGCGGCTATCCGAGGCGACCATGGCGAACATCCGCCAGAACCTGTTCTTCGCCTTCATCTACAATGCCGCCGGCATCCCGGTTGCCGCGGGCGTGCTTTACCCCTCTTTCGGTCTTCTCCTGTCACCGATCATCGCGGCGGCCGCCATGTCGCTGTCGTCGGTCAGCGTCATCGCCAACGCGCTGCGGTTGCGGGGGCTGAAACTTTGACTGGAACGCTGGCGTCAGTCGCGCCAGTAATCGTTGGCCGCCGCGACCGTCTGGAAATGGATGGCGATCACCTGCGAGGACGCAATCAGTTGCGTCGTATCCTGATCATAGGCCGCGCGCAGCTTGTCGCGGATCTCGGCGGAAGGCTGGGTGACCTTGACGCCGACCCGCGCCATTTTGGTGGCAAGGTCGAACCCCTCCTGCGGGGTCGCCGTCTTGAGCGAGGGAAGCCAGGTATCAGCCATGATGTTTCCTTCCAGAGAACATGAACGCGCAACAACCGTAGTCTACGCGAGCAGCCAGCGAAAGCATCCCCTGCAACCTGCTCCACCGGGCGTCAGGCGCGAAACGCCCTCTCGTGCGGAAAGTCCCTTCCGGCGATGTAAGCTTCTTCCGCCGGCGTCGATGCTCGGCCGAGGACCTGATTGCGGTGCGGGTGACGACCGAAAGCGGCGACGACATTGCGCACGTCGCCGGCCTGTTTCACCAGTGACTGGTAGATCGGCTGAAGGGAAGCAGGCGCTTCCGCGGCGATCTCTTCGCGAAGCCTGATGAGCAGGTCGATGCGCGCGAGGTGATCCGGGCCTTCGCAATGG
>JBAYRO010000146.1:0-5824 GCA_041676645.1 Burkholderiaceae bacterium | reverse complement strand
GGCCATCCTCCCGGTATCAGCGTGATCGCGGTCGATGGCCCGGTGCGACGATCGGCGACCATCGAGACGGGCAGCGCGGATCGCGAGGAGAACATGTGGCGCTTCACCGAAGCCGCCCTCGGGCTGCTCGAGGAGGCTGTCATGATGAACACCGGGTCGGCATGATAAAATTGTCGCCTTTTGTCCGTTTCCGAGGACACGGTCGCCGATAGGGCCGCGAAGAGGTCACGAAGAGGCCAGCGGCAACCCGGGGCAGTCGGTGCCGATCCGGCGCTCCGGCGGTGAGCCGCGACCGGCAGGCCCAGGTGGCGGACCCGTTCGGAACCCCTTCGACTGATCCGGTTTCGGTCGCCCCCTCATGGTGGCCGGGCCGGCGGTCGTGAAACGTTCGACTTGCTGCCGACTCCGGCGCTTACTCGCTATTCGAGGCATATGCTCCATGTCTTATATCCATAGGACGATTGCCGATCTCGCCAGATCGAGTCCCGCCCAGGCGCTGTTCTACCAGGCGGTCGAGGAAGTCCTCGAATCGCTTGCGCCGTTGCTCGAGTCGGACCCGCAATACCGTCGAAACGCGATCATCGAGCGCATCGTCGAGCCCGAGCGGCAGATCCTGTTCCGGGTTCCGTGGGTCGACGACGAGGGCCAGGTGCGTGTCAACAAGGGCTACCGGATGGAGTTCAATTCGGCGCTCGGACCCTACAAGGGCGGCCTGCGATTCCATGGGTCGGTCAATGCCGGAATCATCAAGTTCCTCGGCTTCGAGCAGATCTTCAAGAACGCCCTCACCGGACTGGCGATCGGCGGGGCCAAGGGCGGCGCGAACTTCGATCCCAAGGGCCGCTCCGATCACGAGATCATGCGTTTCTGCCAGTCGTTCATGAACGAGCTGTACCGGCACATCGGACCGACGGTCGATGTCCCGGCGGGCGACATCGGCGTCGGCGCCCGCGAGATCGGCTACCTGTTCGGCCAGTACAAGCGCCTGACCGGTCGCTACGAGGGCGTGCTGACCGGCAAGGGACTGCTCTGGGGCGGATCCTACGGACGCCGCGAAGCGACCGGCTACGGCTGCGTCTATTTCGCGCAGAACATGCTGCAGGGCCGGGGCGAGACCATCGAAGGCAAGACCTGCCTGGTCTCGGGCGCCGGCAATGTGGCCATCTACACGATCGAGAAGCTCTACCAGTTCGGCGCCCGTCCGATCACCTGCTCCGATTCGACCGGCACCCTGTACGACCCGCATGGCATCGATCTCGAGACGCTCAAGCGGCTCAAGGAAGCCGAGCGACTGTCGCTGCGCGAGTACCTGAACGACTTCCCCAAGGCCGAGTTCGTCCCGCTCGACGCCTATCCGGAGGATGGGCATGCGGTGTGGGGCTTCCCCGGCCAGGTGGCGTTTCCGTGCGCCACCCAGAACGAGCTCACCGAGGCCGACGCCCAGCGCCTGCTCGCCAATGGTTGCCAATGCGTGAGCGAAGGGGCGAACATGCCGTCGACGCCGGCGGCCGTGGAACTGTTCGTGCGCGAGCGCATCCTGTACGGTCCGGGGAAGGCGGCCAATGCCGGCGGCGTCGCGACCAGCCAGCTCGAGATGAGCCAGAACGCCAGCATGCAGCAATGGGATTTCGAGCAGGTCGACCAGCGCTTGCAAGGCATCATGCTCGACATCTATCGTCGATGCAGCGAGACGGCCGCCGAGTTCGGCCAGCCAGGCAACCTGGTGCTGGGGGCGAACATCGCCGGCTTTCGGCGTGTCGCCGACGCGATGCTCCAGCAAGGCGTGGTCTGACGCCCTGGACGGGCCTGCCCAGGCGGGCAGGGCCAGGTAGGTGTCTGGTCGAATCGGCGCTGCGGCGCCGGTTCGCGATTCTCCCCGGTCGGCGGATTCGCCGGAATGGTTCACGGAGTTGGAAATGAATGCGAATGCGAAACCCCGGATCATCGTCTCGTCGCTCGATGCCGAGCGGCTCGAGGACCTGCTCGACTCGCTTCACGGTAGTTCGATTCCGGGCAAGGAGCAGCTCGAGGCCGAGCTCGAGCGGGCCGACGTGGTCGACCCGAAGGATGTGCCGCCGACCGTCGTGACGATGAACTCGACCGTGCGCTTCAAGGTCGAGAATTCCGACGAGGAGTTCCAGCTCACCCTGGTCTACCCCAAGGATGTCGACAACAGCGGCGGCAGCATCTCGGTGCTCGCGCCGGTCGGCAGCGCGCTGCTCGGTCTTTCCCAGGGCGACGAGATCGAATGGCCGAAACCCGGCGGCGGGGTGTTGCGGGTCCGGATCGAGGAAGTCTCGTACCAGCCGGAGCGAGCCGGCGTGTTCCATCGCTGAGCGGCACGTTCCCGCGCGTGGCCTCGGCCCCTGACCATCGAGGCGTGGCCGACCGCGCCCGGTGCGCGCCGCCATGAGCGCCACCCCGGCCCATGCCGCGGCGGACACCGCGGAGCAGGCGCGCTCCAATCGCATCGGCATCCTCTGGATGGTGCTGGCGATGACCTGCTTCATCGCCAACGATGCGCTGGTCAAGACCGTGCTGGCGCGGATCCCCAGCGCGCAGATGATCGTGGTGCGGGGCTGCATGGCGATCGCCCTGATCATGCTCGTCGCCTGGCGGATGGGGGCGCTGGTCCGGGTGTCGGAGCTGTTTCGCGGCTGGGTCGGCGTGCGCGCCGGCTGCGAGGGCGTCGGCACCTTTCTCTACCTGGCGGCCCTCTATCATCTGCCGCTCGCCAACGCGACCGCCATCTACATGTCGTCGCCGCTGTTCATCGGGATACTGGCCCTGTTCTTTCTGCGCGAGCGCGTCGACGCAAGGCGCTGGGTCGCGATCGGGCTGGGCTTCCTCGGCGTGATGCTGGTGATCCAGCCCCAGGCCGAGGGCTTCAACCTGTACGCCTGGCTGTGCCTGCTCTCGACCCTGGTCTACGCGGGTCGTGACCTGCTGACCCGCAAGATTCCCGTCGGCACGCCTTCCATCGTCGTCACGCTGGCCACCGCCGCGGTCGTCGTCGCAATGGCCGTGGTGGTGCTGCTGTTCGAGGGCTGGACGCCGATGCTCTGGAGCGATGTCGGCCTGCTTGCCCTGGCGGCGGGCTGCCTGTCCACCGCCTACTATTCGGTGATCGCCTCGGTGCGTCGCGGTGAAGTCTCCGTGGTGGCCCCGTTCCGCTATGTCGGACTGCTGTGGGCGGTGGTGCTCGGCTACCTGATCTGGGGCGATGTCCCGAATCCGCTCGCCTGGGCGGGCATTGGCCTGCTGCTCTGCGCCGGCCTGTACATGATCAGCCAGCAGCGGGTTCGCTGAAGCTTCGCAGGCGCATCGGGCGGCGGCGAGCGCCTATCGGGCGGCGGCGAGCAGCTCGGCGGCAATGGCCTGCGGGTCGAGTCGGTGCCCGAAGTCGACGCGGATCTCCTGCCAGGCGAAGCGTACCGAGTTCTCGATGATCTCGATGTCGTGCTTCTTGAGTTCGGGCGCGACCGGCGCCCACCGCGCCAGCGCCGCGGGACTGGTGGCGAAGCTTTCCGGGCCCGCCCCCATGCGGCTCCAGTCGAGTCCGGCAAGCCGGATTTCAAGGGCGTTCTCGGCTTCGGCCCGCGAGAAGCCTTCGACGAAGCTGCCCGCATTGTCGTCCAGCCCGCGGCGCAGGCATGCGCTGGCCAGCGCCGCGCGCGTGGCATCGTCGATACGCGGATCGACGGTCGCCCGGGCGCTCGCATGGATCGCGAGATCGGACAGGCAGGCCGCGAAGACATGCAGCTTCGCGATGTCGATCGACCGCGCGAAGTCCGGGTTGCGGAAGGCTTCCGGATAGCGGGTTCCGATGCGGGTTCGCAGGTAGCCGTAGAGCGTCTTCTGGGCGATCTCCGCCGCGCGGGTCGCGACGAAGTGCCGCAGTTCCGCCTCGCTGGCGATCGGGTGCCGTTCGCGCCGAGGCGTGAAGCGGCTGATCACTTCCTTCCATTCGCCCGCCAGTGCACCGATTCGACGACTAAGTGATATCACGGATAGCCAAACGGATTTTGTAAGGGAAATGAAAGTTTCCGAATCTAGGCTGAGCCTGCCATAGAACAACGAATGCCATCGAAGAACCATTCAACGACTGGAGGAGACCATGGCACCGGCAGACACGCAAGCCCGAGTCAGGCACTGGGAGAAGACCCGCAACCTGACGATCGTGATCCTCGCCCTCTGGGTGTTGTTCGCGATTCTCGCGCCCTGGTTCGCGAAGGACCTGAACGCCTTCACGTTCATGGGATTCAAGCTCGGCTACTACATGGTGGTCCAGGGTTCGCTGATCGCGTTCGTCCTCCTGATCTGGGTCCAGAACTTCGCCCAGGACAGGATCGACGACGAGTACGAATCCGCCACCGGCACCCACACCCACTGAAGGAGACACTGTCATGGCGCTCCTCAAAGGTAGTTTCACGGCGAATCTCGGCAAGGTGTATTCGCTCTACACGCTGGGGTTCCTGGGCTTTTTCGCGCTGATGGCGGTCGCCGAGCAGTTCGGCGCATCGGCCAAGGCGATCGGCATCCTGTTCCTGCTGTTCACGATCATGATCTACGCCGTGATCGGCTGGCTGTCGCGCACCATGCAGGTCGATGCCTACTACGTGGCCGGACGTGAAGTCCCGGCGCTCTACAACGGCATGGCGACGGCGGCGGACTGGATGTCGGGGGCATCCTTCGTGGCCCTGGCCGGCGGCGTCTACTTCGGCGGCTATCCCTACCTGGGCTTCGTCATCGGCTGGACCGGCGGCTATGTGCTGGTCAACGCCCTGATGGCGCCGTACCTGCGCAAGTTCGGGTGCTACACCGTGCCGGACTTCATCGGGACCCGCTACGGCGGCAATCTCGCCCGCTTCTTCGCGGTCATCGTGCTGGTGGTGGCCTCGTTCACCTACGTGACCGCGCAGATCAATGCGACGGGCACGATCGCGTCGCGGGCGCTCGGCATTCCGTTCGGCGTCGGGGTCTGGTTCGGCCTGCTCGGCATCCTGCTCTGCTCGATGCTCGGCGGCATGCGCGGCGTCACCTGGACCCAGGTGGCCCAGTACATCGTGCTGATCATCGCCTACCTGGTGCCGGTCATCTGGATGTCCAATGTGCAGGGCTTCGGCATCATCCCGCACTTCAGTTATGGCGAAGGCGCCCAGCGAATCGCCGAGCTCGAGCAGATGTACGGCCTGCAGCCGGCGCTCCAGCCCTCCGGCCTGCCCGCCGTGGGGGTGCTGACGACGCCGCACTTCGATCCGCAAGGCGGAATGGACTCGTGGAAGTTCTTCACGCTCGCGATCTGCATGATGGCCGGAACCGCATCGTTGCCGCACATCCTGATGCGCTACTTCACCACGCCATCCGTACGCTCGGCCCGCAAGTCGGTGGCCTGGTCGCTGCTGTTCATCTTCCTGCTGTATTTCACGGCGCCGGTGCTCGCCACGCTCACCAAGCTGCAGCTGCTCGACCCGAATCTCGCCACCGCGGTGATCGGCAAGACGGTCGCGGAGGTCCAGTCGCTCGAGTGGGTGCGCAACTGGGCCGAGGTCGGCTACCTCGCAGTGATCGACGGCAACGGTGACGGCATCGTGCAGCTCAACGAGTTCTACATGCGGCCGGACATCGTGGTCCTCGCGACCCCGGAGATCGCGGGCCTGCCGTACGTGATCTCGGGCCTCGTTGCCGCCGGCGGGATGGCGGCGGCGATGTCGACCGCCGACGGCCTCCTGCTGGCGATCGCCAACGCGCTCTCGCACGACATGTACTACAAGATCATCGATCCGAACGCCGACACCCGCAAGCGACTGATCGTCGCCCGGGT
>JBAYRO010000145.1:0-5939 GCA_041676645.1 Burkholderiaceae bacterium | reverse complement strand
CTGCAGGTCTGCTATTCCTTCGGGCCGGCGATACTGGGGTTGATCCGCGATGCGACCGGCAGTTATTCGCCGGCCCTGTGGTTCAGCGCCAGCGTGATCACGATCGGTGCGATCCTGCTGCAGCTCACGCGGCCGCGCGAGTCGTCAACCTGATTCGGATGCGTGACTCGGGTTGCGAGAGTCGCGCTCGTACCACCCCTTGCTCCGGTTGACGATTCGCACAACGAGCAGCATCACCGGCACCTCGATGAGCACACCGACGACGGTAGCCAGCGCCGCCCCGGATTCGAAGCCGAACAGGCTGATGGCGGCAGCCACCGCGAGCTCGAAGAAATTGCTTGCGCCGATGAGGGCCGAGGGACAGGCGACGTTATGTGCTTCCCCGACCCGGCGGTTCAGCCAGTAGGCCAGTCCGGAGTTGAAGAACACCTGGATGAGGATGGGCACCGCCAGCATCACGATGACCAGTGGCTGCTTCAGGATGGCTTCGCCCTGGAACGCGAACAGCAGGACGAGCGTTGCGAGCAGCGCGGTAATGGACCAGGGCCCGATGCGGGCGAGCGTCGCTTCGAGCGCCTGCGGGCCGCGCTCGAGCAGCTTCCGGCGCCACGCCTGCGCCAGGATGACCGGCACGACGATGTAGAGCACCACCGAGGTGATGAGCGTGTCCCAGGGCACGGTGATTGCCGACAGCCCCAGCAGCAGTGCCACGATGGGCGCGAAGGCGAACACCATGATGGCGTCGTTGAGCGCCACCTGGGACAGGGTGAACAGCGGATGCCCGTTGGTGAGCCGGCTCCAGACGAACACCATCGCGGTGCAGGGCGCCGCCGCCAGCAGGATGAGGCCCGCCACATAGCTGTCGAGCTGTTCGGCCGGCAGGTACGGCGCGAAGACGTGCCGGATGAAGACCCAGGCCAGCAGGGCCATCGAAAAGGGCTTGACCGCCCAGTTGATGAACAGGGTGACGCCGATGCCCCGCCAGTGCTGTCCGACTTCGCGCAGTGCGCCGAAGTCGACCCGCAGCAGCATCGGAATGATCATCACCCAGATGAGCAAGCCCACCGGCAGGTTGACGTTGGCGAACTCCAGTCGCCCCACGGCCTGGACCGGCCCCGGCAGCACCTGGCCGAGCGCGATGCCGGCCACGATGCACGCGAACACCCAGAGGGTGAGATAACGCTCGAAGAAGCTGATGGCGGGCCTGGCGGGCCTGGCGGGACGTGCGGATGCGGTCGACTGGCTACTGGTAGTCAATTCAGCGTGCCTCGATGGTGGCGAGCAGTTCGCGCAGTTGCGCATCGGTCATGGTGTCGAGCTCATGCGACAACAGCTGCAGCATCCGGTAGCCGAGCGCCTGGCGCGTCAGTTCGAAGGCGGTCAGTCTTTCGCCCTCCGGGGCACCGGACGGATCCGGATAGCCCCAATGGCCCTGCACCGGGCTGCCCGGCCAGAACGGACAGGCTTCGCTGGCCGCGTTGTCGCATACCGTGATGACGAGGCGCATGTGGGGCGCGTCGGGACCGGTGAATTCGTCCCAGCTCTTGCTGCGAAACGACGAGGTATCGATGCCGGCCCCCGCCAGCGTTTCGAGGGCATGGGGATTGATCCGGCCGCTCGGGGCGCTGCCGGCGCTGTAGGCGCGAACCGCCTTGCCGAGCCTGTCGGCCCAGTGGTTGAGCATCCCCTCGGCGAGGACGCTCCGGGCCGAGTTGTGGGTGCAGAGAATCAGGATATTGGTCGTCATGGCTCAGTGCGTGCCGATGTCCCCGAGCCGCGACTGCAGCGCCATCCGGTCGAGCGCGTCGATGGGCAGCGCCAGGAACAGCTCGATGCGCCGCTTGACGGTGATGGCCGTATCGAGAAAGGCCTGCTCCTGGTCGGCCGGGCTGCCGCGCACCGCGGCCGGGTCGGGCATGCCCCAGTGCGCGGTCATCGGTTGTCCCGGCCACACCGGACAGGCCTCGCCGGCGGCCTGGTCGCAGACCGTGAACACGAAGTGCAGCGCCGGAGCGCCGGGCAGTGCGAACTCGTCCCAGCCCTTGCTGCGCAATCCCGCGGTCGGGATACGCATCTTCTCGAGCCGGTCCAGGGCGAGCGGATGCACCGTGCCTTTCGGTTGGCTGCCCGCGGACCAGGCCTGGAACCGCCCCTGTCCGAGGTGGTTCAGGATGGCCTCGGCCAGGATGGAGCGGGCGGAATTGCCGGTGCAGATGAACAGCACGTTGTACGGCGGTGGGGTCATGTCGGCAGCCTCAGCAACAGGGCAGGTCGTTGACGTCGAAATGCACGTGGAATCGCTTCATGTTCGACTCGCGATTGTCGTCAGCAGCCATAGGCCGCCTGGGTGGCGTCGACCGCACAGGCTTCGCCCGCGCAGCAGTTCTCGGTCAGGTAGCCAAGCAGCGCGTTCATCTCGTCGAACGCCGCCCGGTAGATGATGTTTCGGCTCGCTCGCTCGGCGGTGACGAGTCCCGCCTGGCTGAGTTCCTTGAGGTGGAACGACAGCGTGGCGGGTGGTACATGCAGCTGCTCCTGGAGGACGCCGGGGGTCATGCCTGCGGAGCCGGCGACCACGAGCGCACGAAAGGCCTTCAGGCGCATCGGATGGGCAAGCGCACTCAGGGCACGGACGACATCATATTCTTCCATGATTTTAGGATAGTCGAATTATAGTATCCGTGCATGAACATGAGGCCTGTCGTTCGCAGTGGAAGGAAGGTCGATCGGAGCGAAATCAGCCCGGCCGGCCGTCGATCCGCGGCTGCGACAGGCGTGGCCAGTAGACGATCGCGTACACGGCGAAGGCGCCGGCCCAGGCGATGCCCGAGATTACATAGAAGTGCAGGGTCTGCGCCGGCAGCAGCAGCGGCCCGACGACCCGGGTGAGGGCGGCGAGCATCACCAGCAGGTACATCGCCGTTTCGGATCCGCCGGCGGCCAGGGGGCGGCCGGTGTGGCCGAGGGCCGTGCGGGTGATCATGCCGATGATCAGGCCGCCGATCAGGCCGACGGCGAAGGCATGCAGCGCCAGGGGCCGGGCGACCAGCCCCAGCGCCGAGCAGGCGAGCAGGGCGAAGCCGATCGGCATCCAGGCATACGCCGCATGCAGGATCCAGAGGATCGGCTTGTGGCGGGTGGCGAGCGGGTTCCAGCCGGCCAGCCTCAGCGCATGCGCCAGGGCCGCGATGCCGGCCAGCAGCGCCACCACGACGCCGCCGGCGAAGACCAGGTCGGCCAGCAGTGCCGCGATCGCGGCGACGATGGCCGCGGCATCGAGCCAGGAGCGCTGGAACTGGCGGATCCCCATCAGGGCATTGGCGGTGAAGGAGGGGATCACCCGGCCGCCGAACACCGCGGTGAGCATCACGATCAGGTAGAGCGCGGCGCGCAGCGGGGCATCGGGCGACCAGGCGATCCAGCCGCCGGCCGCCAGCGCGAAGGCGATGTCCATGGCGCCGAGCACCGCGAGGATCAGGACCACGAAGAGATTGCGCCGGTTGCCGGCGACGACGAGCACCCGCAGGATCGCGCTGGCCGCCAGCACGATGAGCACCAGTTCGATCACGACCCCGGCCACGATCAGCCCGGCGTGAAAGAAGATGCGCGCGCCCAGCCAGAGGGCGACCAGGCCCACCAGCCGGTTGCCGTTGGGTGTATCGATGCCGGTCCAGGCGCGCGCCGCGGTGAGGAGGAAGCCGATCACGACGGCCAGCGCGAAGCCGAACACCATCTCGTGCGTATGCCACCACTGGGTGGCGAAGCTCACGCGCATCGGCACCAGGCCGGCCCAGACGAGCAGCCACAGGGGAATGCTCAGCGCGGCGTAGGTGGCCGCGACGAAGTAGAAGGGGCGAAACCCGAGATTGAACAGCGCGAACGAGGCCGTCGCGTCCGGCGGCGGCGCTGGCTGGCTCGCGCCGGGGCGAGCGATCGAACGAATGGCCATGGCCGCAGCGTATCGCGATACGGGCTCCCTGGCATTGATTTCGGTCATGGCGTGAGGGATCCGCCCGCCACGGGCGGCGCCCTTCGGAAAGCGGTACGCTTGGGGCACAAGGAGGCGACCGACCCGCCATGGCCACGCAACAGCAAACACGCTTCAACTTCTGGTATTCGCTGGGCGCGATCCTGCTGCTGCTGGCGTTCCAGTCATTGTGGACCAGCTACCGCACCATCGAGGCGCTACCCTACAGCGCCCTGATGCAGCAGCTCGACGCCGGCAACGTCGAGGAGGTCTGGGTCTCCGAGAACCAGGTCCGCGGGCGCCTGGTCGAGCCGCTGCCCACGGGGCGGCGCGAGTTCGTCACCGTGCGGGTCGATCCCGAACTCGCCGACGCCCTCGCCAAGCACAACGTCACGTTCACCGGCACGGTCGAGAGCAACCTGCTGGGCGACATCCTCGGCTGGGTGCTGCCGATGGCACTGCTGATCGGCTTCTGGTACTGGATGATCCGCCGCATGCAGCAGCGCGGCGGCATCGGGGGCGGCCTGCTGTCGGTGGGCAAGAGCAAGGCCAAGGTCTACGTCGAGACCGACATCAAGGTCGGCTTCGCCGATGTCGCGGGCGTCGACGAGGCAAAGGCCGAGCTCGAGGAGATCGTCGGCTTCCTCAAGTCGCCGGAGCAATACGGCCGGCTCGGCGCCCGCCTGCCCAAGGGCATCCTGCTGGTCGGGCCGCCCGGTACCGGCAAGACATTGCTGGCGCGGGCCGTCGCCGGCGAGGCCGGCGTGCCGTTCTTCTCGATCAACGGCTCCGAGTTCGTCGAGATGTTCGTCGGGGTGGGCGCCGCCCGGGTGCGCGACCTCTTCGCCGAAGCCGCCAAGCAGTCGCCGGCGATCATCTTCATCGACGAAATCGACGCGCTCGGCCGGGCCCGCGGCGCCTTCGGCAACATGGGCGGGGGGCACGACGAGAAGGAGCAGACGCTCAACCAGCTGCTCGCCGAACTCGACGGCTTCGATCCGCGGGGCGGACTGGTGCTGCTCGCCGCCACCAACCGGCCCGAAGTGCTGGATCCGGCCTTGCTGCGGGCCGGTCGCTTCGACCGCCAGGTCCTGGTCGACCGCCCGGACAAGGTGGGCCGGGTGCAGATCCTGAAGGTGCATATCGGCAAGATCAGCATCGATCCGGCGCTCGACCTGGAGACGGTCGCCGCGTTGACCCCGGGCTTCACCGGCGCGGACCTCGCCAACCTCGTCAACGAAGCGGCGATCGTCGCCACCCGGCACGGCCGGGAGAAGGTGGGCGTGGGCGATTTCACCGAGGCGATCGAGCGCATCGTCGCCGGGCTCGAGAAGCGCAACCGGGTGATGAACCCGCTCGAGCGCAAGGTCGTCGCCTATCACGAGATGGGCCACGCGATCGTCGCGATGTGCCTGCCGGGGCAGGATCCGGTGCAGAAGGTCTCGGTGATCCCGCGGGGCATCGGCGCGCTCGGCTACACCATGCAGCGGCCCACCGGCGACCGCTATCTCATGACCCGCAGCGAACTCGAGAACCGCATGAGCGTCCTGCTGGGCGGACGCGCCGCCGAAGTGCTGGTCTTCGGCGAGATCTCCACCGGCGCCGCCGACGACCTCGACCGGGTGAGCGAGATCGCCCGCAGCATCGTCACCCGCTACGGCATGAGCGACGAGCTCGGACTGGTCGTCTACGAACCGCAGCGCCAGTCCATGCTGCCGGTCCAGCAGATGGTGGCCTCGCCGCGCAACCATGCCGAGGAAACCGCCCGCGAGATCGACGAAGCGATCCGCGGCTTCGTAGCCCGCGCCTTCGACGTGGCCACCGCCATCCTGGTCGAGAACCGCGCCGGCCTCGAGCGCAGCGCCGAAGCGCTGCTCGAGCGCGAAACGCTCGGCGAAGCGGAGATCCACGAGCTGGTCGGAGTGCCGATGCGTCCGCACCCGGATTCGCCGACGTAGGCGGCTGGCTCAGT
>JBAYRO010000144.1:0-5954 GCA_041676645.1 Burkholderiaceae bacterium | reverse complement strand
GTTCATCGAGCTGACCGAAGGCAGCATCGCGGTCGACGGCCAGCAGATCTCCGACTCCCGGCGCACCGTGCCGCCGGAGCGGCGCGGCATGTCGATGATCTTCCAGAGCTACGCGATCTGGCCGAACATGACGGTGGCCGAGAACGTTGCGTTCGGGCTCAAGGTGCGTCGCACCTCGGCCGACGAGACGAAGCGTCGCGTCGCGGAGATTCTCGACATCGTCAAGCTCGGCGCACTCGCCCACCGCTATCCGGCCGAGTTGTCCGGCGGGCAACAGCAGCGGGTCGCGCTCGCCCGCGCGATGGTGGTGCGCCCCGAAGTCCTGCTGCTCGATGAACCCCTGTCGAACCTCGATGCGAACCTTCGCGAGGAGATGGCGAGCGAGATCCGCCGCCTGCACGACGAGTTCCGCTACACCACGGTCTACGTCACCCACGACCAGGCCGAGGCGATGACGATCTCCGATCGCATCGCGGTGCTCAATCTCGGCCGCCTGGAGCAGATCGACACCCCGTGGAATCTCTACAACCGGCCACGCACCTCGTTCGTTGCCGGCTTCATCGGCCAGACCAATCTGGTCCCGGGCCGGGTCAGCGACGGCAGCGTCACGCTGGCCGGCCTCGCGGGCGCGCTGCCGCTGGTCGATGGCACGGTGGCCGTATCGAACGAAGCACAGGTATCGATCCGTCCCCAGTCCCTCCACCTCGGTACCTCCGCCAGCGGTACCTTGCCGGTGGGCGAGGTCGCCATCGTCGCCCGGACCTACCTGGGCGAATACTGGGACTACCATGTCCGACCGGTCGATGGCGGCGAGCTGATGAAGGTCCATGCCCCGCCCTCCAGCATTCTCGAGATCGGCCATCGTTCGATGCTGTCGATCGATCCGGCCGGCGTCGCCGTGGTCGGCTGAGCAGCTGCCGCGCCGGACGAATATTTTTCCCAAGGAAGTCATGCCCCATACCAGCGATCCCCAGCTTCCCCTGTCACGCTACAAGGTTCTCGACCTCACCATCGCGCGCGCCGGACCGGCGGCTGTGCGGCTGCTGTCGGACTGGGGCGCCGACGTCACCCGGATCGAGCCGCCGCCCGGCAAGGACCGGGGCTCGGTCACCGGCCGCCGCCGTGGTTCGGACGAGCAGAACCTGCACCGCAACAAGCGCAGCCTGTGCCTGGACCTGAAGTCCCCGCGCGGCGCCGAGATACTGGACAAGCTGATCCAGCGCACCGATGTGGTGGTCGAGAACTTCCGCTCCGTCGTCAAGGAGCGCCTCGGCCTGAGCTACGAGCGGCTGCGCGAGCGCAACCCGCGGATCATCCTCGCGAGCATCTCCGGATTCGGCCAGGACGGCCCGTATCACGAGCGCCCCGGCGTGGACCAGATCGTGCAGGGCATGAGTGGCCTGGCCTCCGTCACCGGCGAGCCCGGGCGCGGCCCGATGCGCGTGGGCATCGCGATCGCCGATACCACCGCGGGCATGTTCCTCGGCCAGGGCATCCTGCTCGCGCTGCTGCATCGCGAGGCCACCGGCGAGGGCCAGTGGGTCCATACCTCGCTGATCGAAGGCATGCTGAACAAGCTGGATTTCCAGGCGGCCCGCTATACGGTGAACGGGGAAGTGGCCGGACAGGAGGGCAACAACCACCCGACCCTGGTGCCCATGGGCAGCTTCCGGGCCAGTGACGGCCACGTCAACGTCGCGGCACCCACCCCGCGCATGTGGGAGAACTTCTGCAAGGCGCTCGGGGCGCAGGACCTGCTCGACAAGCCCGAGTATGCCGATCCGGCGGGCCGCAAGCGCCTGCGCTACCAGCTCGATGCCGACATCGAGGCGGTCACATCACGGTTCACCGTGGCCCAGCTGGTCGAGCGCCTGAACGAGGCGGGTGTTCCCTGCGGGCCCATCTACGACATCGGCCAGGCCTTCGAGGATCCGCAGTCGAAGCACCTGCGCATGACGCGACCGGCATCCCATCCCGTGCTAGGCGAGATCGAGCTGGTGCGCTCGGCGATCAACCTGTCGAGCTGTCCGCAGCCCGAACGCTTCCACCATGCCGCGCCCGATCCGGGTGCCGACAGCGTCGAGCTGCTGCGCGAGCTGGGCTACGACGACACCGCGATCGAATCGATGAAGCGCGAAGGCACAGTCGCCTGAGCCGGCCGGACGGAGAGAATCCATGGGAACCCCTGAACTGAAGATCGATGGCGTCGTGGCGAGCATCACCCTCGTGCGCCCCGAGCGGGCCAATCGGCTCGAGCCCGACGACCTCGCGGCGATCGCCGACCATATCGCCACCGTCAACGCCGCGCCCGAGGTGCGAGTGTTGCGGCTGCAGGCCGAAGGTAAGTACTTCTGCAGCGGCTACGACATCAACCGCATGGGCCAGGCGCGCAACGTGAACTTCGAGGAAGTCGTCAATGCGCTCGAGGATGCGCGCCCGGTCACCGTCGCGGTGATGCAGGGCAGCGTCTACGGCGGGGGCACCGACTTCGCCCTCGCCTGTGATTTCCGCATCGGTGTGCACGGCATGGAGATGTTCATGCCCGCCGCCCGGCTCGGCCTGCACTTCTATCGCCGTGGCCTGGAGCGCTATCTCACCCGGCTCGGGCTCGACAATGCCAAGCGCCTTTTCCTGACCGCGGAAACCGCCCGCGCGGAACGGATGCTGGCGATGGGCTTCCTCACCGACCTGGTCGAACCCGATGCGCTGGGCGCCACCGCCGACACGCTGTGCACGACCGTGGCATCCATGGCGCCGATCGCGGTCACCGGTATGAAGAAGCACCTCAACCGCATGGCCCGTGGCGCGCTCGACGCGACCGAACTGCTCAAGGATATCGCCCGCGCGGCGTCTTCCGAGGACCTGAAGGAAGGGGCCAGGGCCTGGGCCGAGAAGCGCCCGCCGCGCTTCACGGGACGCTGATCGTCCCTACTTGCGCCACCACCACAGGGCGAGGCTCAGCACGATCGAGACGATCAGCGAGGTCATCAGCGGAAAGTGGAAGCTGAAGTTCTCGCGCCGGATCGAGATGTCGCCCGGTAGCCGGCCCCACGGCAGTTGCGAGAGCCAGGGCCAGGCGAGGCCCGCCAGTACGAGGATGACGCCCAGCGCGATCAGGATGCGCTGCATCAGGCGATTGCCCGCGGCAGGTCCAGGGTGGTGGTTCGCACCAGCTCGCGCCGCTGCGTGGTGTCCTCGAAGCGGGTGCCCCGGTGCATGGTGCAGCGGTTGTCCCAGATGACGACGTCGCCTTCGCGCCACTTGTGGCGGTAGACGAACTGCGCCCGGGTGGCGTGCTCGATCAGCTCGAGGAGTAACAGCCGGCTCTCGGGCACCGGCCAGTCGACCAGGTGCGCGATGTGCGAAGCGAGGTAGAGCGCCTTGCGTCCCGATCCCGGGATCGTCCGGACCAGCGGCTGGACGGCGCCGGGCAGGCGCTGGCGCTCGGCATCCGAGAACTCGAAGCCGAGGGTGCTGCGTGAATGGACGATGGAGTGGAAGGCTCGCTGGCCCTCGACCCGCCGGCGCAAGTCCGCGTCGAGCGAATCGTAGGCGGCGCGCATGTCGGCGTACTCGGTATCGGCGCCTTCGGCGGGAACCACCTTGGCGGCCAGCAGGGAGTACCGGCCGCAGGGCTCGACGAAAGAGGCGTCGGTATGCCAGAGGCGGTTGGCGAGGTTGTTCATCCGGCGCCGGTCCTGGGACGCCATGACCTGGCCGTCGTCGCCCACGTTGCCGATGTCGGTGAGGCCCTCGTCACCGTGGCGGTTCTTCGCCACCGCCGCCGCCGAGGTGGCGCGGTGGATGCGGCCATCGAAACGCTCGGCGAAGGCGAGCTGCTCCTGGTGCGAGAGATGCTGGTCGCGAAAGACCAGTACCGCATGCTCGTCCATCCCGCGGCGGATCGCCGCCAGGTCGTCCGGATCGTGGCAGGAGCGTAACTCGACGCCGCTGGCTTCCGCGACGAACAGGGGGTGCAGGGAGGTTAGACCGAGTGACATGGATGCGTCTCCAGCCCGCGCTGCGGGCGGGGTTCCGATGATCCTAGCGGCGTCTGCCGATTCCCGCGAGTCGATCAGCCGACCGGCAGCGTCACCGGACCGTGGGCGATGGCGCGGGAACCGTCGAGCGAGCCGAGCGCAAGGGGCTGACGCCACCCGATCACATCGAAGGATCGATCAGCACCTTGGCGCCTGTATTGCGCGGCCCGTAGAAGGCGATCGCTTCGGCACTCAGCGCCTCGGCAAGCGATACCGTGCGCGCATAGTGACTCGCGAACGTGGTCTTCAGCTCGGCGGCAACGCGCTCGCGCAGCGCCTGCTCGGCGGCGGGGCCGATTTTCGCGAGGAAGGGGAACAGCAGCCAGCCGCCCACTCCCCAGGACATGCCGAAGCTGCGCGGGATCTCGGTCGGACGCGTGTCCAGGTTGCCGTACAGGTAGACCTGCTTGTGCACGGCCGAGCCGTAGCGGCTGTACTCGCCGGCGTTGCGACCGATCGCGTTTTCCATGCATCGCAGAATCTGACCGGCCAGCGGACCTCCGCCGGTCGCGTCGAAGGCGATCGTCGCGCCCGTGATCGCCAGTGCGTCGGTCAGTTCGGCCATGAAATCCGGCGCACTGCTGTCGCAGACGTGCTCGGCGCCGATATCGCGCAGCAGGGCAGCCTGTTCCGGCCTGCGAACGATGTTGACCAGGCCGATGCCGTCCTTGCGGCAGATCCGGTTCAGCATCTGGCCGAGGTTGCTGGCCGCCGCGGTGTGCACCAGGGCCGTGTGGCCTTCGCGCTTCATGGTCTCGACCATTCCCAGCGCGGTCAGCGGGTTCACGAAGCAGGATGCGCCCTCGGCCGGCGTGGCGCCTTCCGGCAAGGGCAGGCATTGCTTCACCGGCAGGGCGCGGTACTGCGCATACATCGCGCCGCCGATGGCCGCCACCGTGCGGCCGAGCAAGGCCTGGGCGGCGGGCGAGGAGCCGGCGGCGACGACCAGTCCGGCGCCTTCGTTGCCCACCGGCATGCTCTGTCCCACGCGCCCGGCGATGCCGGGCATGGCGCGTTCGGGGACGCGGGCGGTGACCACCGGCCGCTCGGCGTCGCCGGCCACCGTCACGGAGGACAGGTCGGCCGGTCCGAACAGCAGGCCGATGTCAGACGGATTGATCGGCGTTGCCTGGATCCGGATCAGCACCTCGTCGGGGCCCGGGGCGGGGACGGGAGTCGGCTCCAGGCTGATCCGCAAAGTGCCGTCGGCCTGTACGAGGGAGCGCAGTTGCAGCGCGGTGGCGGGGATGGACTGGGTCATGAATGGCTCTCGGTGGGGAGCGGGCCGTGGCCTTCAGCGGGTCGGCGTCGCGGGAGGCGTTCGCTCGCGCAGAGCTCGCCGTCGAAGACCTTGATTGTGGACCAGGAGGCATCGCCCTGCCTCGGTGTCCACCGCTCGCGCCGGCGGGGTGTCTGTTGCGGCTTCGGCTGATTCATTGATTCGGATACAGGAATAATGTCTTGCTGTGGCGGCTGATTATCTTTTGTCTCGGAAACTTTACATTGAACCCATCGACGAACGACAGACATCGCAAGTCGAAGCGGCAGAACCCGGGATTTCCCCGCGCCGCCCGTTCACCCACCTACAGAGAAAGGAAGGACATCATGACCCGTACTGCTACTTCGATCATCGCCCTCGCATTCGCCCTCTCGGCCGGCTCCGCAATGGCCGCCGGCCAGGGGATCGTCAACAACGAGACCGGCGAAGGCGTGGTGCCGGTATCCGCCACGGTCGCGAGCAAGTCGGCCGAGCAGGTCCGTGCCGAACTGGCCGAAGCGGTTCGCAGCGGTGCTGTGATCGCCAACAACGCCACGGGCGAGACGGTTCGCTCGATCGAGGCGGCAAGCGCTCCCGGCCAGGGGATCCTGACGCGCGACGAGGTCCGTGCCGAGCTGGCCGAGGCGGTTCGCGAC
>JBAYRO010000143.1:0-5973 GCA_041676645.1 Burkholderiaceae bacterium | reverse complement strand
TCCCGGATCTCGGCCTCCATCTCGTCGCGATGCACCAGCAGCGCGTACTGGGTCGAAAGCTGGAAGGCGCGTTGCGCATCGCTCAGCTGCGGTGCGATCGCAAGCCGCCTGCGGGCGGGTTCGTAGCGACGCAACCAGGGAAATTCCGGCTCGGCCACCACCACTTCGACGCCACAGTCGGCCTGCAGGGCTTCGACCAATGCAGCGGCGCGATCGCCCGGGCGCAGGCCGCGGCGATTCGCGAAGTCCTCACCGAGCCGATCGAGGGTGTCCAGGTAGTTGTCGCGTCGGTTCAGGTACTCCCGCACCTCCTCGTGCGGCTGGGGCACCAGCCGGCTGCGCGCCCGCCCGCCCTCGAACTCCCCATAGAGGCGGTCGACCGCCTGGGCATGATCCTCCTGCAGCCGCTGATGGCGCTGGTAGAGCGTGAGGAAGGCTTCGGCGAGTTCGGGCGCCTGCTCGACCATCCTGGCCAGTGCGACCGGCGGCACCGGATCGACCCGCAAGGTCCGGTCGTTGAGGGCGGCATCGAGCTCGGCGAGCCGATGGCGATCGCCTTCGTCGGAGAACTGCGCGATGTCGCCGCCAAAGACATCGGCCAGTTTCAGCAGGACCGCGGCGGTGACGGGCCGCTGGTTGTTCTCGATCTGGCTGACGTAGCTCAGCGAAAGCGCCAGCCGGCCGGCCAGGGCGCCCTGGGTCCAGCCACGACGTTCGCGCAGGCGTCGCACCCGGGGTCCGACGAAGAGCTTGCGGGGGCTTGTCATCGAAGGCCTGTGATTTCACAAGGTTCGCAAAATCCCAAGAATACTTGCGAACCGATACGCAGGTTTTCTTATCCACATCCGCGACTTGCTGCGTCTTGTAAAGGTAGTGTATAGATTCCGTGTGAATGCGCCGGCCCCGTTGCGCCCGCATGCCAAGCCCCACCAGGAGACCCCCATGACCGATTCTTCCCTGCCCGGCGTACCGGTGCTCATCAACGGCGAATTCCGCCAGTCGCAGACCACCCGCTGGCGCGATCTCGTCAATCCGGCCACCCAGGAAAAAATCGCCCGGGTCCCGATGAGCACCGCCGATGAAGTCGCCGCCGCGGTCGCCGCCGCCCGGGAAGCCTTCCCCGCCTGGCGCAAGACCCCGATCGGCACGCGCGCCCGCATCTTCCTCACCTACCAGCAGCTGATCCGCGAGAACATCAAGGAACTCGCCGCGATCCTCACGCGCGAGCAGGGCAAGACCCTCGCCGATGCCGAGGGCGACGTCTTCCGCGGCCTCGAGGTGGTCGAGCATGCGGCCGGCATCGGCAACCTGCAGCTGGGCGAAGTCGCCAACAACGTCGCCAACGGCGTCGACACCTACACCCTGCTCCAGCCGCTCGGCGTATGTGCCGGCATCACCCCGTTCAACTTCCCGGCGATGATCCCGCTGTGGATGTTCCCGATGGCGATCGCCACCGGCAACACCTTCGTGCTCAAGCCTTCCGAGCAGGATCCGATGGTCACGATGCGCCTGGTCGAGCTCGCGATCCAGGCCGGCATCCCGAAGGGCGTGCTCAACGTGGTCCATGGCGACGCCGAGGCCGTCGACGCGATCTGCGACCATCCGGACGTCAAGGCGATCTCCTTCGTCGGCTCGACCCGCGTCGGCACCCATGTCTACGAGCGGGCCACGCTGGCCGGCAAGCGCGTGCAGTGCATGATGGGCGCCAAGAACCACGCCATCGTCATGCCCGACGCACACAAGGAACAGACGCTCGACGCGCTGGCGGGCGCCGCCTTCGGCGCGGCGGGCCAGCGCTGCATGGCGATATCCGTGGCGGTGCTGGTGGGCGAATCCCGGAAATGGATTCCAGAAATCATCGAGCGCGCCCGCAGGCTGAAGGTGGGCGCCGGCATCGACAACCTCGACCTCGGTCCGCTGATCTCCGGCGCCGCCCATGAGCGCGTCGTCTCCCTGATCGCCCAGGGCGCACAGGAAGGCGCAAAGCTCGAACTCGATGGCCGCGGCATCAAGGTGGCGGGCTACGAGCAGGGCAACTTCGTCGGCCCGACGGTGTTCTCCGGCGTCAAGCCCGGCATGACGATCTACGACCAGGAAGTCTTCGGCCCGGTGCTCAGCCTGGTGGAAGCCGACTCCCTCGAAGAGGCGATCGAGATCATCAACGCCAACCCCAACGGCAACGGCACCGCGATCTTCACCCAGTCGGGCGCCGCGGCGCGCCGCTTCCAGGAAGACATCGATGTCGGCCAGGTCGGGATCAACCTTCCCATCCCGGTGCCGGTGCCGATGTTCTCGTTCACCGGCTCGCGAGCCTCCAAGCTCGGCGACCTCGGCCCCTACGGCAAGCAGGTGGTCCTGTTCTACACTCAGACCAAGACCGTCATCGCCCGCTGGTTCGACGACGATGTCTCGAGCGGCGTGAACACCACCATCCGACTGCAGTAGGAAACCGGCCGCCATGGATTTCGAGCTGTCCGAGGACCAGCGCGCATTCCAGCAGGCGGCGCGCGACTTCGCCCTCGAGGTGTTCGCGCCCAATGCCGCGCGCTGGGATGCCGAAGCCATCTTTCCGGTCGACGAGATCCGCCAGGCCGGTGAACTGGGCTTTTGCGGCCTCTATGCGCCGGAGGCGCATGGCGGCCTCGGGCTGTCGCGGCTCGACGCCGCGATCGTGCTCGAGGAGCTTGCCGCCGCCTGCCCCTCGACCGCCGCCTTCATCTCCATCCACAACATGGCGACCTGGATGGTGACCACCTACGGCGGCGACGAGCTCACCGCCGAGTGGGGGCCGCGGCTCACCCGCGGCGAGGCACTCGCCTCCTACTGCCTGACCGAGCCCGGCTCGGGCTCGGACGCCGCGTCGCTGCGCACCACGGCCCGCGCAGAAGGCGCCGAATGGGTCATCGACGGCGGCAAGGCCTTCATCTCCGGCGCCGGTTCGACCGACCTGCTGGTCGCGATGGTACGCACCGGCGGCCCGGGCTCGGCCGGCATCTCCGCGATCGCCATTCCGGGCGATGCCGAAGGCATCCGCTACGGCCGCAAGGAAGACAAGATGGGCTGGAACAGCCAGCCCACCCGCCAGATCGCCTTCGATGCGGTCCGGGTGCCCGCGCGCAACCTGCTCGGTCGCGAGGGTGAGGGTTTCCGGATCGCCATGCGCGGACTCGACGGCGGGCGCATCAACATCGCGACCTGCTCGGTCGGAGCGGCGCAAGGGGCGCTCGAGGCCACGCAGCGCTATCTCAAGGAACGTCGTCAGTTCGGCCAGAGCCTGGCCGAATTCCAGGCGCTGCAGTTCCGGCTTGCCGACATGGCGACCGAGCTGATCGCGGCGCGCCAGATGGTCCGGCTCGCCGCCAGCCGGCTCGATGCCGGGGCACCCGACGCCATCACCTACTGCGCCATGGCCAAGCGCTTCGCGACCGACATCGGATTCGAAGTCTGCAACCAGGCGCTGCAACTGCATGGCGGCTACGGCTACCTGCGCGACTATCCGCTCGAGCGGCTGCTGCGCGATGCCAGGGTCCACCAGATACTCGAAGGAACCAACGAGATCATGCGAGTCATCATCGCGCGCCGGATGCTGCAGGACGACGCGCTCGAGTCGGTCCGATGAGCGAGGAAGCCATCGACGGCGTGCGCATCGCCGAGATCCCCACGGCATCGGGACATCGCTTCGGCCACGCCACGCTCGATGCCCCCGCCAGCCTGAACTCCCTGACACTTGCGATGGTCGACCGGCTGGCCGCACAGCTCGAGGCATGGATCGCCGATGCCGGCATCGCCGGCATCGTCCTCGATGCCGCCGGCGACAAGGCCTTCTGCGCCGGCGGCGATGTCATCGCCCTCTATCGATCGATCCGCTCGGCCGCGCCCGGCACGGTGCCGGTGGAAGCCGCGACCTTCTTCGAGCGCGAGTACCGACTCGACTATCGCCTCCACACCTGCCCCAAGCCGGTACTGTGCTGGGGCCACGGCATCGTGATGGGCGGTGGCATCGGCCTGCTGGCGGGCGCATCGCATCGCGTCGCCACGCCGAAGACCCGGCTCGCTATGCCCGAGATCACCATCGGCCTGTACCCGGACGTCGGCGGCAGCTGGTTCCTCGGGCGGGCTCCGGGGCGCACCGGCCTTTTCCTCGCGCTCACCGGCGCCCCGATGAACGCCGCCGACGCCCGCTTCGCCGGCCTGGCGGATTTCGTCATCGCCCATGAGGACAAGGCAGCGGTGCTCCAGGCGATCGCCGCCGCGAGCTGGCGGGGGTCGCGTGCGGCCGACGATGCCGCGCTCGGCGCGCTGCTCGATGCGCATGGCTGCCCGATACCGGAATCACCACTGCGCGCCCACTACGACCGCATCGATGCGCTGGTGGGCCACGATGGTCTCGCACCGGCAATGCAGCGCATCGGCGCCCTGGCCGGCGACCCCGATCGCTGGCTCGCGCAGGCCGGCGAAGCCGCCCGGCGCGGCTCGCCGAGTTCGGCGGCGCTGGCATGGACGCTGCAGGACCAGGCGCGGCACCTTTCGCTCGCCGATGTCTTCCGGCTGGAGTACCAGGCATCGGTCGGCTGCTGCGTCCACCACGACTTCGCCGAGGGCGTGCGCGCCCTGCTCGTCGACAAGGACCGCAATCCGCGCTGGCAGCCCGCCACCCTGGCCGAAGTCGACGACGCATGGATTGCCGCCCACCTGCAAGCCCGCCATGAAGGCCCGCACCCGCTGGCCGATCTCGCCTGAACACACACCAATACGGAGACAAAGTGATGCCCGATGCAGCTTCGACCCCGGTGGCCTTCATCGGCCTGGGCAACATGGGTGGGCCGATGGCGGCGAACCTGCGCCGCGCCGGTTTCCCTGTACGCGGCTTCGACCTGAGCGAAGGCGCGCGCAAGCAGGCGGCCAGCCTTGATGTCGAGATCGCGGATTCGGCCCGGGCCACCCTGGTCGGCGCCCGGGTGCTGGTCTCGATGCTGCCGGCCAGCCGCCATGTCGAATCGCTCTACCTCGGTGACGACGGCCTGATGGGCGCGATCGACGAGGGCACCCTGATCATCGACTGCAGCACGATCGCGCCGGCAAGCGCACAGAAGGTCGCGGCAGCGGCGGCCGAGCGCGGCCTCGCCATGCTCGATGCCCCCGTGTCCGGCGGCACCGCCGGCGCAGCCGCGGGCACCCTGACCTTCATCGTCGGCGGCGACGGCAAGGCGCTCGAGCGGGCGCGCCCGGTCCTCGGAGCGATGGGACGGAACATCTTCCACATGGGCGATGCCGGAGCCGGCCAGGTCGCCAAGCTGTGCAACAACATGGCGCTGGGCGTGATCATGGCGGTCACCGGCGAAGCGATCGCGCTGGGCGCCGCGCATGGACTCGACCCGAAGACGCTTTCGGCGATGATGGCGGTCAGCACCAGCCGCAGCTGGGCAACCGAGGTCTGCAATCCCTGGCCCGGCGTGCTCGAGAACACACCGGCTTCACGCGGCTATACGGGCGGCTTCGGCAACGACCTGATGCTCAAGGACCTCGGGCTGGCGGTCGAGGC
This sequence comes from Burkholderiaceae bacterium, assembly GCA_041676645.1. Lineage (GTDB taxonomy): Bacteria > Pseudomonadota > Gammaproteobacteria > Burkholderiales > Burkholderiaceae_E > JAMLIN01. The sequence continues at coordinate 431 of JBAYRO010000143.1, read as the reverse complement.
CGCAATGGGCGTCGGCGCCACCATTCCGCTCGGCGAGCTCGCCCGCAACCTTTATGCGATGAATCGCGCGGCCGGCCGGGGCGAACTCGATTTCTCCAGCGTGGTCAAGCTGGTCGCACCGGACGACTGAAGTCACCTCGATACCGAAGTCCAGATCCGGCTGGTCGAGTTGGAACAGCTCGCGCAGCAGGGTGACGAGCTTCTTGAACTTCGCGGGATCGGTGTCGGTCATGGGTCAGTCTTTCCGCCTTGCGGTGACGTCGTACAACAGCACGGGGTGGTCGTCACTGGTGAACCGCCCCGGGTAACTCGGAGGCTCCCCCTCTTGAGAGAATGGAGCCATGACGAGAGCAACGAGGTTTTCCCCGGAGGTTCGGGAGCGTGCGGTGCGGATGGTCGAGCAGCACGCGGGCGAGCATGAATCGCAGTGG
>JBAYRO010000142.1:0-6019 GCA_041676645.1 Burkholderiaceae bacterium | reverse complement strand
TTCGGCTTCATCCGCTTCGGCTCGCGGGTCGACCTCTACCTGCCGCCCGATGCCGAGCCGATGGTGGCGATCGGCGAGAAGGTGTCCGCCACCGCGACGGTGGTCGCCCGCCTGCCGGTGATGGCCGGGGATGCGCGGGACGCCCGGGGCGGCCAGGATGCCCGGGAGGCCCGGGAGGCCCGGGAGGCCCGGGATGGTCAGGACGTCCGGGACGCCCGGGATGAACAGGATGCCTAGGCGGCGCCCGCGGTTTCGCCGCGGCCGCATCCGCGAGCTGCCGACCGAGTCGCAGTCCGTCGAAGTCGCGTCGACCGAAGCGCCCACGCCGGCGCGGCGTGCCCGCGGCATCTACCTGCTGCCCAATGCCTTCACCACGGGCGCCCTGTTCGCCGGCTTCTACGCCATCGTCCAGGCGATGAACGACCAGTTCGCGACCGCGGCGGTCGCGACTTTCGTGGCGATGGTGCTCGACGGCCTGGATGGCCGGGTCGCCCGCCTGACCAATACCCAGAGCGCCTTCGGCGAGCAGTACGACAGCCTGTCCGACATGGTGTCCTTCGGTGTCGCGCCGGCCCTCATCATGTACGAATGGGCGCTGCACGACCTCGGCAAATGGGGCTGGCTGGCGGCCTTCGTCTACGTGGCGGGCGCGGCACTGCGCCTGGCGCGCTTCAACACCAATCTCGGCGTGGTCGACAAGCGCTTCTTCCAGGGCCTGCCGAGCCCGGCCGCCGCCGCCCTGGTGGTCGGGCTGGTGTGGCTGGCGACCGACCTGCGCGAACACCGCCTGATCAACATGACCGGCGCCGACCTGTCCTGGCTCGCCTGGGTGATGACCATCTACGCGGGCCTGACCATGGTCTCGAACGCCCCCTTCTACAGCTTCAAGACGATCAACCTGCGCAAGAGCGTGCCGTTCATGACGGCGCTGGTGCTGGTGCTCGTCTTCGTGCTGATCTCCTCCGACCCCCCCATGATGCTGTTCGGACTCTTCCTCTGCTACGGACTGTCCGGTTATGTCGTCTGGGCGCTGCGCTACCGGGGCAGGAAAAGGATCGGGTCGGACTCGACCGACACCGAAATGGGGTCAGACACCACCAAAATGGGGTCAGACACCATTACGAAGTAATGGTGTCTGACCCCATTTTGGTGTTTCGGTGGTTTGACCGGTTTTCCGGCGGCATCGTAGAATGTCGGGTTTTCTCGGCCGGGCGCTGCCCCGTCCGGTTCCTTGCGCGAACGGAGAGATGCGGGCAATGAAATCCCGAAAGCCGCTGGTGGCTGGCAACTGGAAGATGAACGGCGACATCGTGTCGAACGAGCATCTCTTCACCGGCCTGCGGGCGGCGCTCGAGCGCACGGCGATCACCCAGGTCGATATCGCCGTCTGTCCGCCGTTCCCGTACATCGGCCAGGCGGCGGCCTGGCTTGGCGATACCGGCATCGCGCTGGGGGCGCAGAACGTCGCGGCCTTCCCCAACGGGGCCTACACCGGCGAAGTGTCGGCGGCGATGCTCGCCGACCTCGGCTGCCGATGGGTGATCGTGGGCCACTCCGAGCGTCGCAGCCTGGCCGGCGAATCCGACAGCATCGTCGCGAGCAAGGTCCAGATGGCGCTGGCCCACGAGATCGGCGTCATCGCCTGCGTCGGCGAGACGTTGGAAGAGCGTGAGGCGGGGCAGGCCGAGGCGGTCATCGGCCGCCAGGTCGATGCGCTGGCTCCCGTGATCGCCCCGATGGGCGCCGATCGCATCGTGCTGGCCTACGAGCCGGTATGGGCCATCGGCACCGGGCAGACCGCTTCGCCGGAAACGGCGCAGCAGGTGCATGCCTTCATCCGGGCGCGCCTGCGCGAGCAGGGCGTGCACGCGGCCGATGCCATCCGGATCCTCTATGGCGGCAGCGTCAAGGCGTCCAATGCCGCGAGCCTGTTCGCGATGCCCGACATCGACGGCGGGCTGATCGGCGGCGCGGCGCTGGTGGCCGAGGATTTCATGAACATCTGCCGCTGCGCGGCAGTCGTCTGAACAGAAGGCGGATCGATTCATGCAGTGGTTGACGAACATCCTGATGGTGGTGCAGGTCCTGAGCGCGCTCGGCGTGATCACGCTTGTGCTGCTGCAGCACGGCAAGGGCGCCGACATGGGCGCCGCCTTCGGTGGCGGCGCTTCGGGCAGCCTCTTCGGTGCCACCGGATCGGCGAACTTCCTGTCGCGGACCACTGGCGTGCTCGCCGCGGTGTTCTTCGCCGCGACGCTGGGGCTGGCGCTGCTGGTCAACACCCGCCAGGAAGCGCCTCCCAGCGTCATGGATACCGTGCCCGCGGGTACGGTGGGTCCGACGACGCCCGCCCCGGCCGCGCCCGCCGACATCCCGTCGGTCGACACCCCGGCAGCGGTCCCGGCGGACGCGCCGAGCGATGTGCCGTCGGCGGGGGCATCCGGCGATGGCGCAACGCAAGAAAAAGATGGGGCGACGGACATTCCCAAGTGAATACGCGCTAAAATGCGCAGTTGAGCGGACCTCGGCTCGACGTGTTTGAGTGCCCGATTTCAGGGTGTGCCGACGTGGTGAAATTGGTAGACACGCTATCTTGAGGGGGTAGTGGCGAAAGCTGTGCGAGTTCGAGTCTCGCCGTCGGCACCAAGCTTTCAATCGCCTCGGCGTCGCCGGCTACAAGGCATCGCGAGGCGGGTCGTTCCAGCCGGGTCCTTCCGTGCGGCGGTTTCCCGAGAAGGCGACCTCTCACACCTGGGGCAGATGTGAACCTCCAAGATTACCTGCCGGTCCTGCTGTTCATCCTCGTCGGAGCCGGGGTGGGTGTCGGCACCCTCGTGGTCGGCCGGATCCTCGGCCCCCATCGTCCCGATCCCGAAAAACTCTCCCCGTACGAATGCGGCTTCGAAGCCTTCGAAGACGCCCGCATGAAGTTCGACGTCCGCTACTACCTGGTCGCGATCCTCTTCATCCTGTTCGACCTCGAGATCGCGTTCCTGTTCCCGTGGGCGGTGTCGCTCGATTCGGTCGGCTTCTTCGGTTTCGTTTCGATGATGGTGTTCCTCGCCATTCTCGTGGTCGGCTTCATCTACGAATGGATGAAGGGCGCGCTGAACTGGGAATGATGTACACGGATCGCCCCGGAAAAATGCACGCGGATCGCCCAGGCGACCGGTGCTCGGAGCAAGTTTCATGAGTATCGAAGGTGTTCTGAACCAGGGTTTCGTCACGACCCAGATGGACAAGCTCATCAACTGGTCGCGTACCGGCTCGATGTGGCCCATGACCTTCGGGCTGGCCTGCTGCGCGGTCGAGATGATGCATGCGGGCGCCGCCCGCTACGACCTCGACCGCTTCGGCATCATCTTCCGCCCGAGCCCACGACAGTCCGACGTCATGATCGTCGCCGGCACCCTGTGCAACAAGATGGCGCCGGCCCTGCGCAAGGTCTACGACCAGATGGCCGAGCCGCGCTGGGTGCTCTCGATGGGTTCCTGCGCCAATGGCGGGGGCTACTACCACTACTCGTACTCGGTGGTGCGCGGCTGCGACCGGATCGTTCCGGTCGACGTCTACGTGCCCGGCTGTCCGCCCACCGCCGAGGCCCTGATCTACGGCCTGATGCAGTTGCAGACCAAGATCCGCCGTACTTCCACGATCGCACGCTGAGCCGGCCATCCGATGAGCACTATCCAGGAACTCCGGGCCCGAATCGAGGCTTCGCTCGGCACGCGCGTCAAGTCGCTGGAGCAGGGCTTCGGCGAACTGTCCCTGGTGGTCGGCGCCGATGCCTATATCGAGTCGATGCGCATCCTGCACGATGATCCGCTGCTGGGCTTCGACATGCTGGTCGACCTCTGCGGGGTCGACTACTCCAGCTATCGCGATGTCGAATGGGACGGGCTGCGCTTCGCCGCCGTCTCGCACCTGCTATCGGTCGACAACAACTGGCGCCTGCGGGTGAAGGTGTTCTGCCCCGACGACGATCTCCCGGTCGTCGCATCGGTCACGGAAATCTGGCCCGCGGCGAACTGGTACGAGCGCGAGGCCTTCGACCTCTACGGCATCGTCTTCGAGGGGCACACCGACCTGCGCCGCATCCTCACCGACTACGGCTTCGTCGGGCATCCCTTCCGCAAGGACTTCCCGATCTCCGGCTATGTCGAGATGCGCTACGACCCGGCGCAGGGACGGGTGATCTACCAGCCGGTCACGATCGAGCCGCGCGAGATCGTGCCGCGGGTCATCCGCGAAGAAGGCTACGGGGCCTCGGGGCGCTGAACATGGCTGACATCAAGAACTACACGCTCAACTTCGGACCCCAGCATCCGGCGGCGCACGGGGTGCTGCGGCTGGTGCTCGAGCTCGACGGCGAAGTCGTGCAGCGCGCCGACCCGCACATCGGGCTGCTGCATCGGGCCACCGAGAAGCTCGCCGAAACCCGCACCTACCTGCAGACCGTGCCCTACATGGACCGACTCGACTACGTGTCCATGATGTGCAACGAGCACGCCTACTGCATGGCGATCGAGCGCCTGCTCGGGATCGAGGTGCCGGTCCGGGCCCAGTACATCCGCGTGATGTTCGACGAGATCACCCGGATCCTCAATCACCTGATGTGGATCGGCTCGCATGCGCTGGACGTCGGCGCGATGGCGGTGTTCCTCTATGCGTTCCGTGAACGCGAGGACCTGATGGACATGTACGAGGCGGTGTCGGGCGCCCGCATGCACGCGGCCTACCTGCGGCCCGGCGGCGTCTACCGCGACCTGCCCGAGACCATGCCGCAGTACCGTTCCTCGAAGGTGCGCAGCGAATCGCGCGTGCGCGAGATGAACGAGGACCGCCAGGGTTCGCTGCTCGACTACATCGAGGGGTTCACCGAGCGTTTCCCCGGCTATGTCGACGAGTACGAGGAACTGCTCACCGACAACCGCATCTGGAAGCAGCGCCTGGTCGGGATCGGCGTGGTCAGCCCGGAGCGCGCCAAGGCCCTGGGCTTCACCGGTCCGATGCTGCGCGGCTCGGGCGTGGTCTGGGACCTGCGCAAGCACCAGCCCTACGAGGTCTACGACCGGATCGACTTCGACATCCCGGTCGGCAAGGAAGGCGACTGCTACGACCGCTACCTGGTGCGCGTCGAGGAGATGCGCCAGGCCACCCGGATCATCCGGCAGTGCATCGACTGGCTGCGGGCCAATCCGGGGCCGGTCATCGTCGACAACTACAAGGTGGCTCCGCCATCGCGGGTCGACATGAAGACCAACATGGAAGAGCTGATCCACCACTTCAAGCTCTTCACCGAAGGCATGCATGTTCCCGAGGGCGAATGCTATGCCGCCATCGAGCATCCCAAGGGCGAGTTCGGGATCTATCTCGTGGCCGACGGCGCCAACAAGCCGTACCGGCTCAAGATCCGCGCACCCGGCTTCGCGCACCTGCAGGGGCTCGACGAATTGGCACGCGGCCACATGCTGTCCGACGTGGTGACCATCATCGGTACGCAGGACATCGTGTTCGGCGAGATCGACAGATAAGGATCGAGACACGGCGATGAGTGCGGTTCCCCAGTCCCGGCGTCTGCTCTCCGACGGCGCCTATGCGCGGATCGAGCGCGAGCTCGCGAAGTTCCCGGCCGACCAGCGCAAGTCGGCCATCATGGCGGCGCTCGCGATCGCCCAGGACGAGATCGGCTGGATCTCGACCGAAGTGATCGAGGAGGTCGCCCGCGTCATCGGCATCGAGCCGATCGCGGTCGACGAGGTCGCCACCTTCTACAACATGTTCACCAAGAAGGAGGTGGGCAAGTTCAAGATCGCGGTCTGCACCTGCCTGCCCTGCGCGCTGCGCGACGGCAACAAGGCCGGCGAGTACCTCAAGGAGAAACTCGGAATCGGCTACAACGAGACCAGCGCCGACGGCATGTTCACGCTCCAGGAAAGCGAATGCCAGGGCGCCTGCGGCGATGCGCCGGTCCTGCTCGTCAACAACAAGCGGCAGTGCAGCTTCATGAGCGCCGAGA
>JBAYRO010000141.1:0-6126 GCA_041676645.1 Burkholderiaceae bacterium | reverse complement strand
TGCTGCGCCTGGACGCTCGAACCCGTGAGCACCCGCAGCTCGACCGATTTCAGGACCGCGCCGGCGGGCAGGACGAACTGGCCCTCGACGCGCCGGTAACGCTCGAACGAAACTTCCATCGCCGCCACCGCCTCCTCGTCGTCCTTCTTCGGAGCAACCAGCGAAGCCGCCTTGCCGTCGAGCTCGTAGCCCACCACCAGCTGCAGGTGGCCGCTGAACTCCCGGGCCTTGCGGCCGCCGACCACGAGCATCGCCCGCCAGCGCATCTGGTCGGGCACCACGTCGGGCAGCACCTGCAGGCCCCGGATCTGCATCGGCTCGTTGCCGCCCATCGAGGGCAGCAGGGATTCGAGGTAGACGAGGTCCGACTTCAGTCGGGCATTCTCGATCCCGGCCCCGCGCACCTGCGCCGCGAGCTGACCAGCGGTCGTTTTCTCGACCTGGATGCGGCTTTCGGCCGCATCGACCTGCGCCTGCAGCCGGGCCGCTTCGGCGCTGATGTCCGCATTCTCGGTCTCCAGGGCATCGACCCGATGCCACAGGCCATCGATATCGAGCACCGAGGAGATCTCGGGAGTGGAACGCGCCGACCCCGCCGCCGCCTGGGCGCCATCGACCGCAATCGGCAGCTCCAGCCCGAGCCGCTCGGCGAGCCGGGGCCCGAAAAAAGCCATCAGCACCGTCGCCACCGCCGCGCCCAGCAGGAAGCCGAGCAACAGGCCGGCGAAACCCCCGCGCCGGGGCGGCTCATCGCCCAGCGCCACCCGCGCCGGGACCGAGGCCACCGCCGAGAGTACCGGGCGCCTGGATCGGGCCATTCGCCGACCCGCCTCAGGAACGCCGAAGCCGTGTCGGCGGGGGAACGCAACTGGCCGCCATGACCTAGGGCAGGATGGGAATCTGCATCAGGCCTTCGGTCTCGGGCCGGTCGAACAGGATGTTCATGACCTGGACCGCCTGCCCCGAGGCGCCCTTGACGAGGTTGTCCTCGACCACCAGCACCGCAACCAGGTCGCTGTCGGGCAACCTGTGCACCGCCATCCGGATCATGTTGGAGGCCCTCACCGTACGGGTCTCGGGCGTCGAGCCCGCAGGCATCACGTCCACGAAGGGCTCGTCGGCATAGCGTCGCTCGTAGAGCGCCTGCAGATCGACATCGGCGGCCCCGGGCCGCAGGCGCGCATAGAGCGTGGAATGGATGCCGCGGATCATCGGCACCAGGTGCGGCACGAAGGACAGCCGCACCGGCCGCCCGGCAATGCCCGCCAGGCCCTGGCGGATCTCCGGCCAGTGCCGATGGCCGGCAACGCCATAGGCCTTGAAGTTGTCGCCGGCCTCGGCCAGCAGGTTCGCGACCGAAGCCCCGCGCCCCGCGCCCGAGACGCCGGACTTGCAGTCGGCGATGAGCGACTCGGGATCGACCAGATCGCCGGCCGCCGGCTCGAGCAGTGGCAGGAAGCCGAGCTGGACCGTGGTCGGGTAGCAGCCGGCCATGCCCACGACGCCCGCCTTGCGGATCGCCTCGCGGTTCATCTCGGGCAGGCCGTACACCGATTGCTCGAGAATATCCGGACAGGCATGCGGCATCCTGTACCAGCGCTCGAACTCGGCGGTGTCGCGCAGCCGGAAATCCGCCGCGAGGTCGATCACCTTGACGCCGGCGGCCAGCAGCTCACGCGCCTGCGACATCGCGACGCCATGGGGCGTGGCGAAGAACACCACATCGCATTCGGCAAGCGGCGCGCTGGCCGGATCGGAGAAGGCGATGTCCACCCGTCCGCGCAGCGAAGCGTACATGTCGGCGACCGGGACACCGGTCTCCTTGCGCGAGGTGATCACCCGCAGGTCCGCCGACGGATGCTGCGCGAGCAGGCGCAGCAACTCGACGCCGGTGTATCCGGTTCCTCCGACGATCCCGACCTTGATCATGAGCAGCTCCGTTCACATCCAAAAAAGAAAAGCCGCCTTGCAACGCGAGGCGGCTTTCTTCGATACCAGGGGATCCGGCGCGGCGCAGCACATGCCAGCCGCGCAAGGCATGTCAGCGCTTGGAGAACTGCTTGCGGCGTCGCGCCTTGTGGAAGCCGACCTTCTTGCGCTCGACTTCGCGTGCATCCCGTGTCACCAGGCCGGCCTTCGACAGGGCCGGCTTGAGGGTTTCGTCGAAATCGATCAGCGCCCGGGTGATGCCGTGGCGAACCGCGCCCGCCTGGCCCGACTGGCCACCGCCATGCACGTTCACCTTGATGTCGAAGCTGCCGTCGTGCTCGGTCAGCGCGAGCGGCTGGCGAACGATCATGCGCCCGGTTTCACGCGAGAAATACTCGTCGATCGGCTTGCCGTTGACGATGATACGGCCGTTGCCGCGCTTCAGAAAGACCCGCGCCACCGACGTCTTGCGCCGGCCGGTGCCGTAGTTGTACTCACCAATCATCGGAATCAGATCTCCAGCACTTTGGGCTGTTGGGCGGTATGCGGATGCGAGGCTTCGCCGTAGACCTTGAGCTTCTTGATCATCGCGTAGCCGAGCGGGCCCTTGGGAAGCATGCCCTTGACGGCCTTCTGGAGGGCGCGGCCGGGGTGCCTGGCCTGCATCTTCTCGAAGGTGGTCTCGCGGATGCCACCGGGATAGCCGGTGTGGCGGTAGTACACCTTGTCGGTCGACTTGTTGCCGGTCACCCGCAGGCGCGAGGCATTGACGACGACGATGTAGTCACCGGTATCGACGTGCGGCGTGAACTCGGGCTTGTGCTTGCCGCGCAGGCGATGCGCGAGTTCCGCGGCGAGCCGTCCGAGCACCTTGTCGGAGGCATCGACCACGTACCAGTCGCGGTTCACTTCGTGCGGCTTGGCTGAGAAGGTTTTCATGATGCGAGTTGCTCCGCCCGCACAACCGTCGGGCTTCCCGGGCTTTTCTTCGTAAAGCCGGCCATTGTAACCGGGAAACCCGGCTTGCGTCAAAGAATACAAAACGGCCCGAACCGCAATGGCCCGGGCCGGAATCCACCATTGGAGGAGGTGGAGGAGACTCTGTTCGATCGCCCTGAAGCGACCGTCAGGATCAGATTACGGGTTTTGATGCTGCATTGCAAGAACGAAATCGCGAACGCTGCGGGGAAACGACACACTCCCGAAAACCGCTACCTGCAAGGGTTTCGACGCAGCGCTCGATGTCGACGCAGCGCGGCGGCGGCCTGGAAGACCGCAGTGCAACCAGCGGAACTCGCGTAATCGACGATGTTCCGGCGATGACGCCCATCGGCACCGTCCCGGGTCGGGCCAGGGTGCGCATCCGGTCGCCGGAATCGATGCGCGCGGGAGAGTGCGCGCGATATCGCGCACAATCCGGGACGGGCGCCACCGGTGCGCAACTGCAAGCGGAGAGACGAATGCAATGCAAGGTCCGATGGACCGGCGGGGCCGGCATGAGCTTTCTCGCCGAAACCGGCAGCGGCCATGCGGTGGTCATGGACGGCGCCCCCGAGGGAGGCGGCAACAACCTGGCCCCCCGGCCGATGGAGATGGTGCTCCTTGGCACCGGCGGCTGCACCGCCTACGACGTCGTGCTGATCCTGCGCAAGAGCGGCCAGGCGATCAGCGCTTGCGAAGTCAGGCTCGAATCGGAACGGGCGGAAACGGATCCCAAGGTGTTCACGAAGATCCACCTGCATTTCCTGGTGAGCGGCAGCGGGCTAAAGCCGAACCTGGTCGAGCATGCGATCCGCAGGTCGCAGGACAAATACTGCTCGGCAACGGCGATGCTGGCCTCGACCGCCGAGATCACCACGAGCTGGGAAATCGTGGGCGCCTGAGCATCAAAGGGCGAACCGGGGATCGGGTTCGGATTCGGGCCCAGGACAAGGCGGGGACGCCGAAGACAGTGCTTTAGCACGGCGAGGCGTCCCCAACGCCGTCATGGGCCCGAATCCGAACCCGAACTAGATATAGCGGGCGACCGAGGTCATTACCCTGGCGGCCGCCCGCATCAGGCTCGGGACCGGCGGCGGCAGGCGCACCGCGCCACGCTCGCGCGCGGCCGCGGCATGGGCCATCTCGTCGCGCTGCATCTGGAAGAGGATCGCCCGCGAGCGGGTATCCGCCGCCGGCAGGGCATCGAGGTGGCCCGCGAGATGGGCTTCGACCTGCCTTTCGGTCTCGTCGACGAAGCCCAGGCTCACGCCGTCGCCGATCCGCCCGGCGATGGCCCCCATCGTGAAGGCGCCGGCGTACCAGAACGGATTGAGCAGCGAAGTCCGGTCACCGAGCTCCTCCAGCCGCTGCCGGGTCCAGGCGAGATGGTCGGCTTCTTCGGCGGCCGCCGCGCGCAGGTGCGCCCGCACCGATTCGGTGCGGCAGGTCAGGGCCTGCCCTTCATAGAGCGCCTGCGCGCAGACTTCGCCGACATGATCGACACGCAGCAATTCACCGACCCGGCGCGCCTCGCCGTGCGAGAGCTCGACCTCCTCGGGCCCCGGGCCGGGTACCGGCCGGGCCGCCGGCACCCGGGCGGCCAGGGTGCGCAAGGCCGAATCCATGGCGCAGCAAAGTCGTTCCAGCCCATCGGCCGGTCGGCGTATGTCGCCCCGGCCCATCGAGACATTCGTTCGCATGCAAGACTCCTGAACCCCATTGTCGCGCAAACCGGCATCCCCGCAACATGCCGGGCGCCGAGCCCCGGCCGCCGCACGCTTTCGGCCGGACCCGGAGCCTGTTGCTGGCAAACGACAGGTTTCACCGAATTTGGCCTGCCGGGCCGCGCGCTGCTTTGAGTCCCCATCGATTTTGGCGAGAATGAGTTGGACTTCAAACCGGGGATGGGCAACAGCCAGGCTCGGGGAGTTGCGGCAGCGTGGAGGCTGCCGATTGATTCCAGAAACTTAGGAGATTGATCAATGAAGAAATCGCTAATCGCAGCTGCCGTCGTTGCGGCGCTGCCGGCGTTTGCCCAGGCACAAACGAACGTCACGATGTACGGCATCGTTGATGCGTCCGTCAATGGCATCGATCTCGGCGATGGTGCCCGTACCGCGATGTCGGTCGGTCACGGCTCGATGTCGACCAGCCGCTGGGGCGTTCGTGGCTCGGAAGACCTCGGTGGTGGTCTGAAGGCCGTGTTCCAGCTGGAAGCCGGCATTGCCAACGACACCGGTGCGCACGACTCGGCCTTCTTCCAGCGGACCGCGCAAGTCGGCCTGCAGGGCGGCTTCGGTACGGTCAAGCTCGGTCGCGGCTACACCCCGGCGTTCCGCATGGCGGGCACCTGGGATGCGCTGAACTACGGCAACTTCAACAACCTGCTCACCGCCACCGTGCCGCAAAGCGCTGGCGGCGCGGACACCGCGACCACCCGCTTCAGCAACGGTATCTACTATGACTCGCCGTCGTTCGGCGGGGTCAAGGTGATGGCCGCCTACGCTGCCGGTGAGTCCTACAACGAACTCAACCCGAGCTCGGCTGGCGAAGGCCTGGACATCGCGGTCGGCTACACGGGTGGCCCGCTGAACGTCGGTGCGTACTATCAGCAGACCACCAACGCGACCGGTGACGACACCCAGCGCTACGGTGTTGGTGGCGGCTACCAGTTCGGCGCCTTCAAGCTGCTCGCCAGCTACATGGTGTCGGAGCTGGACGTGACCGGCGCCGAGGAGTACTCGGCGGCCAGCATCGGCGGCGTCATGAGCCTCGGCACGGGTAGCCTGCATGCCCAGGTCATCCAGCTGACCAACGACAACGTCAATGACGGCGACGCCCTGGCTGTGGCTCTCGCGTATCGTTACCCGATGTCCAAGCGCACCACGCTGTACGCGCAAGTCGGCACGACGCGTAACGACGACAACGGCACGTTCGGCATGCGGACCGGGGCGGAAAGCTACGTCCCGCTCCAGGCCGGCAGCGATGTCGTGGGCTACGGCGTCGGTATCCGCCACGTCTTCTGATCGGGCGCCGGTCTAGACCGGTACTCGCAAGAGACGAAAGCGCCGGGGGCAACCCCGGCGCTTTTTTTGTGTGCGCCCGGCACGGGCGCACTCCTGCGGGTGCAAGTCCCGCCGCGAGTTGATCACAGCGAGCGAAGCGAAGCGCAACTGCACGAGGGTGACCGAGTGTGGGGAGGAAGCGTGGAGCGCA
>JBAYRO010000140.1:0-6284 GCA_041676645.1 Burkholderiaceae bacterium | reverse complement strand
GCCCGGGGGACAAAATGCCGAAGAGAACAGACATCCATTCGATCCTGATCATCGGCGCCGGCCCAATCGTCATCGGCCAGGCCTGCGAGTTCGACTATTCGGGCGCCCAGGCCTGCAAGGCGCTGCGGGAAGAGGGGTATCGGGTGATCCTCGTCAACTCGAACCCCGCCACGATCATGACCGACCCGGACATGGCCGACGCCACCTATATCGAGCCGATCACCCCCGAGGTGGTGGCCCGGATCATCGAGAAGGAGCGGCCCGACGCGCTCTTGCCGACCATGGGCGGGCAGACCGGGCTCAACACCGCGCTCGCGCTCGCCGACATGGGGGTGCTGGAAAAATACGGAGTCGAGATGATCGGCGCCAACCGCGACGCGATCGAGAAGGCCGAGGACCGCAAGCTGTTCCGCGAGGCGATGGAGCGCATCGGCCTCGAGAATCCGCGCGCCACCATCATCACTGCGCCGAAATCCGCCGATGGCGGCTTCGACTACAAGGCCGGCCTCGCGCTCTGCGAGGAGGCGCTCGACCATGTGGGCCTGCCGGCGATCATCCGCCCGGCCTTCACGCTGGGCGGCACCGGCGGCGGCATCGCCAACAACCGCGAGGAATTCCTCGAGATCTGCCACGGCGGGCTCGAGGCATCGCCAGCCGCGCAGATCCTCATCGACGAGAGCCTGCTGGGCTGGAAGGAGATGGAGATCGAGGCGATCCGCGACTCCGCGGACAATCTCATCATCGTCTGCTCGATCGAGAACCTGGACCCGATGGGCGTCCATACCGGCGACTCGATCACCGTCGCCCCGGCGCTGACCATGACCGACCGCGAATACCAGGCGATGCGCGAGGCGTCATTCGCCATCCTGCGCGAGATCGACATCGCTGCCGGCGGCTCGAACGTGCAGTTCGCCGTGCATCCCGGGACCGGGCGCATGGTGGTGATCGAGATGAACCCGCGGGTGTCGCGCTCCTCGGCGCTGGCGTCCAAGGCCACCGGCTATCCGATCGCGCGCATCTCGGCCAAGCTCGCCGTGGGCTATACGCTGGACGAGCTGACCCATGACATGACCGGCCGGCCCGCGCATTTCGAGCCGACCATCGACTATGTCGTGACCAAGGTGCCGCGCTTCGCCTTCGAGAAATTCCCCGGCACCCGGCCCGAGCTCACCACCGCGATGAAATCGGTGGGCGAGGTCATGGCCATCGGCCGCAGCTTCCACGAGTCGCTGCAGAAGGCGCTCGCCGGGCTCGAGACCGGGATCGCCGGGCTGGACGAGATCGCCATCCCCGGCGCCGGCGCCGGCAATCCCGACCGCGCCGCGCTGACCGCCGCGCTTGCCCATCGCCACCCCGACCGGCTGCGGACCATCGCCCAGGCGATGCGGCTGGGGATGGACGACGCCGAGATCAACGCGATCACCGCATGGGATCCGTGGTTCCTCGCCCGCATCCGCGAGATCGTCGCCGCCGAGGACGAGGTGCGCGCCGCCGGCCTGCCCGCCGAAGCCGGGGACATGCGGCGGCTCAAGGCCATGGGCTTCAGCGATGCCCGCCTCGCGCATCTTGCCGGCATGGACGAGGCCGCGGTCCGCGCCGCCCGCGCCGGGCTGGGCGTCCATGCGGTGTTCAAGCGCATCGACACGGTGGCCGGCGAATATCCCACCGACATCGCCTATCTCTACTCGACCTACGAGACCCCGGCGATGGGCACCGTCGAGGACGAGGCCCGGCCCTCGGACCGGCGCAAGGTGGTGATCCTCGGCGGCGGCCCGAACCGGATCGGGCAGGGGATCGAGTTCGACTATTGCTGCTGCCACGCCTGTTTCGCGCTGGCCGATGCCGGGTTCGAGACCATCATGGTCAACTGCAACCCCGAGACCGTCTCGACCGATTACGACACGTCGGACCGGCTCTATTTCGAGCCGCTGACCTTCGAGCATGTGATGGAGATCCTGCGGGTCGAGCAGCAGAACGGCACCCTGCACGGGGTCATCGTCCAGTTCGGCGGCCAGACGCCGCTGAAGCTGGCGAACGCGCTGGACGAGGCCGGGATTCCCATCCTGGGCACCACGCCCGACGCCATCGACCTGGCCGAGGACCGTGAACGCTTCCAGCGCCTGCTCGCCAAGCTGGGCCTGAAGCAGCCGGTGAACGCCATCGCCCACTCCGGCGCCGACGCGATCGAGGCGGCCGGGAAGGTCGGCTATCCGCTGGTGATCCGCCCCTCCTATGTTCTGGGCGGCCGGGCGATGGAGATCGTGCGCGACCAGGCCCAGCTCGAACGCTACATCCGCGAGGCGGTGCAGGTTTCGGGCAAGAACCCGGTGCTGCTCGACCGTTATCTCGCCAATGCGATCGAGGTCGATGTCGATGCGCTGTCGGACGGCGAGGCGGTGCATGTCGCGGGGATCATGGAGCATATCGAGGAGGCCGGCGTCCATTCCGGCGACTCGGCCTGCTGCCTGCCGCCGCATTCGCTGACCCCCGGGATCGTCGAGGAGCTGAAGCGCCAGACGGTGAAACTGGCGCTGGGCCTGCATGTCGTCGGCCTGATGAACGTGCAGTTCGCGGTCAAGGACGGCGAGATCTACGTCCTCGAGGTGAACCCGCGCGCCAGCCGCACCGTGCCCTTCGTCGCCAAGGCCACCGACAGCGCCATTGCCAGCATTGCCGCGCGGCTGATGGCCGGGGAAAAGCTCTCGGCCTTCCCCGAGCGCGAGCCCTACCCGCTGGGCGCCGACCCGGACGCGCCGCTGCCGCTCGCCGATCCGCTGACCCTCGCCGATCCGGCGACGCCGTGGTTCTCGGTCAAGGAGGCGGTGCTGCCCTTCGCGCGCTTCCCGGGCGTCGATACCCTGCTCGGGCCCGAGATGCGCTCGACCGGCGAGGTGATGGGCTGGGACCGCAGCTTCCCGCGCGCCTTCCTCAAGGCGCAGATGGGCGCCGGGGTGCATCTGCCCGAGGGCGGCCGGGCCTTCGTCTCGATCAAGGATGCCGACAAGGCAGGCGAGATGGAGGAGGCGGTGCGCATCCTCCACGACCTCGGCTTCACGATCCTCGCCACCCGCGGCACCGCGGCCTGGCTCACCGGCCTCGGCATCGGCTGCGAGCAGGTGAACAAGGTCCACGAGGGCGGGCGCACCATCGTCGACCGGCTGAAGGATGGCGAGGTGGCGGTGGTCATGAACTCGACCGAGGGCAGCCAGGCGGTGGGCGACAGCCGCCTGATCCGCTCGGCGGCGCTGTTCGGGCGCATCCCCTATTTCACCACCGCGGCGGGCGCCCATGCCGCCGCCCTCGCCATGCGCGCCCGCGGCGAGGGCGCGATCGGGGTCCGCGCGCTTCAGGCATAGGGGCGGGGGCCGCCCGCCTCTCCCCGCGTCATTGCGAGCCGCAGGCGAAGCAATCCATCTCCCCGGCCCCGTGGATTGCCACGGCGGCTTTGCCGCCTCGCAATGACGGGGGGAGCGGTCTGTCGTATCGCCCCGGGCCGGAGCAGCGAGGCGAAGCCTCGCCCGGCCCGCCGCCCGGAGCGCGAGCGGAGGGCGGGGAAGGTCTCCACGAGAACGGCGTTCAGGGCACGGACAGGGCCCGCCCGGCGGGCGCGCATAGCGCCCGCCCCCCGCAGGGCGGGCGCTGGCCGTGCGCATGGCGCACGGCTGGTTCTTGTCGATATGCTGCGAAGGGCGCGAGGCGATGGCCTCGCGCCGGCCGGACGCCTCTCCCCGTCATTGCGAGCGAAGCGAAGCAATCCACCGGCCCCGGCCTATGACCTGCCGCCCCGGCTGCGCCGCCTCGCGGGTGGCGAACGTGCCGGGCAGGGCCCCTCAGGCGGTGGCGTCGGCCGTGGCGTCCTCGCCGTCCCCCTCCGCGTGGCTGTCGTCGGGTGCCTTCGGCATCAGCCGGCCGACCAGGCGGCCGAAGGAGTCGATATAGGTCAGCACCACCGGCACCACCACCAGCGTGAGGATGGTGGAGGAGATCAGCCCCCCGATCACCGCATGGGCCATCGGCGCGTTCTCGCCCGAGCCGCCGTGCAGGTTCAGCGCCAGCGGCGTCATGCCGAGGATCATGGCCAGCGTGGTCATGATGATCGGCCGGAACCGGGTGTAGCCGGCCAGCACCAGCGCGTCGAACAGGTTCATCCCCTCGTGCCGGCGGTGCTGGTTGGCGTTGTCCACCAGCAGGATCGCGTTCTTCACCACCAGCCCCATCAGCATGATGAAGCCGATCATCGAGAAGATGTTGAGCGACGATCCCCCGACCAGCAGCCCCAGCAGCACCCCCACCAGCGAGAGCGGCAGCGACATCATGATCGCGAAGGGCTGGAGGAACGAGCCGAACTGCGAGGCGAGCACGAGGTAGATGAAGATCACCGCGAGCAGCAGCGCGCCGGCCGCCGAGCCGCCCGATTCCGACAGGTTCTGCTGGTCGCCGCCGGTGGTGATCCGGTAGCCGGGCGGCAGCTCGAGCGCGGCCATCGCGGCCTGCACGTCGGTCAGCACGTCGCCCAGCGTCGCGCCGGCGAGATTCGCGGTCACCTGGATGGTGCGCAGCCCGTCCTGGCGGTTGATCTGCGAGGCGCCGAGCGAGGGCACGATCTCGGCCACCTGGTCGAGCCGCAGCATCCCCTCGCCCGAGGGCGAGATGGCGATCGGCAGCGCGCCCAGCAGCTCGGCATCGTTGCGCATGTCCTCGGGAAGCTGCACGTTCAGGTCGTAGACCCGGCCCTGCGGATCGGTCCAGTCGCCGACCTTCTCGCCGCCGAGCATCGGCGACAGCGCCTGCCCGACCTGGCCGATCGAGATGCCCTGGTCGCTGGCAAGGTCGCGGTCCACCCGCACCCCGAGCACCGGCTGCGCGAGCTCGAGGCTCGACTTCACGTCGACGATCCCGGGGATCGCGGCGATGCGCTGCATCAGCTCCTCGGACAGCGGCTCGAGCACCTGCAGCGCCGGGCCCGAGATCGAGATGTCGACCGGGCTCGAGCTGCCGCCCATGGGCGAGGCGGTGCCGACCGTGATCTCGATCCCCGGGACCGCCGCCAGCGCATCGCGCACCGGGCGCGACATGTCCTGCGGGGTGCGGCTGCGCGCGTTGCGGTCGACCAGGGTGACGAGGATCTGCGCGGTGTTGTTGCCGGTGGTCGAGGTGCCCGAGGCCACGGTGGCATAGGTGCGCGCCACTTCGGGAAACTCGCGCAGCACCGCATCGACCTGGCGCAGCTTCGAGGCGGTATAGTCGAGCGAGGAGCCCACCGGGGTCTCGACCGTCACCTGGAACTCGCCGTTGTCGGTCTGGGGCATGAACTCGACCCCGACCAGCGGGACGAGGGCGAGGCTGCCGCCCAGTGCCGCCACCACCATCAGCAGCGTGATCTTGCGGAACTTCAGGCACCAGCGCAGCAGGCTGACATAGGCCCGGGCCACGCCCATGAAGAACAGGTCGAACAGGTTGACCAGCTTCCAGATCGGGCCCTTCTTGCGCTTCGGGTCGGCCGAGGGGTCATACCAGACCGAGGACAGCATCGGGTCGAGCGTGAAGGCCACGAACAGCGAGATCAGCACCGCCACCGAGACCGTGACCCCGAACTGCAGGAAGAACCGGCCGATGATCCCTTCCATGAAGGCCACCGGCAGGAACACCGAGACGATGGAAAGCGTGGTCGCCAGCACCGCCAGCCCGATCTCGTTGGTGCCGTCGAGCGCGGCGCGCATGTGCGACTTGCCCATGTGCAGGTGCCGCATGATGTTCTCGCGCACCACGATGGCGTCGTCGATCAGGATGCCGACCGCCAGCGACAGCGCCATCATCGTCATCATGTTCAGGGTGAAGCCGGCGAAATACAGCACCGACATGGTGCCGATGATCGAGATCGGCAGGGTGAAGCCGGTGATGACGGTCGAGCGCCACGAGTTGAGGAACAGGAAGACGATGATCGTCGCCAGCAGCGCCCCCTCGAGCAGCATGTTCTGGACGCTGTTGTAGGAATTCTCGACCTCGCGGGCATTGTCGCGCACGATCTCGATATGCACCCCCTCGAGCGAGGGGTCGGCATTGAGCCCGGCGATCACCGCGCGCACCTCGTGGGCGATCTCGACGGTATTGGCGCCCTGCGCCTTGACCACATCGACCGCCAGCGCCCGCGCCCCGTCGAGCAGCGCGAGCGAGGTGACCGCGCTCTGCCCGTCCTCGAGCACCGCCACATCGCCCAGCCGCACCGGCTGGCCGCCGCGCCGCGCCACGATGATGTCGAGGAAATCGGCGGCCTCCTCGATCCT
>JBAYRO010000139.1:0-6471 GCA_041676645.1 Burkholderiaceae bacterium | reverse complement strand
TTCGATCGGCTCGGTGTTCCCCGTCTCTCATGACCTCAACCACTCGAACCGCCCGGTGCGGACCCGCATGCCGGGTGGTGTGGGAGGGGCGGCCGCTATCATGGCGGTCCCCCTATCCCGATCTGCGGCAACCAGCACGAGGCGAACATGGACCTGAAGGCACGGATCACCGAGGACATGAAGCTCGCGATGCGCAATCGCGATGCCGGGCGCCTGTCCACCATCCGCCTGCTGATCGCGGCCATCAAGCAGCGCGAGATCGACGAGCGGATCATGCTCGACGAGGCCCAGACGGTGGCCGTCGTCGACAAGCTGATCAAGCAGCGCCGCGAGTCGGCGAGCCAGTACGAGGGCGCCGGGCGCGAGGATCTCGCCGCGAAGGAGCGGGCCGAGATCGAGGTTCTGGCGGCCTACCTGCCGCGGGCGGCCGAACCGGCCGAGGTCGACGCCGCGATCGATGCGGCCATTGCCGAAACCGGCGCGAGCAGCCAGCGCGACATGGGCAAGGTCATGAACCTGCTGCGCGGTAAACTGGCCGGCAGGGCCGACCTGGCCGCGGTGTCGGCCCAGGTCCGGCAGCGCCTGGCCTCCTAGAGATACCGCGGGCGCGGTTTCACGCCGATACGGTTTCGCCTGCGGGCGCATGATCGCATCGGGCGCAGCGAGGAGGTGGTCCCGGCTTGATTCCGCAGCCCTTCATCGACGATCTGCTCGCGCGCACCGACGTCGCCGAGGTCGTCGGTCGCTACGTCAAGCTGCGCCGCGCCGGTGCCAACCTGCTCGGCCTGTGCCCCTTTCATGCCGAGAAATCGCCGTCGTTCACGGTCAGCCCGACCAAGCAGTTCTACCACTGCTTCGGCTGCGGCGCCCATGGCAGCGCCATCGGCTTCCTGATGGATCATGCCGGGCTCGGCTTCGTCGATGCGGTGGGTGAACTCGCCCAGCAGGCGGGGCTGGACGTGCCGCGCGAGCGTGGCGGCGAAGCGCCGCAGCGACGCGATCCGGGGGTGCTGGAATCGCTTTCGGTCGCGGCGCGCTTCTACAAGCGGCGGCTCGCCGACAGCCAGCGGGCGATCGACTACCTGAAGGGGCGAGGCCTGTCCGGCGCAA
This sequence comes from Burkholderiaceae bacterium, assembly GCA_041676645.1. GTDB lineage: Bacteria > Pseudomonadota > Gammaproteobacteria > Burkholderiales > Burkholderiaceae_E > JAMLIN01. The sequence goes on along the minus strand of JBAYRO010000139.1, from coordinate 5,361 downwards.
CCGCTGCCCGCTACGGCATCGGCTATGCGCCGGAGGGCTGGCGACCGCTCGAAGCGGCGGTGCCCGACTACTCAGCGCCGGCCCTGCTCGGCGCCGGCCTGGTGAGGGAGCCCGAGGACGATGGCGATCGGGCGCCGACCGCCGAGCGGCGCAGGCGCTACGACTGGTTCCGCGACCGGATCATGTTTCCGCTGCGCAATCCGCGCGGCCAGGTGATCGCCTTCGGCGGCCGGGTGCTCGATCGGGGCGAGCCCAAGTACCTGAACTCACCCGAGACCGAGGTGTTCTCGAAGGGACGCGAGCTCTACGGCCTCTACGAGGCTCGCGACGCCCTGCGCCGCGAAGGCTGCGCCATCGTCGTCGAGGGCTACATGGACGTGGTCATGCTCGCCGAGCACGGAATCGGCAATGCGGTGGCCACGCTGGGCACCGCGACCACCGGCGAGCATGTCCGCAAGCTGCTGCGCCTGGTCGACCGGGTGGTGTTCGCCTTCGACGGCGATGCGGCCGGGCGCAAGGCGGCCTGGCGGGCCCTGCAGAACTGCCTGCCGCATGCGAGCGACATCAAGCGCATCGACTTCATGTTCCTGCCCGCCGAGCATGATCCCGACAGTTTCGTGCGCGCGCATGGCGCCGATGGTTTCGCCGCCCGGATTGCCGCTGCAACGCCGCTCTCGGCCTATCTCCTGCAGGCCCTGCGCGACGGCAACGACCTCGAGACCGCCGAAGGGCGGGCGCGGATGCTCGCCCAGGCCGCGCCCCTGCTCGAGGCGCTCGGCGCGCCCGGGCTGCGCCTGCAGATCGGCCATGCGCTCGCGGCGGCCGCCGGCATCGGTCGCGAGGAACTCGATGCCTATCTCGAGGAGGCCGCCGAGAGTCGGGATGCGCGCTTTCCCCGCGCCGGGGCTGCGGCCGGCCGGGCGCAGCGCGCCGACGGTCCGCCCGTCGCCCGGGGCGATGGCCATGTCGGCCGATCCGGCCGCCAGGATGGCGAGCCCGCGTGGAGCGCGACCCGCGCCCGCGGCGGCGGTCGCGGCGAAGCCTGGTCCGGCCGTGGCGGCGGGCGAGGCCGGCGGGGCGCGTTCGGCGGCGACTCCGGCGGCGCGTTCCGGCCGCGGCCGCCGGCGCGGCGCCCCGACCTGGAGCGCCGCCTGCGCCTGCTGGGGGCGCGCTATCCGGCGCTGGCGATCGAGGCCGCGACGGCGTCCTATCTGCCGGCCGATCTCGCCGCCTGGTTCGCCGAGCTCGCCCGCCTGCCGGCCGGAGCCGACTTCGAGGCGGCCTGCACCGCGCTGGCGGCGACCGCGCCGGAGGATGTGGCCCGGGCCCGCGACGACGCGGCCCGCGACCCCGTGGCGATCGCCCGGCTCGCCGAGGACGAGGCCCTTGCCGAGATTCGCGATGCGCTGGCGCAGCTGCGCCAGCGCGACCTGCGGGCGCAGATCGACGCACTGATCGTGACCGGACTTGAAACCGAAGCCGATCGCTTGAAATATCAAGAACTTATGGCTTTAGCTCGGCAGACTTGATAAAATGGAAAGTTACCCCGATCTAACCAACGCAAGAGCATGACCTTGAGCGGCAGGAGTGCGCCCCGATACTTTGCGGGGGCGAACCTTGCTGCCTTTGCCATGACGTCTTTCGATTCTGCATGCGAGCCCGCCGGTGTCGGGCCCGCGGGCGACCCATGCTGGCCCGCCGATGTCGGGACCCGCATCGACCGCGGCGGCATGGGCAGGCAAACGATTTCCAGTCCGGCCATCGGGGCCGGACCGGCGCGACCAAGAGGTAATCCGTGGCGACAAAGAAACTGACTTCGAGCGCTTCTTCCCGAACAGGCCGACAGGCGAAGCCGGCGGCAAGCAAGGTCGGGAAGGTCGAGAAGACCAAGGTCGATCAGGTCGATCAGGTCGACGGGGTCGGGAAGACGACGGCGAGATCGACGGCGAAATCCGCGGCAGGCAAGTCGCCGGCGGCGAAATCATCGGCCCGGCCGGCCGCCGTGAAGGCGCCCGCCCGGATGCCTGCCGCCCGTACTGCCGCCAGCCCCGCCGCAGGCGCCCGGGCCGTGGCCAAGGCCGCCGGCAAGACCGCCTCGAAGGCTTCGGTGAAGGCCGAGCCGGCCACCACGGCCAGGACCACCGCCGCCAAGGCGGGCAGCAAGGCGGCGCCCAGGACGGCCAGCGCCGCCAGGACGCCGGCCGCGAAGCCCGCTGCCGTGAAGTCGACCCAGGCGAAGTCGACCCCGGCCGCCAGGACCACGAGCGCTTCCAGCGCAGCCGCCGCCAAGACTGCGGTGAAGAAGCCGGCAACGAAATCGGCCGCCACGAAAACCACCGCAAGCAAGACGGCCGCAACGAAGTCGGCCGCAAGCAAGGCCACCGCGACGAAAACCGCGGCCAGCAAGGCAACGGCTACGAAGGCGGGCGCAACGAAAGCCGCCGCCACGAAGGCCACCGCCACGAAGGCCACGAAGGCTGCCGCGAGCAAGGCCACCGGGACCGCCGCCAGGAAAACCGCGACCGCCACCAAGGCCGCCGCGAAGCCGGGACGTCCGCGCAAGGCCGCCGCCAAGGCCGCATCGGTGAGCACCGACGAGGTCGATCGCCTGCAGGAACTCGTCGACCGCGCTGCGGACAAGAGCATGCGGGTCGCCGATACCGATTTCGTCGATACCGACAACGATGGGGATGGCGACGGCGACGACTCCGTCGAACTGCCGCCGGTCGCCGAAGTGCGCAAGCCCGCGACCAAGGGTCGCCGGGGTGCTCGCGGTCGCGACAAGGCCCTGCTGCGCGAGTTCGGCGGCAAGCCGAACATTTCCGATGCCGATCGCGAATCCACCCGCAAGAACCTGCGCGTGCTGATCAAGATGGGCAAGGAGCGCAACTTCCTGACCTATGCCGAGATCAACGACCATCTCCCCGAGGACCTGAACGATCCGGAATCGCTCGAGTCGATCATCGGCACCTTCAGCGACATGGGCATCCAGGTCTATGAACAGGCGCCCGATGCCGAGACGCTCCTGATGAGCGACAGCACCCCGGTCAACTCATCGGACGACGACTCCGAAGAGGAAGCCGAGGCGGCGCTCTCGACCGTCGATTCGGAGTTCGGTCGCACCACCGACCCGGTGCGCATGTACATGCGCGAGATGGGCTCGGTCGAACTGCTCACCCGCGAGGGCGAGATCGCGATCGCCAAGCGCATCGAGAACGGCCTCAAGCACATGATCGGGGCGATCTCCGCCTGCCCGACCACCATCGCCGAGGTGATCGCCGACGTCACCAAGATCCGCGCCGGCGAGATGCGCATCGACGAGCTCATCGACGGCCTGCTCGACGACAACGCCGAGGAAGACCTCGAGTTCGGCCCGAAACCGGAGGATGTCGATGACGATGGCGAATCGATCAAGGCCGCGCAGGTTGCGCGCCTGAGCGAACTCCAGGCCGCGGCGATGGTCAAGTTCGACGCGATCGAGGCGTGGTTCGACCGCATGCGCCAGGCCTACGAGTCGGACGGCTACAAGTCCCGGCCCTACGTCAAGGCGCAGGAAGAGATCCAGAACGAGTTCATGACGATCCGCTTCACCGCGAAGGTCGTCGAGCGCCTTTGCGACACGCTGCGCAGCCAGGTCGAGGAGGTCCGTCGCCTCGAGCGCGAGATCCGCGACATCTGCGTATCCAAGGTCGGCATGACGCACCAGCATTTCATCGCTTCGTTCCCGGGCAATGAAACCGACCTGCAGTGGGCCGAGCGCGAAGCCGCCGCGGCGCCCGCCTATGTCGACGTGCTCGAGCGTTCGATCCCCTCGATCCAGGATCTCCAGCAGCGACTCATCGATCTCGAGGCGCGGGTGGTGCTGCCGCTGGGCGACCTCAAGGACATCTATCGCCAGATGGCCGCCGGCGAGGCCCGCGCCCGCCGCGCCAAGCGCGAGATGACCGAGGCCAACCTGCGGCTGGTCATCTCCATCGCCAAGAAGTACACCAACCGCGGCCTGCAGTTCCTCGACCTGATCCAGGAAGGCAACATCGGCCTGATGAAGGCGGTCGACAAGTTCGAGTTCCGTCGCGGCTTCAAGTTCTCCACCTACGCCACCTGGTGGATCCGGCAGGCGATCACCCGTTCGATCGCCGACCAGGCCCGCACCATCCGCATTCCGGTCCACATGATCGAGACGATCAACAAGATGAACCGGATCTCGCGCCAGATCCTGCAGGAAACCGGCAACGAGCCCGATCCGGCGACCCTGGCCGAGAAGATGGAGATGCCCGAGGACAAGATCCGCAAGATCCTCAAGATCGCCAAGGAACCGATCTCGATGGAGACGCCGATCGGCGACGACGACGATTCGCACCTGGGCGACTTCATCGAGGACACCGCCACGCTCGCGCCGGCCGACGCCGCCCTGCACGAGTCGATGCGCGATGTCGTCAAGGAAGTCCTGGATTCGCTCACCCCGCGCGAAGCCAAGGTCCTGCGGATGCGCTTCGGCGTCGAGATGAGCACCGACCACACGCTCGAGGAAGTCGGCAAGCAGTTCGACGTCACCCGCGAGCGGATCCGCCAGATCGAAGCCAAGGCGCTGAGGAAGCTGCGTCACCCGAGTCGGGCTGACAAGCTGAAAAGCTTCCTCGAAGGCCAACCCTGATGCGGCTCCGCGGTTCGGGCGCATGACCGCGTTGGGGCGCCTCGCCGTACAACCGTACTGTCTTCGGCGCCCCGCCTTGTCCTGCGCCCGAACCGCGAAGCCGGGTCAAGACGGGCGCGGATTCGGGCGCATGGCGGCGTTGGGAGCGCCTTGCCGTACAACCGTACTGTCTTCGGCGTCCCCGCCTCAGCGCGTTCAGTAGTGGTCCGGGCGACGCGTGGCGGGATTGGTGTTGCGGCTGATGTCGCGCATCAGTCGGCCGAGCGTCTCGGACGGGACCTTCGCGCGCCAGCGATAGTGCTCGTGGTCGCAGCCGATCGCGACGGGCGATCCGGCGAGCAATAGCGAGCGCGCCTGCTCGCCGAAGTCGAAGCGCAGGAAATGCACGGCCGCGGGTCGCTCGCGCTGCTTGCGTGGCAGGTCGTGGTTGGCGCGGACCGCGACGCGGTGGATGCCGCCCAGGTCGAGATGGATATCCGGGACGGCGACGTGCAGCAAGGGCAGCACCCGCCGGCGCGCCTCGGTGGCGGGCTCCTCGATCATCAGGGTGGCGCACCAGCAGCTGCCGTCGGGAACGAGGTGCGCATAGCGGTCGATCTCCTCGCGAATCGTCGCGGGGTCGTCGGTACGGCCGATCCGCAGGACTTCCTGGATCTGGTAGCGCACCGTGAGCACGTCCTCGAACTGCAGTCGCATCGCCGGGCCGA
>JBAYRO010000138.1:0-6543 GCA_041676645.1 Burkholderiaceae bacterium | reverse complement strand
GCGATCGGGTACATCGATATGCGCCTGTATTTCGTCGCGTTCGCGACTCGTGCCGAGAGCAGGCGGATCATCAGCTTGCGCAAGGCCAATGACAGAGAGGTAAGACGCTATGCCGAAGCTTAAGCCGGGGACAATTTTCCCCACGCCGGAGGAGGATGCCGCCATTACGGCTGCGGCCGAGGCAGACCCGGACTCGCGCCCGCTGACGGATGCGGAATGGGATGCGGTGCGCAAGACCGCGAGGGTTGGCCGCCCGCCCAGCGAACGCCCGAAACGCATGGTGTCGCTGCGGCTCGACCAGGACGTGGTCGATGGGCTGCGCGCCACCGGCCCAGGGTGGCAGGGTCGGGTCAACGCTGCGCTGAAGGAGTGGCTGGAAGGGCAGCGCACGGAGTAGAGCCCCGGGAGCGGATTCGGCGTGCGGAGGCGCCGGTGTACGATCGCGCTTGGCCGACAGGCGCCGACGATACAGCGAGGAGACGATGAGCGATTCCAACGCCCTCTACCAGGGCTGCAGCATGGGCGATCTCGTCGTGCGCGCGATCCAGCGCGGCGGCGACCGGGACGCCTTCGTGCTCGATGACGAGCACATCAGCTATCGCGAGTTCGGGGCCCGGCTCTCGCGTTTCATCCAGGCGCTCAAGGCGCGCGGCCTGCGCCATGGCGATGCCGTCGCGGCGATCACGTCGAACCGGCCCGAGGGCTTCATGGTGACCGCCGCCGCCTACCTGATGGGCCTGCGCGTCACCTGGATGCACCCGATGGCGTCCGAAGACGACCACGCCTACCTTGCCGAGGATTCCGGCGTCACGACCCTGTTCGTCGACCACCCGAGCTTCACCGAGCGCGGCCGGGCGCTCGCCGCCCGCCTGCCCCAGCTGAAGCTGCTCGGCTTCGGACCCTCTGACCTGTGCGACGACATCCTCGCCGAATCCGGGCGCTTCGAACCGGCACCGCTGCAGGTCGAGACCACCGAGGACGACATCTGTGTGCTGATCTATACCGGCGGCACCACCGGCCAGCCCAAGGGCGTCATCCATACCCACCGGGTGCAGATGGCGATGGTGATGCACGAGCTCGCCGAGTGGGACTGGCCGGCGCAGATCCGCCATCTCGCGATGACGCCGATCACCCATGCGGCCGGTGTCATGATCCTGCCGATCATGCTGCGCTCGGGCACCTTCGTGATGGCCAAGGGTTTCGATGCTGACCGTTTCTTCGACCTGGTCGAACGCCACCGGATCACCAGCACCTTCCTCGTGCCCACCATGATCTACGTGCTGCTCGATTCCCCGGGTATCGACAAGGCGGATCTCTCCAGCCTCGGGCTGATCATCTACGGCGCATCGCCGATGGCGCCGGTCCGGCTCGAGGAAGGCATGAAGCGCTTCGGCCCGGTCTTCATGCAGCTCTATGGCCAGTCCGAGGCGCCCAATGCGGTCACCGTGCTGCGCCAGCAGGACCATGACCCGGTCAAGCATCCCGAGCGGCTCGCCTCCTGCGGCGCGCCCGTGGGCTACATCCAGGTGCGCCTGCTCGATGACGACGGCAATGAGGTCCCGCAGGGCGAGGTCGGCGAGATCTGCGTGCGCGGCCCGCTGGTGATGGCGGGCTACTGGAACAAGCCCGAGGAGACCGCACGGGCGCTGCGCCATGGCTGGCTCTACACCGGGGACATGGCCCGGGCCGATGCCGACGGCTATCTCTACATCGTCGACCGCTCCAAGGACCTGATCATCTCGGGCGGCTTCAACGTCTATCCGCGCGAAGTCGAGGATGCGCTCGCGACCCATCCGGCGGTGGCCTCGGCCGCGGTCATCGGCATCCCCGATCCGAAGTGGGGCGAGGCGGTCAAGGCCTGCGTGGTGCTGCGCGCCGGCGCGAACGTGAGCGCCGAGGAACTCATCGCCCTGGTGCGAGACGCCAAGGGTCCGGTGCAGGCGCCGAAATCGATCGATTTCATCGACGCACTGCCGGTCACCGGACTGGGCAAGCTCGACAAGAAGGCGCTGCGGGCCCGCTACTGGCAGGGGCAGGGACGTTCGGTGGCCTGAAACCCTTGCTGCCGGGCCTTGGCGGCAGGACTAGAATCCTTGCGAGGGCCGCCGGCCGGCGGCCGAACGAACCTGGACCAAGCTGGAGACCGGAATGAACAAGGAACTGTTCGACAAGGGCCTGAAGACCCGTCGTGAAGTGCTGGGCGCCGAATACGTCGACAACGCGATCAGGAACGCCGACGAATTCAACCAGGACATGCAGGAGCTCGTCACCCAGTACTGCTGGGGGGATGTCTGGAACCGGCCGGGGCTCGATCGCCGTACCCGCAGCTTCCTCAACCTGGCGATGCTCTGCGCCCTGAACCGCCCCCATGAGCTCAAGCTCCATATCCGCGGGGCCATCAACAACGGCCTCACCAGGGACGAGATCAAGGAAGTGTTCCTGCAGGTCGCGATCTACTGTGGCGTGCCGGCTGCGATCGACGGCTTCCGGGTCGCGAAGGAGACCTTCAAGGAGCTCGAGAAGTGAGCACCGCCGCGCAAACCATCGGTTTCGTCGGCCTCGGGATGATGGGCCGGCCGATGGCGGCGCGGCTGCACGAGGCCGGCCACCGCCTTGCGGTCCATGATCTCTCTCCCGAGGCGCGCGCCGCCTTCGTGGCCGATTATCCGGGCACGACGGACGCGGCCGGCCTCGACGGCCTGGCTGGCGCGTCGGTGGTCATCCTGATGCTGCCCGACTCCAATGTCGTCGATGCGACGGTGCTGGGCGCCCGCGGCCTGGCCGATGTGCTCGGGTCGGGGGCGGCGATCATCGACATGAGCTCGTCCGAGCCGCTGCGCTCGCAGGCGCTCGCCAAGGCGATCGCCGGCCGTGGCATCGGCTTTCTCGATGCGCCGGTATCGGGCGGGGTGCGACGCGCCGTCGACGGCAGCCTCGCGATCATGTGCGGCGGTGATGCCGCGCTCTTCGCGGCGAACAAGTCCCTGCTCGCGGCGATGGGCCGGGTGGTCACCCATGTCGGGCCGGTTGGCGCGGGCCATGCCATGAAGGCGCTCAACAACTATGTGTCGGCCGCCGGCCTCGTCGCCGTCGCCGAAGCCCTGCATGTGGGCGCACGCTTCGGGCTCGATCCGGAGGTCATGACCGATGTCCTCAACGGCTCGACCGGGCGCAACAACACCACCGAGGTGAAGGTGAAACCCTTCATGCTTTCGGGCAAGTTCGACTCCGGTTTCGCCCTGCGCCTGATGGCCAAGGATCTCGGCATCGCGATGGATCTCGGCAGCGCGATCGGCGAGCCGATGCGCCTGGGCGACGAGGTCCTGCGGATCTGGCGCGATGCCGCGCAGGCCCTGCCGGCCAGCGCCGACCACACGGAGATGTATCGCTTCCTGCAGCGCGACTAGAGAGCGATCCTGATTGCCCGTACGCCGGAGTCGCCCGGCGTTTCGCGGTATATTGCAAGGCACAAAATCCCGCCGGTTCCATCAGCGGGCATCCGAACCGAACCTGGAGACGGTCCCAGATGACGATCAAAGGCAAGGCCTACATCGTCGGTGCCTACGAGCATCCGACGCGCAAGGCGCCCGACAAGACGGTGCCGCAGCTGCACTATGAATGCGCCCGCGGTGCGCTCGCCGACGCCGGCCTCACGTTCGACGATGTCGACGGCTACTTCAGCGCCGGTGACGCGCCCGGCATGGGCGGGGTCAGCATGGTCGACTACATGAACCTGAAGGTTCGTCATGTCGATTCTACCGAGACCGGCGGCTCCTCCTACCTGATCCATGTCGCGCACGCCGCCGAGGCGATCGCCGCCGGCCGCTGCAACGTCGCGCTGATCACGCTCGCCGGCCGGCCGCGTTCGGAAGGCCACAGTGGCGCGGCGCCGCGAGTGTTCGCGCCCAACGTGCCCGATGCGCCCTTCGAGGCGCCCTACGGCCTGGTGACGATCAACAGCTACGCGATGTGCGCGGCCCGCCACATGCACGAGTTCGGCACCACCGCCGAGCAACTCGCCTGGATCAAGGTGGCCGCTTCGCACCACGCGCAGTACAACGAGCACGCGATGCTGCGTGATGTGGTCAGCGTCGAGGACGTGGTGGGCTCGCCGCTCATTGCCGATCCGCTGCACCGGCTCGACTGCTGCGTGGTGTCCGACGGCGGCGGCGCGCTGGTCGTGGTCAAGCCCGAGATCGCCCGCTCGCTGAAGCGCCCGCTGGTGAAGGTCATCGGCGCGGGCGAGCACATCAAGGCCCAGAACGGCGGCGACATCGACCTCACGTACTCCGCCGGGGTCCGCTCGGGCCAGGCGGCCTTCGAGGAAGCCGGCGTGAGCCGCTCGGACATCAAGTACGTCTCGATCTACGACAGCTTCACGATCACCGTGCTGATGCAGCTCGAGGATCTCGGCTTCTGCGAGAAGGGCAAGGGCGGCGCCTTCGTTGCCGACGGCAACCTCATTTCCGGTGTCGGCAAGCTGCCGTTCAACACCGATGGCGGCGGCCTGTGCAACAACCACCCGATGAACCGCGGCGGCATCACCAAGGTCATCGAGGCGGTGCGCCAGCTGCGCGGCGAGGCGCATCCCAAGGTGCAGGTCCCCAACTGCGACATCGCGCTTGCCCACGGCACCGGCGGCCTGCTCGGCCACCGGCATGCGGGCGCCACCCTCATCATGGAACGGGAGTAAGAACATGACCCTGATGGCACAGGACCGCCCCCTGCCGACGCCCCCGATCTACCCCGACAACGCCGATTTCTGGGCGGCCGCCAACGACGGCCGGCTCATGGTCCCGAAGTGCGGCGCCTGCGGCAAGACCCACTGGTATCCGCGTCCCTTCTGCCCGCACTGCCGCAGTGACGATGTCAGCTGGATCGAGGCCTCGGGCAAGGGCACCATCTACAGCGTGTCGGCCACCCGCCGGGTGCCGGTGCCCTACGCGATCGCCTATGTGACGCTCGACGAAGGGACCACCATGCTGACCAACATCGTCGACACCGATCTCGACCAGGTCCGCATCGGCAACAAGGTGCAGGTGGTGTTCAAGCCGGCCGAGGACGGCCAGAAGATCCCCATGTTCAAGCCCGTCCAGGGCGCGTCGGCGTAATCATGGCCAGCATCGTCCAGGACCTGGTCGACCACCTGACCCTCGAGACCCTGGACACCAACCTGTTCCGGGGCCAGAGCGTCGACATCGGGACCACTCGGGTGTTCGGCGGCCAGGTGCTTGCCCAGGCCATGGCCGCCGCCGCCCGGACGGTCGACGAGGGCGACGCGCACTCGCTGCACGCCTACTTCCTGCGGCCCGGCGATCCGGCGGCCCCCATCATCTACGAAGTCGACCGCGCGCGCGACGGCCGCTCCTATGCGAGCCGTCGCGTCATCGCCGTGCAGCACGGCAAGCAGATCCTCAACCTGGCGGCATCCTTCCATCGCGAGGAAACCGGCTTCACCCACCAGGCGCCGATGCCGGAAGTGCCGCGGCCCGAAACCCTGAAGGACATCGAGGCCTGGCGCCAGGAGTTCATGGGGCGCCTGCCCGATGTGCAGGTGCCGCGCTTCATGATGGCCGAGGGCCCGTTCGACTTCCGGATGGTCCTGCCGCCGCCGCATCTCGATCCGGACGGCGGCGAACCGGTTGCGATGGTCTGGTTCCGGGCGAACGAGAAACTGCCCGACGACCCCGCCCTGCACCGCACGCTGCTGACCTATGCGTCCGATTATTCGCTGATCGGCACCGCGACCCGACCGCACAAGATCGACCGGACCCGGCAGTACTTCTCCATGACCAGCCTCGACCACGCGATGTGGTTCCAGCGCCCGTTCCGGGCCGACGAGTGGCTGCTCTACGCATGCGAAAGCCCGAGCGCGACCAATGGCCGCTGCCTCGTGCAGGGGCGCATCTACCGCGAGGATGGCGTGCTGGCGGCGGTGGTGATGCAGGAGGGGGTGATGCGGGTGGTGGATCGACCCTCTTGAAATGGGGTCAGACACGATTTTCTCGCAGAGAAAATCGTGTCTGACCCCATTTCTCCTACCGTTTGCCCTCGATCACGATCTCCACGAGCTGCGGGCCACCCGCCTCGAAGGCCCGGGCGATCGCCGGGCCGACTTCGTCGGGTCGGGTGATGCGCACGCCCGGCACGCCCATGCCGGCGGCCAGCTCGACGAAGCCCAGCGTCGGGCCGCCGAGATCCATCTGCGGATAGCCGGCGCTGGCGCCGGTGTCGAAGCGCTCCCGGTAGATGTCGAGGTTGTGCTTGAGCACCCGGTACTCGCGGTTGGCGAGAATCGCGAACACGATCGGCAGGTTGCGGTGCGCCGCGGTCCAGAGCGACTGGATCGAATACATCGCCGAGCCGTCGCCCGAGATGCACAGCACCGGCTGGTCGGGCCGGCCGATGGCGGCGCCGATGGCGCCGGCGACGCCCTGGCCGATGCCGCCGCCGCGCGCGCCGAGATAGAGATCCGGCGAGTCGAACGGGAAGTTGGCGGCGAAGTCGACACTGGCGGTGATCGATTCCTCGACCACCAGCGCG
>JBAYRO010000137.1:0-6566 GCA_041676645.1 Burkholderiaceae bacterium | reverse complement strand
TTGCCGGGCTTGCCGGGGCGGGCGCCAGGTTGGGCAGCACCTCGGTGAGCATCGGGATCGCCGCTTCGTCGGGCGCCGGCGCGCCGATCCCGATCTCGCCGCCGGGCTCGCCGAGCCGCGTGGTCAGGCGCCCGCCGGCCGCGGGTCCGGCCTCGGCATCGGCCGGATCGGGCAGAGGGTCCTCCAGCGGCACCGTCAGCTCGGGCAGGTCATCGAGGTCGTCCAGTCCATGGTCGTCCTCCTCGTCCCATGACCGGCCGGGGGAGCGGTCGGGCGGCTCAGGCGGCGCAGTCATGGCGATCCATCGGGTAGCCGCGCTCGCGGTAGAACTTCCAGCGCTCGCGGCCGGCGATCCGGTCGCGCTCGTCGACCGAGACCACTTCGATGAGGCGGTCGAAGCGGCTGAAGTGAACGGGTGTCCCGGATCCGAGGTTGACCATCACCTCGTGGTGCGGCGACGGCGCCTCGCCACTGGCCAGCAGCACCGGGGTCTCGGGGGCCAGCGGATCGATCACGGACACATGCGGGATGAAATCCAGCGGCGAGAAGGCCCACAGCATCCGGTCGAACTCCGCGAGCTGGCCGGGGTTCGACGAAAACACGACGACGCGCTTGCCGCTGCGGTGGATCTTGCGCACCAGGCGGCAGGCATAGTGCAGCTTGTCGGCGGCATTGAAATGGAAGTCGACCTGCGTCATCGTCTGCCTGGAGGTGAAACGGAAGGTGAAATGGGGTCAGACACCATTTCATATGAAATGGTGTCTGACCCCATTTCACTACGGATCCTCAATTGCCGGCCCGGTTCATCAGGAAGCCGGTCAGCAGCGGTACCGGCCGGCCGGTCGAACCCTTGCTGGCGCCCGAATGCCATGCGGTGCCGGCAATATCGAGGTGCGCCCAGTCGTAGTCCTTGGTGAACCGCGCGAGGAAGCAGGCCGCGGTGATGGCGCCGCCGTAGCGCCCGCCGATGTTGGCGACGTCGGCGAAGGGCGACTTGAGCAGCTCCTGGTACTCGTCGTCCAGCGGCATGCGCCAGCAGGTGTCGGCCATGGCCTGGCCGGCGGCGAGCAGTTCGTCGGCAAGTTCGTCGCCGCGTGAGAACAGGCCCGAGTGATGCTTGCCGAGCGCGACCACGCAGGCGCCGGTGAGCGTCGCGATGTCGACCACCGCGGCGGGCTTGAAGCGGGCCGCGTAGGTGAGGGCGTCGCACAGCACCAGCCGCCCTTCGGCATCGGTGTTGAGGATCTCGATCGTCTGGCCCGACATGCTGGTGACGATGTCGCCGGGGCGCGTGGCCTGGCCGCCGGGCATGTTCTCGGCCGTCGCGATGATGCCGACCACGTTGATCGGCAGCTTCAGCTCGGCGACCGCCCGGATCGTGCCGAGGACCGAGGCGGCGCCCATCATGTCCCACTTCATCTCGTCCATCTCGGCGGCGGGCTTGAGCGAGATGCCGCCGGTGTCGAAGGTGATGCCCTTTCCGACCAGGGCCACCGGCGCCTGCCGGGCGCCGGCCCCACGATATTCGATGGTGATCAGGTGGGGCGGCTGGGCGGAGCCCTTCGCCACCGCGAGCAGGGCGTTCATCTTGAGCGCCGCCATCTGCTTCTCGCCGAGGACCTGCACCTTGAGATCGAATTCCTTGCCGAGATCGCGCGCGGTCTGCGCAAGATGACCCGGGGTGCAGATGTTGCCCGGCGTGTTGCCGAGGTCGCGGGCGAGGTCCATGCCGTTGGCGATCGCGCCGGCCTGGCCGGCGGCGGTGCGCGCCGTCGCCTGGTCGGCCTTGTCGACGGCGAAGGCGATCGTGCCCGGGCCGCTCGGGCCGCTCTCGGGCTTGCTCTTGAACCGGTCGAAACGATAGGCGGCCTCGCGTGCGGCGAGCGCCGCGGTGCGAATCTTCCAGGCGAGATCCCGGCCCTCGACCTCGACCTCGTGCAGCAGCGCGATCGCATCCTTGCTGCCCTGGCCGCGCAGGCTGCGGAATGCGCCGCGCACGACCTGCGAATAGACGCGTTCGTCGAGCGTCGCCTTGTCGCCGGTGGCCACGAGCAGGGCCCGCGCCACCGCGCCTTCGAGATGCACGAGCAGGGTCGAGCCCGCCTTCGGCGCGAGATCGCCGCTTGCCAGGGCGGCGCCCAGGCGCTTGCCGGTGGCCGCGTCGATGGCCTTCGCGCTGGCGCCGAGCTTGCTGCCGGCAAGGACCGGGATGACGACGCAACCAGTCCTGGTCTTGTCGATCGGGAGGGCCTTTGTGCTAAATTGCATCGATTCTTCTCCAGCGCAACGAGGGGCGGGCCGGCGCAGTGCTGACGCCTTGGTTTGCAAGCGCCGATTATAGCGAGCCGGAGGACCGGCACGCCCGTGGCTCGCAAGCCCAGCCCCAGCCCCAGATCAACCGATGCTGCTGAAATCCGCGCTGCGCCGGGAACTAGGAAGCCTTGCCGGCGTCGTCTTCTCGGCCCTGTTCACGATCCTCGTCACCACGATGCTGGTGCGCATGCTCGGGCGTGCGGCCACCGGACGGGTCGACCCCGCGAGCGTGTTGCCGCTGCTCGCGTTCTCCACCGTCAACTACCTGTCGATCCTGCTCGTGCTGACGCTCTACTGCGCGATCCTGATCGCGTTCACGCGCGCCTGGCGCGATTCCGAGATGGTCGTCTGGCAGGCCAGCGGCCTGAGCATCGCGTCATGGATCCGGCCGGTGATGGGATTCGCGCTGCCCTTCGCGGTGCTCATCGGCATCCTGTCGCTGATCATCGCTCCCTGGGCCAATGTCCAGAGCGGCGAATACCAGTCGCGCTTCGAGCAGCGCCAGGACATCTCCCGCGTCGCCGCCGGGCAGTTCCGCGAGTCGGCCGGCGGCAACCGGGTCTTCTTCGTCGAATCGCTCGATGACGAGCAGACCGAGGTGCGCAACGTCTTCGTCACGCAGCAAAAGGGCGAGAACCTGACCGTGGTGGTCTCGGCCAGCGGCCATGTCCTCACCCTGCCCGACCAGGAGCGCTTCCTCGTCCTCGAGCAGGGCCGTCGCTACGATGGCGCGACCATGGCGGGCGATTTCCGCATGATGTCCTTCGATCGCTACGGCCTGCGGCTCGAACCCCAGGAGGGTTCCTCCGCGACGCGCTCGACCAAGGCGCTGGGCACCCTCGATCTGATCACCGACCCGACCTCGCGCAATCTCGGCGAACTGCTCTGGCGCGTCGCCCAGCCCGTCTCGGCGGTGCTGCTCGCGCTGCTGGCGATTCCGCTCGCCTCGGTCAATCCGCGCATGGGCCGATCGATCAACCTCGTGATCGCGCTGCTGATCTATGTCGTCTACAACAACCTCATGACGCTGAGCCAGGCCTGGGTGGCGCAGGAGCGCATCCCCTTCTCGCTCGGCGTGTGGGCCGCCCACGGCTGCATCGCCGCGATCGCCGGCTGGATGTACTTCACGCGCATGCGGCTGCGCCGGCGCAGCCTCTGGCGCTTGCTGCCAATGCGATCCCGGCGGGCCGCGTGAGGCTGCTGCGTTCCTATATCGGGCGCGAGGTCCGCATCGCGGTCCTGTTCGTGCTGGTCGGTTTCCTGTCCCTGTTCGCGATCTTCGATTTCCTCTACGAGATCGAGGATGTCGGCAAGGGCGGCTACCGGATCGGGCATGCGTTCATCTTCGTGCTGCTCGGCCTGCCCAGCCATTTCTACGAACTGATGCCCGTCGCCACCCTGATCGGCGCGGTCTACGCGATGGCGCAGTTCGCCTCCAGTTCGGAGTTCACCGCGATGCGCGCGGCCGGGCTCGGGCGTCGACGGGCGCTTGTCT
Organism: Burkholderiaceae bacterium; assembly: GCA_041676645.1. Taxonomy (GTDB): domain Bacteria; phylum Pseudomonadota; class Gammaproteobacteria; order Burkholderiales; family Burkholderiaceae_E; genus JAMLIN01. The sequence goes on along the minus strand of JBAYRO010000137.1, from coordinate 2,758 downwards.
CGCTCGCCACGATCGGCATCTGGCTGGCGCTGCTCACCGCCGCGGTGGGCGAGTTCGTCGCGCCGTCGGCCGAGCGCCTCGCGCAGTCGGTGCGCTTCGGCGCGCTCGGCGCAGCGGTCGGCGGGCAGCTGCGCAGCGGCATCTGGATCAAGGATGCGCTGCGCGATTCCGAGGGCCGGGTAGAGGTGCAGCGCTTCGTCAATATCGGCGAGCTCGATCCCGACGGCTCGGTCAACCGGGTGCGGGTCTTCGAGTTCGATGCCGATCTCGGCCTGCTTCGCATCATCGAGGCGCAGCGGGCCACCTGGCAGCGTGACAACACCTGGCTGTTCGACGATGTCAGGCAGATCGAGGTGCCCGCGGTCGAGGCCGAGGAGAACGCCGCGGTGCTGGGCGCGACGCGCAGCACCAGCGAGCGCATGAGCTGGCGCTCCGAGCTTTCACCGAGCCTGCTGTCGGTACTGCTCGTCGACGCCGATCGCATGAGCGCCTGGAATCTCTATCGCTACATTTCCTACATGAAGAGCAACCAGCAGGACGCGAGCCGCTACGAGATCGCGCTCTGGAAGAAGATCGTCTATCCCTTCGCGGTACTGGTGATGCTTGCGCTCGCCCTGCCTTCGGCCTACATGCAGGCGCGCTCGGGCGGCGTCGGCTTCAAGGTGTTCGCCGCGGTGATGCTGGGCATCGCCTTCCACTTCCTCAACGGCCTGTTCTCCAACCTCGGCCTGCTCAATACCTGGCCCGCCTGGATGTCGGTCAGCCTGCCCAGCATCGGCGCGCTGCTGCTCGCGCTCGGAATGCTGGCGTGGGTCGATCGGGCGCACTGATGCTGCCCTGCATCGCCGCCGCGCGGTTTGCCGGGCGCCGCGTGCAGGTTGCAGTGCAGCATCCGGACCGTCGGCAAAGTTGTAACAAAGCGTTGGACATGCCATCACGCATTGGTTACGATCGGGTTCATTCGGCGCTCCGCGCATGCGGATGCGCCCGGATCGAGGAGGAGGAGAGGCAGCCAGTCTGCCATTCAAGGCGCACAGCGATGTGCGCCTTTTCTTTTACGCTCCCCGGGTGCGGACCTGCCCATCCGCCCGCCCGCCTGTCCGTCATTTCCGCATCCGCATGAACCCGCTGTCATCGACTCCCCGATCCCTGTCCGAGGCGCAGGCCCGGCGCGTCTTCACCGTCCTGCTGCTGGTGTCCGTCGCGTTCAAGCTCGTGTTCGCCACGCTGCTGCCGATGACCGGCGACGAAGCCTACTTCCATGTCTGGGGCCGCGAGCCCGACTGGGGCTACTACGACCACCCGCCGATGGTGGGCTGGTGGCTCGCGGTGCTCGATGCGATCTCGTCGCATACCCTGGTGCTGCGCCTGCCGGCGCTGCTGGTGCCGATCGCGCTCGCCTTTGCCGCGGTGTTTGCGGTGCGTCGCTACGACGAGGCCCTGGCCTGGCTTGCCGGCAGCCTGGTGCTCCTGGCGCCGATGAATGTCTGGAACGTGGCGATCACGACCGACGTACCCCTGATGTTCTTCTCGGGTCTCGCCGTGCTGGCCTATGCGCGCGCCCAGCGCACCGGCGCCGGGCTCGATTTCGTCCTGTGCGGCCTGGCGCTGGGCGGGGCGCTGATGTCGAAGTACTTCGCGGGCCTGCTGGCGATCGCGATCTTCGCCCATTCGGTCTGGCGCCCGAATCGTCGCAAGCTCGTCGGCCTCGGCCTGGTGGTGCTCGCTTCGCTGCCCGCCGCCCTCATCCAGGTCTGGTGGAACGCGGCGCACTGCTGGCCCAACCTGATGTTCAACATCGTCAATCGTCACGGCGGCGCCGGCCTGTCCTGGTCCACGCCGGTGCTCTACATCGTGTCGGCGATCTATGCGATGTCGCCGCCCCTGGCGCTGGCCCTGCTGCGGCGGCGCGATGAGGGAGAGCCAGGGCCGCGGACCGATCGGGAACGCGCGCAGGCGGCCAGCGTCCATGCCTGGCTGGCGGGGGTGCCGCTGCTGATCCTGGCCGCGCTTTCGCCGGTCAAGACCATCGGCCTGCACTGGCTCGCGAGCTTTGCCCTGCCCGCGATCCTCTGGTTCGTGCTGGCGGGCGCGGGCAGCGACCGGCTGCGCAGGGGCGCGCTGCGCTTCGGCATCGGTTTCGCCATCGTGCACTACGTGCTGATCGCCGTCCTGATGCTGCTGCCGACCGAGACCTTCTCGGGATGGCGCCAGTATCCGGGCCTCGTCATGACCGTCCATGCCGACGAGCTCGCCGAGGCGATCGGCCAGGAGCGGCTCGATCGACATGTGCTCGCGAGCAACGGCTATTCGGCGGCGGTAACGCTGGAGTACAACTTCGACCGGCGGATCCTGGTGTTCGGTCGTGGCTCGAGCCATGCCCGCCACGACGACATGCGGGTCGACTTTCGCGAGCACGCCGGCCGCGACTTCCTGATTATCCGCAAGGATGTCTATCCACCGGGTGAGTACGATGCCTTCTTCGACCGGGTGTCGGTGGAGAGCATCGATGTGCGCGGTGTCCGCTTCACCATCGTCACCGGCGAGGGCTTTCGCTACGAGGCCTATCGCGACGATGTGCTGGAGGACATCAGGCAGCTCTGGTACCAGGTGCCCGGCTGGCTGCCCCGGGGGCCCTGCTACTTCTGCGATCGCTATTTCCCGGATCGCGCCTGCCATCGCTAGGCGCGGTCGCACCCGGATCCCGCCTGGAGGGGCCATGAAGAGAAAGCTGCTCGCCACCGGCGTGCTGGCCGCG